>JALSRZ010000172.1 GCA_026984515.1 Thiohalobacter sp. | reverse complement strand
CTGGCTCGAATCGCTGCGCGGCTTCAGCCGCCATCAACGGGGTATCGAAATCCTGTCCGGGGTCGTGCTGATACTCAGCGGACTGTACCTGCTCAACGAATATTTCTTCATCATTCCCAGCAGCATGTAGCCCGCCATGACTGACACCCACACGGACCTCGATCAGCCCCGATACAGCATCGGCGACATCGTCGGCAAGACCGGCCTCAGCGCCGATACCCTGCGCTACTACGAAAAGATCGGGCTGCTGGTGGATGTGCCCCGCAACGCCGGCGGACGGCGTCTGTACCGGGAGCGCGACCTGTCGCGGCTGCGTTTCATCGCACGGGCTCAGAAGATGAATTTCACCCTTGCAGAGATCGGCGAGCTGTTGCAGATGCGGGAAGATCCGCAGCATGCCCGGGAAGACATCCGCCGCATGACCCAAAACAAGCTGCAGCAGGTGGAATCGCACCTGGAGGAACTGGGCAAGCTGCGCACCGAGCTGACGCTGCTGCTCAATCTGTGCCGCGGCGCCGAGGACGGCTGCCCCATCATCGAGGGGCTGGAGGAGCCGGCTACTGCACCCGGTAACCGTCGTGACAGGCCACGCACTGGGCAGTGACATCGGCCAGGGCGTTGAGCGCCGCGCTGACATTGCCGTTGACCGCCGCATCCCGTGCGGCCAGCGCAAAACGGCTGGCCGCCTTGTGCATGCCGGTACCGATCTCGGCCATGCGCTTTGGCATGTAGGGGCCGATGCGGCTTGCGCCGTGCAGTTGCAACGATGCCAGGCCCAGCCGCTGCTCCGCAAGATCGGCCGCTTCCTCGAACCGGCCCGAACCCAGCAATCCATGGAGTCGATTCAGGGTCTTGAGGTGGTCGCGCATGTTCGCCAGCATGTGGCTGCGCAGGACCTCAGGGACCTTCACCCACTGCCGTTCATCACTCATCGGCGCAGTCATGTGCTCTGCATTCATTCGCTCGTGTTGCATCGGTGTGTGTTGCTGTGCCGGGGCCATCAGGGGCAGCAGCAACAGAAACAGGACCCATCCTGTCACAAAACGGGGATTCATTGAAATCTCTCCGGGTTATCGCATAGAAAAACCGATTGTGCATCACCTCCATCCGTCTGGGAAGCGAGTTTGATCTCCCCGCTGCAAATTGTTAGGGTGTTCGTCAAACGCCGTTCATCCTGCCCGGAAAGGGCGCATTTCATCGAAACCCGCTGTACATCGAGTCCGCGTCCTGGTGTTTTGTTCTGGCAGGGACCGACATTCCGCCCGATTATCAATCACTTGACAGCCGTCAACGGCTGACGACACCAGGAGACACCGAATGTATCGACTTTTCGCCCTGATACTGCTGTTTGCACTGGGCATCACGCCCGCCAGCGCCGCGTCTGACTGCGGACGCGTAACCATCGCCGACATGAACTGGAATTCCGCTTCACTGCTCGCCAACATCGACCGTTTCATCCTCGACAAGGGCTACGGCTGTGACGCCGAACTGGTCCCCGGAGACACCATGCCCACCGGCACCTCGATGGT
>JALSRZ010000171.1 GCA_026984515.1 Thiohalobacter sp. | reverse complement strand
ACCCGTGCGGTACTGGCGTCCGCCACCACACTCGGCGCCGAAATCCGCTACCAGTGCCGCGTTGAACACATTATTTGCGACACCGACCAGTGCCTGGTTGCCTGCCAGGGAAGTGACGCCGGCGGCAAAATCAGTGCAGGAGTACTGGTCAACGCCTCAGGACCCTGGGTCAACCGGGTACTGGAACGCACGGAACCCCTTGCCCGTCCACTGGAAATCGACCTGGTACAGGGCGCGCACCTGGTCATCCCGGGCCAGCTGCGCCAGGGCATGTATTACCTGGAAGCCCCGCAGGACGGGCGCGCTGTGTTCGTTATGCCCTGGCAAAACCACATCCTGCTGGGAACCACGGAATCCCTGTTTACCGGCAAGCCGGAGGAGGTTCGACCACTGGACAGGGAAATCAGCTACCTGCTGGAGGTGTACAACCACTACTTCGCACAGACCCTGGATGCCACACAGGTCATCGACGCCTTTGCCGGTCTGCGCGTGTTGCCCAAAGCCAGCCGCGCCGCTTTCCATCGTTCCAGGGATACCGTGCTGCACGTGGACAGGAGCCACTGTCCGCGGGTGCTGAGTATCTACGGGGGCAAGCTGACCTCGTACCGGGCGACCGCCGAGAAAGTCATGCGGCAACTGGCACCCTGGTTGCCGTCACGGCAAAGAAGGGCCGACACGCGTACGCTGCGCCTGCCGTGATAACGGCCGGACAGGGCTTCAGTCCGGCGCGCTGCCGGAAAGGTGGCCGCGGCGCCATGCGCCTCGCAATGGCGGCGACCTTCTTCTACGGTGTACGGTGAGGCAGGTGGTCGATAGCCGACCTCAATCCTCTATCAGCGGCAGCGTCTCACCTTCACGCCGGGGTGGTTTCAGGCCGACCTGCAGGTAAGCGTTACGCGTTGCCATGCGCCCGCGCGGTGTACGGATAATATACCCCTGCTGGATCAGGTAGGGTTCCAGCACATCTTCTATGGTGCCTTTTTCTTCGCCGATCGCCGCCGCCAGGTTATCCACGCCCACCGGCCCGCCGTCGAACTTTTCAATGATGGTGCGCAGCAGGCGCCGGTCCTGGGCATCAAAACCCTGCGTGTCGACATCCAGCATCTGCATGGCACGTTCGACCACTGTGGCGGACACCACGCCCTGCGCCTTGATTTCCGCGTAGTCGCGCACGCGGCGCAGCAGGCGGTTGGCGATACGCGGCGTACCGCGCGAGCGTTTTGCCAGGGCCAGCGCGCCTTCCTCGTCCACCTGGATACCCAGGATATGCGCCGAGCGCTTCAGGATGGTGGCCAGATCACGGCTGTTGTAGAACTCCAGGCGTTGCACGATGCCGAAACGGTCCCGCAACGGCGAGGTCAACAAACCCGCTCGCGTGGTCGCACCAACCAGGGTGAACGGCGGCAGGTCCAGTTTGATGGAACGCGCCGCCGGCCCTTCGCCAATCACGATATCCAGCTGGTAGTCTTCCATGGCCGGGTAGAGAATCTCCTCCACCACCGGGCTGAGACGGTGTATCTCGTCCACGAACAGGACGTCGTGCGGTTCCAGGTTGGTGAGCAGCGCCGCCAGGTCGCCCTGTTTTTCCAGCACCGGTCCTGCACTATGGCGCAGGTTGGCGCCCATTTCGTTGGCAATGATGTGGGCCAGGGTGGTTTTACCCAGCCCCGGGGGACCGAAAATGAGCACGTGATCCAGTGCATCGCTCCTGCGCCGCGCCGCCTCGATGAAAATTTCCATCTGCTCGGTCACCTGGGGCTGCCCCACGTAGTCTGCCAGCGTTTTGGGACGGATGGCACGGTCGAGAGCTTCATCCTCCTTTGAGGCGCCGGCGGTCACAATGCGGTCGGGCTCGATCATGACCATGAGGATACAGGCTGGAACGGGCCCGGTACAGGGTGTGCTCAGGGCGCTGTGTAGACCCCGGAGTCCGGGTGAAAAGCCAGCCAGGCGAACCAGTAGCTGATGGTGGAGGGAAGCTCGCTGCCGTCCGCCGCGAGCACCCGGCCGGTGCGGTTGTGACGGTCGTAATACACCTGCACCTCCCGTCCGGCAACGCGATCCTGCACAAGCCCCTGCGTGCGCGACAATTCACTAAAGGGGTATGCCTTGTGGACATCACCCACGCTCAGGCCGATGACCGGCTCTTTGGGGTGATAACGTGTATCCGTATGACGGACCGGAAAATAGAGTTCAGGGCTGTCTTCATAGCCGGCGTATGGCGAACGGGTATAGTCTCGCCGGCTACCGGTATCGGTGGACAACACCAGGGTATCCGGGTGCCGGCTGCGCCAGTCGCGCCAGCTGGTATGGGCCATCGCGATCTGCTGCAGGCGCTGGCCACGTAACGGCCCGCTGATGGCCTGTTTCATCAGCTGTGACCAGAGCGAATCGGTCTCCCGGTCGTACAGCAACATATCGCTGTTGTACAGCAGGCCCGATACACCAAAACTCCGTGCCGGGCCATCGACCGGGGCCAGGAATGCCATACCGGTTCCGCACAGCGGGCAATAGCTGACCAGCACCGCGTCGTGACCGTAACGGTCATTGACGATTTCGTGGTAATTGAGGATACGGACTGCGTAGGCCTTGCGTATTCCGTTACGGTCAATGCCTAACACGCGGTCGTCGTCAGCCAGGAAATCCGCCTGCGCGGCGCTGACAAAATGCGGGTGGTCGATGGCAGGGATCCCGTCGCGTGGCGGACCACCCGGTTCGATCTCCCCGACCGGCACCAGCGATGCGCCGAGATCAAAGCCGTTCGCAGGCCCGGCATACAGGTAACGCGGCCCGAAATAATACAACAGCCCGACCACCAGCAGGGGGTATATTACCCAGCGCGCCCCCTGCCCCGGAAGCAGACGGAACTGCAGAACTGACAACCACTGTCGATATCCCACGCACGGCCCCCCGGCAGTGTTACCAGACCATTTGACCCGGCAACCGGGCGCAAGTTCACGTACCGCCGGCAGCGGAAACATCCTGTCTGCCATGCCAGGTTTGCACGACCCTGGCGAAAACATTCGTCTACCTTGACCGGTCGGTTTTGTCGTCTACGCTTGGGGTGTTGTACCGATTTTGCGCCGCACCCATGGAGAGATACATGACAAGACAATTCAACATCAACGGGAAGACCATAGAGACCAATGAACAGGGCTTTCTGTGCAACCTGGACGACTGGAGCGAAGCATTCGCCGAGGCGCTGGCGAAGGAGGAGGGTATCGAACTGTTCGTCGATCACTGGGAACTGATCGGCTACTTCCGCGAGTACTACGAGGAACACCAGAAGTGCCCGACCATGCACACCATGGTGGTCACACTGGGCAAGGGCAAGGGCGACCAGTTCCACGATCAGAAGGCCTACGAGCAACACATCTACAGTCTGTTTCACACCGACCCGGTGCACGAACTCTGCAAGCTGTCCGGGCTGCCGATGCCACCGCCGGATACCTGAGCGGGCCGGGACACAACCCTGCCGGGGAACATCGCGGCAAGCGCAGGCCTGCCGCCACTCCGGCGCTGCCTTATTTCTTTACCGTGGCCTGCAGGGCGGTTCTTATAATGTCTTCGGTGGCCAGCTCTCGCGTCTCGACGGCGCGCACCATGCGACTGGCATCCTGGGGTTTGTAGCCCAGCGCGACCAGGGCGCTGACCGCCTCCTCGACCGGGTTGGCAACATCCGGTGGCGCTGAAGTCGGACCGGTCGCGGCGCCGGCCGTGTCCCCGTCTGCCAGCCGGTCGCGCATTTCCACCACCAGCCGCTCAGCCGTCTTTTTACCTACGCCGGGCAGCCGGACCAGCGCCGCTGTATCGCCGGCCTGCACACAGGCAGCGAACACGCCGGCATCCATACCCGACAGGATGGTCAGCGCCATTTTTGCACCGACGCCGTTCACCTTGATCAGGGTCCGAAACAGGGTGCGGTCGGAAAGCTTGCTGAAACCGTACAGGGTGTGCGCATCCTCACGCACCGCGAGGTGGGTAAACAGGGTAATGGTCTCGCCCACAGCCGGCAAATCGTAGAAAGTGGTCATCGGCGCATTCACCTCGTAACCGACGCCCTGTACGTCCAGCAACAGGCCGGGGGGCTGCTTCTCGCGTAACACGCCACGCAGAAAACCGATCACCGCAGGCGCCCTCCGCTCAGCAGTGTCGCCTGCGCTACACGCTGCAGGGCCTGGTCACGGAAACTGTGGCAAAGCGCAATGGCCAGTGCGTCCGCGGCATCCGCCTGCGGGGTCTCCACCAGGTTCAGCAGCACCCGCACCATGTGCTGCACCTGCTGCTTGTCGGCGCCGCCCTTGCCGACCACCGCCTGCTTGATTTCGCGCGGCGCGTACTCGGCCACCGGCAGGCTGGAAGTGACTGCGGCACAGATTGCCGCACCGCGCGCCTGGCCCAGTTTCAGGGCGGAGTCGGCGTTGCGGTGCATGAAAACACTCTCGATGGCAAATTGCTGCGGCCGGAACTCGGCCACCAGTTCACTCAACTCGCGAAAAATCAGGCCCAGCCTGTCGGACAGGGTATCGCCCGAGACCTGCAGGCAACCGCTCGCCACGTAGCGGGAGGCATTACCCTCACAGTCGATCAGCCCGTAGCCGGTCAGGCGTGAGCCGGGGTCGATACCCAGTATGCGGATCACGGCAACCCGGCCCTAGAGCCCGGCCAGGATTTCCGCGGATATATCCGCGTTGGAGTACACCTCCTGCACGTCGTCCAGGTCCTCCAGCACATCGATCAGTCGAATCATCTTTTCGGCGTCCGCCCTGTCCAGCGGCGTGGTATTTTCCGCGCGCATGGTCACCTCCGCCTGCTCCGGTTCGAAGCCGGCAGCCACCATAGCTTCCCGCACGGCAACAAAATCTTCCGGGCCGGTCAGCACATCGATGGACCCGTCATCGTTGCTTACCACGTCATTGGCACCCGCTTCCAGCGCCGCTTCCATGATACTGTCCTCGTCGCTGCCCGCCGGGTAAGAGAGCACCCCGGTCTGCACAAACTGGAAAGCCACCGAACCGCTGGTGCCCAGGTTACCGCCTGCCTTGGTGAACGCGTGTCGCACCTCGGACACCGTCCGGTTACGGTTGTCGGTCATGCAGTCGACCATCACCGCAACCCCGCCCGGGCCGTAGCCCTCGTAGCGGATCTCATCGAAATTCTCGCCATCCTGCGCCCCGGAACCGCGCTTGATGGCACGCTCGATGGTGTCCTTGTTCATGTTGGCGCCCAGCGCCTTGTCCACCGCCAGGCGCAGGCGCGGGTTGGCCGCCGGGTCGGCATCCCCGCTACGGGCCGCCACGGTGATTTCCCGTATCAGTTTGGTGAAAACCTTGCCCCGCTTGGCATCCTGGGCCTTCTTGCGGTGTTGAATATTGGCCCATTTACTGTGTCCGGCCATGCCTGCCTCACTGAAAATTGCAACTGGGCGGGATTCTAGCAAGGAATAGCCGGAATGGGGATGTCCGCAGACTTCATCCAGCGTTCACCCCTCCGTCACAAAACGGTCATCCTGCCCGGCAATCATGGCCTCGGGGCACAAGATCCGAAATCGTGAGGAGAACACCCATGGAATTCTATATACAGGAATTACCCGACGGCCAGGCCACCCTGATGACGCGTGACGGACTGTACCTGTTCACCTTCCGCAACCTGGAATCAGCCCGGCAGGCCTGCACCGACTGGTACCGGATACACGGCCACGTAAACAGCGTTTCCAGCTGCCTGAGTGACGGTAACGTATCCTGCAGCGTCATTTAGCAGGTTGTTAAGGAATCTGATTAATTCGTCACTGAGAGTAACGAAGTGACGCGGCCATCGCTCAGGAACTCAGGGCGAAACCTCCAGCATCCGCTCCAGCGCCGCCCTGGCCGACGCGGCTTCTTTTTCCGGCACCCTGATCCGGTTCACCGGATTACCTTCCAGCAGGTTTTCCAGCGTCCATAACAAGTGCTGCGGATCGATGCGGAACATGGTGGAACACATGCACACGGTCGGGGACATGAAGTGCACGTTCTTGCCGTCAGCCTTGCACTCGTCGTGCAGGCGGTTGACGAGGTTCAGTTCAGTGCCAACCAGCCAGCGCGTGCCGGGTTCCGAGTCACGGATGGTCTTGATGATGTATTCGGTCGAACCGACGTAATCGGATTTCTGACAAACCTCGAAACTGGATTCCGGGTGGGAGATGATTCTGCCTTCCGGGTATTTTTCCCTGAAGCGATCAATGTGTTCCGGCTGGAACATCTGGTGCACGGAACAGAAACCTTTCCACAGGATGATCCTTGCCTTGCGGATTTCCTCTTCGCTCAAACCACCCATGGGCTGGTCGTAATCCCACACCACCATTTCGTCGAGCGGGATGCCCATTTTGAAACCGGTGTTGCGGCCCAGGTGCTGGTCGGGGAAAAACAGGACCTTTTTGCGCTGCCGGAACGACCATTCGAGCACCTGCTGTGCATTGGTGGAGGTGCATACGATACCGCCGTGCTCCCCGCAGAAGGCTTTCAGGTCAGCGGCTGAATTGATGTAGGTTACCGGTGTCACCTGTTCATCCGGATCGAGCACCTGTGCCAGCTCCTGCCAGGCGCGCTGCACCCTGGGGAGATTGGCCATGTCGGCCATGGAACAGCCCGCGGCGAGATCCGGCAGGATGGAAACCTGGTCGGGCCGCGACAGGATATCCGCCACTTCAGCCATGAAATGCACACCGCAGAAAACAATGTACTCGGCCCTGGAGCCGGCGGCTTCGCGTGACAGTTTCAGGGAGTCGCCTGAATAATCGGCATGGCGAAACACTTCGTCACGCTGGTAGTGATGACCAAGGATCACCAGGCGTTCGCCCAGCGCGCGCTTCGCTTCCCGTATACGCGTATCGCATTCGTTGTCGTCAAGCGCTATATACGGTGTTTGTTCGATGGCCGCTGACTGCATGTGCGGTTACTCCTTGCCTGTCCTGCAGGAAAAAGCCGGTAAGACCGGAAACCGGTACTTCGACCCGCGTGGATTCCGGCGCAGGCCGGAATGACGGATGGAAAATATACCTGTGCTCACCCGTTCAGTCTAAACGATCGGGGTACGCACATAACGCTCGATTGCCTCGCGATTGGTGCGGGAACTCACCCGCTCGACAGCCTGTTGCACCGGGACCCACTCGGCCAGTACATGCTCTTCTCTCGCTATACAAATGGGGGCTGTCACAGCCAGTTCAACCCTGAAAACGTACTCGGTATTCCAGTCGCTATCCGGTGCATAGCGTGCCCGCCAGGCGGGCACGATTTTAAAACGGTTGCTGTAGCCGCAATCCACCAGTTGGTCCTGCACCTGCAACCCGGTTTCCTCGGCGACTTCCCGCACGGCGGCATCCCGCGCCGCTTCGCCCCACTCCAGGCTGCCGGTCACCGATTGCCAGTAACCGGCCGGCTGGCGGCGCTCCAGTAACAATACTTCACCACCCACCGTATAGATGACGACCAGCACCGATTCCGGGCGCTTGTACGCCACACTCAGGAATCCCGGTTTTTCTCGGGCACCTTGCGCAGGCGGATATTGAGTTCCGCGAGCTGACTGCCCGGCACTTCAGAAGGCGCGTTGGTCAGCGGACAGCTCGCCGTCTGGGTCTTGGGGAAAGCCATGACTTCGCGGATCGACTGTGCGCCGGTCATCAGCATCACCAGGCGATCCAGGCCGAAGGCCAGGCCGCCGTGCGGCGGGCAACCGTACTTCAGCGCGTTCAGCAGGAAACCGAACTTGTCTTCGGCCTCCTCGTCACTGATACCCAGCAGTTCGAATACCTGTTTCTGTATGTCGCCACGATAGATACGCATCGAACCGCCGCCCAGCTCGGTACCGTTGAGCACCATGTCGTAAGCGCGCGAGTGACAGTTGCCCGGATCGCTTTTGAGCAATGCCAGGTGCTCTTCCTTCGGCGAGGTAAACGGGTGGTGCAGTGAATTCCAGCGCCCGGTGTTGTCGTCCCACTCAAACATGGGAAAATCGACCACCCACAGCGGCTTCCACTCGCCTTCCATCAGGCCGCGGTCTTCACCGAGCTTGACGCGCAGTGCGCCCAGCGCTTCGTTCACTACGCTGGCCTTGTCGGCACCGAAGAACACCAGGTCACCGTCCGCGGCACCGGTGCGTTGCATGATCTGTTCAATCACGTCGTCGGGCAGGAACTTCAGGATGGGGGACTGCAGGCCATCGCGCCCCTGGCTGACTTCGTTGACCTTGATATAGGCCAGCCCCCGGGCACCATAGATGCCGACGAACCTGGTGTAGTCGTCGATTTCCTTGCGAGTAAGCTCACAGCCGCCGGGCAGACACAGCGCCGCGACGCGCCCCTTCGGGTCCACCGCCGGGCCGGCGAATACCTTGAAGTCGACCCCCTGCATCAGGTCACCGACATCCACCAGCTCCAGTTTGACCCGCAGGTCAGGACGATCAGAGCCAAACCGGCGCACCGCTTCCTGGTACGTCATGCGCGGGAACGGGTCATCCAGCCTGACGCCCAGCACCCTGTCGAACAGGCCGCGGATCATCTCCTCCGTCAGCGTCATGATGGCGTCTTCATCCATGAAGGATGTCTCGATATCCAGCTGGGTAAATTCCGGCTGGCGGTCGGCGCGCAGGTCTTCGTCGCGGAAACAGCGCACCATCTGGTAGTAGCGATCCATACCGGACATCATCAGCAACTGCTTGAACAGTTGCGGTGACTGCGGCAGGGCAAAGAACTCGCCGGGATGCGTGCGGCTGGGCACCAGGTAATCGCGCGCGCCTTCCGGCGTGGCGCGGGTCAATATCGGCGTTTCGATATCCAGGAAACCCTGCTCATCGAGGTAGGCCCGCAACTCGCGGGTAATGCGTGCGCGCAGGCGTATGCGTTCCAGCATTTCCGGGCGACGCAGGTCGATGTAGCGGTAACGCAGGCGGTGTTCTTCCGATACGCTGTCGTCGTCGAGGTGGAACGGTGGTGTCTCGGCGCTGTTAAGAATCACAAGCTCCTTACCCAGCACCTCGATTTCCCCGGTCGACAGGTCCGGGTTGGTGGTGCCTTCCGGGCGGTGACGAACCCGGCCCGTGACCTGCAGCACAAACTCGCTGCGCACCCGCTCTGCGGTGGCGAAGGTAGCCTCGGTATCGGGATCGAACACCACCTGCACGCGCCCTTCCCGGTCGCGCAGGTCGATAAAGATGACGCCGCCGTGGTCACGGCGACGGTGCGCCCAGCCCACCAGGGTAACCTCCTGGTCGAGCTGGCTGGTGTTCAGTTCACCGCAATAGTGTGTACGCATGGGTATTCAGGTAACTCCGGGCAGGAGCGGCAGGAACGGGCTAGCCGGTCTTTTTACCACTCGTTGACGAGGGTTTGGAAGCCGGCTTGCTGCCGGTATCGGTCTTGCTTTTTGAATCCGCCTTGGCGATATTCTTCTTTTTCCCGCTCTTGAAATCGGTTTCGTACCAGCCGCCGCCCTTAAGACGGAATCCGGCAGCGGAGACCAGTTTCTGTAGCGCGGGTTTACCGCAGGCCGGGCACTCGGTGAGCGGCGCATCGCTGATTTTTTGCAGCTTTTCCAGCTCGTGCCCGCATTCGGCACATCGGTACTCGTAGATCGGCATGGTTCAGGCATCCGGCAAGTAGTACAAAGCGCGCGATTATAGCAGCCATGCCCGGCTTTGCCGATATTTCAGCCCCGCAGGCCGACCCTCCCGCAAGGGGGAGAGAGGTTCGCCGTGTGGCGCGCTACAATCACCCCATGCACGTACGCCAGACCGAATTGCCTGAAAAGGGCGCCACTGACCTAAAAACCCTGAAATCCCTGGTGCCTTTCCTGTGGGCCTACCGCGGGCGGGTGCTGCTGGCACTGGGTTTCCTGATCCTGGCCAAGGTGGCCAACGTCGGCATCCCGCTGGTACTGAAAGACATTGTCGACGCCCTGGACAAGGACAACGGGGTGCTGGTGCTGCCGCTGGCCCTGCTGCTCGGCTACGGCGCACTGCGCCTGGCCAGCTCGCTGTTCAACGAACTGCGCGATTCGATTTTTGCACGGGTGCGGCACGGCGCCATGCGCAAGGTCTCGATCCGGGTGCTCGAACACCTGCACCGCCTGTCGCTGCGTTACCACCTCGAACGCCGCACCGGCGGCATTTCCCGCGATATCGAGCGCGGTACGCGCAGTGTCAGCTCGCTGCTGAACTACATGGTGTTCAGCATACTGCCGATCATTGTAGAAGTAGCCCTGATCGCCGGGATCCTGCTCGACCGCTACAGCGTGTGGTTTGCGCTCATCACCTTCGCCTCGGTGGCGGTGTATATCTTCGCCACCTTCAAGATCACCGAGTGGCGCATGAAATACCGCATCAGGATGAATGCCGCGGATTCACTGGCCAATACCCAGGCCATCGACAGCCTGATCAACTATGAAACCGTCAAGTATTTCGGTAACGAACAGCACGAACTGGCACGCTACAACGCCTCCCTGGCGGAATGGGAAGACGCTGCGGTCAAAAGCCAGACATCCCTGTCTGCGCTGAACGTCGGCCAGGCGGCCATCATTGCGGTCGGGGTCACCTCCATCATGGTACTGGCGGCCGACGGTGTGGTCGCCGGCAGCCTGACGCTGGGTGACCTGGTACTGATCAACGCCTTCCTGCTGCAGCTGTTTATCCCGCTCAATTTTCTCGGCATCGTGTACAGCCAGCTGAAACACGCATTGACTGATATGCAGTTGATGTTCGACGTGCTGGAACGCCGGCCGGAGATCGAGGACCGTGAAGACGCCATCGAACTCGACGTCGGCGCCGGCGAGGTCCGCTTTGACCGGGTTCGCTTCGCCTATGACCCGGAACGACCGATCCTGCACGATGTTAGCTTTGTCATTCCCGCCGGCAAAAAGGTCGCCGTGGTCGGTCCCAGCGGGGCCGGCAAATCCACACTGGCACGCCTGCTGTTCCGTTTTTATGACGTGGACTCGGGCCGCATCCTGATCAACGGCCAGGACGTGCGTGCGGTGACCCAGCACAGCCTGCGCGCGGCCATCGGCATCGTTCCGCAGGACACCGTGCTGTTCAACGATACGCTGAAGTACAACATCGGTTATGCCCGTCCCGGCGCAGGGCAGGATGAAATCGAACAGGCCGCCCGCCTCGCCAACATCCATGAATTTATCCTCAGGCTGCCCAAAGGTTACGATACTGTGGTCGGGGAACGCGGCCTGAAACTGTCCGGGGGAGAAAAACAACGCGTCGCCATTGCGCGGGCAATTCTCAAGAACCCGAAAATCCTGGTCTTCGACGAAGCCACCTCGAGCCTCGACAGCCATTCCGAGCAGGCTATCCTGGACAGCCTGCGCACGGCGGCGGAAAACCACACCACGCTGGCCATTGCGCACCGCCTGTCCACCATCATCGATGCCGACACCATCCTGGTCATGGAAGACGGGCGTATCGTGGAACGGGGCAGTCACCAGGAACTGCTGGGGCAGGATGGCTTATATGCCCGGCTGTGGGAGCTGCAACAGCAGGAAGAACAGGAACAGGCGGTCAGCTAAGCCCGCATTTCTCACCGGGGTCCGTAACGAGGCGGTGGCAGGTCGTGTGATAAGCGGCGTTCGCGACCGAGGGCCGCGCAGGCATAGTCGACACTATGTCGAGCAGCCCGACCGAGTGAACGCCGCTTAGCGCGCGGCATGACGCCGCCGCAGCAGGAAGTCGGTGAGAAATCCGGGCTAAGGGCTATTACCGAAAGTCACTGCTGTCCCGTTAACTTTGGAGCTAGCCCGCAGGTGAGGACATGGAACCGGTATCACCCGGTCAAGACCGTCTGCCGCAGGGATGCGGCAGTCGAGCGGCCAGGGATGGCAGGTTCTGCGTGTCCTGACCGGGTGATACCGGTTCCATGTCCGGCTTGCCCGACCCGGCTCAAAACATACCTGCCGCTTATGTTTCAGTCACGTGGTTAACCCCGCGGGAGCGGCCTCCTGACCGCGAAAACAGGCTGCGGCATCCGCGCCGGAGGACGGTGCTCCTACAGGGGGGCGGGCTGGTTCTTTCCGGTACGCTCTTCGCGCAGCTGCTGCGTTTCCTTTGCCATGATATGACGCACCAGGTGTTCGCGGTCGGACTCGCGCAGGTGCTCATAGACCACGGCAATCTGCCAGGGGAAGTGCCGGTTATCGTCGTTGATGCGTTCACAGTGGATGACACGGCTCACGGTCAGTATGCCGACCAGCGACGGGAACAGGACCATCCGCAGTTCCAGCAGGCTGTCCACGTCGATTTCGTGCCGGGCGCGGAAGGCAACTCCGCCGGCGCTCAGGTTGACCTCGCGGCTCGGCTGTTCATTGAGGCCCATTTCCTCGCTCACGAACAGCTGTGCGATCATGTTCAGCTTCTGATCGAGCATTTGCAGGCAGCGCGCCAGTTCCGGGGAATCGCTTTGCACCTTGTGCATCACGTGCGTCATCTGCCGGGTGGTGGCTGCAAAGCTGGATGCCGCGGTGAAACGATCCACTACCCGTGACTGTATTTTTTCCTGCAGCCGGCCGGCCTCATCCCGGTCGATGAGCCGGTAGTCGAGGGCGATCTCATCCTCGATGCGAAAATATTCCCTGCGTTCGTCGCTCATGAAGCCCCCTGAACTACCTGGTACCGCCGGCCTTGATGCCCAGCACCGGCTTCGCTTTGTTCGCGGACCCTGCCGGTGACTTTTTGCTGCGGACACGGGTGTTGCCGGCCTTGATGCCCACCGCTTTTGCCACGGGCTGTTTTACCCGCCTGGCGGAGGCTGCGGAACTGCCAGCCACCGTCCCGGGGGCAGTTTGCCGTGCGGCGGGCTTGCCTGGCAAGCCGGCCCCGGTCTTTTTACCACTGATCGACTTAGCGCTCGATTCCCTGTCATCACCCTGCTGCAGGATGATTTCCACGCGGCGGTTTTTCGCCCGGTTGGCCGCCGTATCGTTTTTTGCCACCGGCGCGGTATCGGCAAAACCCTGGATCAGGAACCGGTTGGAGGGGATGCTGGAGGCCAGCATCATTTCGTGCGCGACCGACACGGCGCGTGCCGATGACAGCTCCCAGTTGGAACGGAAGCGTTTGGTGTAAATCGGTATATTATCCGTGTGCCCGGCAATGATGATCTTGCCTTCCGACCCCTTGAGAATTTTCGCCACCCTGGCCAGTATGGGCCGGAACGCGTCTTTCAGTTCCGCACGTCCGGAGCCGAATGATGCCTTTTCACGCACCCGAATGATGATTTTCTGGCCGGCGGTCTCTACATCGATGGAACCGTTTTTGATCTCCCGGCCCAGCGCCTCACTGATCAGTCTGGCGCTCTGCTCCAGTTTCTTCCGCTTCCTTGCAGCTGCTTCGGCCTCGATCAGTTTTTCGAGGTCCTTGCGATCGACGTTCACACCCGGCTTCTTCTGTGCACCAGGCCCGGCCAGCTGCTGTTCGGCTTTCAGCTTTTCCTCGAGCCGGGCTATCGCCAGCGCCTTGGCCTTTGCGAGTTCCTTTTTCTGCGACTCAGTCAGGCCGTCCGCCTGGGAGCGTTGCTTGCCCGGCATCAGGTGCGCCAGCTGGCCACTCTCCTTGCCGGCTTTCTGGTCCGCCTTCTGGCCGGCTTTCTGACCCTCCTGCCGGTCTGCCTTGTTGAGCGCATTTTCCTCCGGCCTGAAGGTCTTTTCACGGTCCGGTTCGTGGTCTGCTTTGGGTGTGGGAACCGGCCGGCGTCGCTCCTTGCCAAGATCCAGGTTGACCCGCAGGTCATTGGTCGTCATCTGGCGGATGACATTCATTATGGTAGGTTCGGGACGACCCGGACTGAATTCCCGCGCAATGACATTGATCCCCTTGGGCGGTTCCTTGACCTTGATATCACGCTGCACACCGAACGCGTTCTTCATGGAACCCGCCATTTCCTTGTACTTGGAAACATCCATTTCCGAAAACGACAACAGCAACACGAAAAAGCACATCAGCAGGGACATCAGGTCAGCAAAGGTCATGACCCAGGCGGGAAGGCCTTCTTCGATGACTACGGCTTGGGTGCTGTCAGACATGGCCGGCTGGATCCACGTTGGCTGTCCGGAAAACCGTCAGGCCGCGTCCTGCTCACCTACGGCTTCGCGCTTGCTTTCCGGCAGGTAGGTCTTGAGCAGTTCTTCCATCACACGCGGGTTCAGACCTTCCTGGATGGAACTGATGGTTTCCAGGATCAGGGCCTTGTTGAGGCGTTCTTCCTTGCTGCGCAAGGCCAGCTTGTCGGCGATAGGCAGGGCAAAGGCGGTAGCGATAACGGCGCCATACAACGTTGTCAACAGCGCGACGGCCATGGCAGGTCCAATCGACTTGGGGTCATCCATGGCGGATAACATCTGCACCAGGCCGATCAGGGTACCGATCATCCCCATGGCCGGTGCGGTATCGCCCATGGACTTGAAAATCGCCTGACCGCGCTCATGGCGCTCGATGGTAAGATTGATATCCTTGCCCAGCATGGAACGCACGAATTCAGGTTCGTGCCCGTCCACGCACAGCTGGATACCGCGCTTGAGGAATTCGTTCTGTATATCCTGCCCCTCCAGTCCCAGCACACCCTCCTTGCGGGCGATATTGGCAAGCTGAACACCTTCCTCGATCAGCTTGACGGGGTCTTCCGCTTTATTGATGAAGGCCTTCATGGCAATCTTGAGCGCGCCCAGGAAATGCCCCATCGGGAACTTGATCAGCACGGCAAAGATGGTGCCCACCACCACGATCAGCAGCGAGGGCGCATTGACAAAGAGCAGGACACTGCCGCCCATCACCATAGCGACAAAGATGATACCGAAGGCACCCAGCAGTCCGACGAGGGTGGCGAGATCCATTGATTCTTACTCCATACTACGCAGGCCAGAAATCCATACCGCCTATAGCGCCGTCTCAGGCGGATTCTTGAATGCACGAACGGCCATTCCGGGCTTCAGCCTGACATAGCGCATTTAATTGAAATACAAAGGGTTAAAGATGCTTCAGAACGAAAATGCAGGGCGTACGGTATTTATAACCGGTTGCTCGACGGGTATTGGTCACTGCGTGGCACACGGGTTGAAAAAACGAGGCTACCGGGTCATCGCAAGTGCACGGCAGGTCGGGGATGTCGAACGCCTGCGGCAGGAAGGCCTTGAATGCCTGCGGCTGGACCTCGATCAACCCGAGTCCATACACCGGGCAATACAGGCACTGGCTGACCGCTGTGAAGGAAAAATCTACGGCTTGTTCAACAATGCCGGTTTCGGACAGCCCGGCGCGGTGGAGGATTTATCACGCGAGGCACTCCGCGCCCAGTTTGAAACCAACGTGTTCGGCACCCTGGAACTGACCAACCGGATCCTGCCCTGGATGCGGCAGGCCGGTGAAGGCCGCATCATCCAGAACAGCTCAGTGCTGGGCTTTGTCTCGCTGGCCTACCGGGGCGCCTACAATGCCAGCAAATACGCCCTCGAAGGGCTGTATGACACGCTGCGCCTGGAGCTGGCGGGAACCGGCATCCACGCCGTGCTGATCGAGCCTGGCCCGATTGAAAGCCGCTTTCGTGCCAATGCCTTCGCGGCCTATAAAAAACACATCGATGTCGCACACAGCGTCCACCGGGCCGCCTACCTGGCGATGGAAAGCCGCCTGCTGAAGGACGGGCCGGCGGTACCCTTTACCCTGCCACCGGAAGCCGTGCTCGACAAGGTGACCAGGGCGCTGGAGTGTAAACGTCCCACGCCACGCTATTACGTAACTGTTCCCACCTGGTTGTTCGGCGGTCTGAAGCGGGTGCTCAGCAGTCGGGCGCTGGACCGGGTATTGCTCAGGATATCGGGTGACGAACAGCCATAAAAAAAACCCACCGGCCGGCGGTGGGTTCATAAGCGGCTTTCAGCAGGCGCTGTGAACTACATATCCCAGCGGATACCGCCAAAGTAGACGTCGTTATCGCCCAGCTGTTTGGTCTTGAGATTGACCCACAGCTTTTTCCAGACCTTGAAGCGTGATCCGACCACCAGTACATCGTCGTCCATGTCACCGGAGCGGTGTTCACCACCGAGTTCCAGCTCCAGCCACTTCAGTGCGTTGAGACGAAGACTCCCGTCAATGATGTAGCCGCCGTCGCTCTTGGAACCTACACCACGGGAACTGCTGTTAATGCTGTTGAAGAACCAGTTTGCGCCGACAATCACATCGAGTCGTTTTTTCATCAGCGGATAGTGCCCTGCTGCACCCGCCTGAAACTCGGTATAATCCGGGTCGGCCTTGTCTACCCCGTTTTTCTTCGGGAGATCCTCCAGCTTGCCGCGCTTGAAGCCGGCGCGCAGCGCCACATAGGTAAACGTGTCGAAAGAGGCGTTGATTGCACCCAGTTTGAAATCAGAACCATTATCACTGTCGTCGATGTCGGTGTACTCGTAACCGGCATCCAGATAGCTGTAACTGAACCCCTTTGCAGCAAACACAGGGCTTGCCAGCAAGGCAAGGGAACCGATGACCAGTGCCCAGAGGGCTTTCTTTGGAACCATTACTCCTCCTCCTGTTTTATTATGGCCTGGCTGACGCCAAAGACCGGCCCATACTACGGATTACCCTTCGTGGCTTCAAGCCGAAATACCCTGCAGCGATAAAAAAAGGCGGGCCCAAGCCCGCCTTTTGCCGTTGAAATGCAAGCCTTTTCAGGCAGCACTGGCCTGTTCGCTGCCGGCCGTGAAGCGCAGCCGGTCGCCTTCCAGGCTGATCTCGACCACCTGTCCGGGGTGGAAATGCCCGGCCAGGATTTCCTGCGCCAGCGGATTTTCCAGCTGTTGCTGGATCGCCCGCTTGAGTGGCCTGGCCCCGTACACCGGGTCGAAACCGGCTTCCCCGAGCTTGTCGAGCACCGCGTCGGACAGCTTCAGGCCCAGTTCGCGTTCTGCCAGCCGTTTGCGCAGGTAATCGATCTGCAGGTTGGCAATGGCGCGGATCTGTTCGCGTCCCAGCGGGTGGAAGACCACGGCCTCGTCGATACGGTTGATGAATTCCGGCCGGAAATGCCCTCCAACCACTTCCATCACCTCACGCTTCATGCGCTCGTAGTTCTCCTCACCGGCCAGCTCCTGGATCTGCTGGCTGCCCAGGTTGGACGTCATAACAATGACGGTATTTCGGAAATCGACCGTGCGCCCCTGACCGTCGGTCAGGCGACCGTCGTCCAGCACCTGCAGCAGCACATTGAACACATCCGGGTGCGCCTTTTCGACCTCGTCCATCAGGATCACCGAGTAGGGTTTGCGCCGCACCGCTTCGGTCAGGTAGCCGCCCTCCTCGTAGCCAACGTAGCCCGGGGGCGCACCAATCAGGCGTGCCACCGAGTGTTTTTCCATGAACTCGGACATATCGATGCGCACCATGGCTTCTTCCGTATCGAACAGGAATTCAGCCAGCGCCTTGGTCAGCTCGGTCTTGCCCACACCGGTCGGGCCCAGGAACAGGAACGAACCATTGGGACGTGCCGGGTCGGACAGGCCGGCGCGTGAGCGGCGTATGGCATCGGAAACCGCCTTGACCGCTTCCTCCTGCCCGACCACCCGTCGGCCGATTTCCTGCTCCATGCGCAACAGCTTGTCGCGCTCGCCCTCGAGCATTTTGGATACCGGGATACCTGTCCATTTGGCCACCACCTCGGCAATTTCCTCTTCGGTGACCTTGTTGCGCAGCAGTTTCATCTCCTGCATCTCGGCCTGCGAAGCCATATCCAGCTGCTTCTCCAGCTCCGGGATACGCCCGTACTGCAACTCGCCGGCTCGCGCCAGGTCACCGGCACGCTGGGCGGTTTCCAGTTCCTTGCGTGCGCGTTCCAGCTCTTCCTTCACATGCGAAGATCCCTGCACCGCGGCTTTTTCCGCTTTCCAGATTTCCTCCAGGTCGGAATACTCGCGCTCCAGCGAGTCGATTTCTTCCTGCAGGTTCTCCAGCCGCTTGACCGACGCCTCGTCGCTTTCCTTGTTCAGGGCCTCGCGCTCGATTTTCAGCTGGATCAGGCGCCGTTCCAGGCGGTCCATGACCTCCGGCTTGGAATCGATTTCCATACGGATACGGCTGGCCGCCTCATCGATCAGGTCGATGGCCTTGTCCGGCAGCTGCCGGTCGGTGATGTAGCGGGTGGAAAGCGTCGCGGCGGCCACGATCGCCGGGTCGGTGATATCGACCCCGTGGTGCACCTCGTAGCGCTCCTTCAGACCACGCAGGATGGCAATGGTGTCCTCGACACTGGGCTCGTCGACCAGCACTTTCTGGAAACGCCGTTCCAGCGCGGCATCCTTCTCGATGTACTGGCGGTATTCATCCAGCGTGGTGGCACCCACACAGTGCAGCTCACCACGGGCCAGCGCCGGTTTCAGCATATTGCCCGCATCCATGGCACCTTCCGCCTTGCCGGCGCCGACCATCGTATGCAGTTCGTCGATGAACAGGATGATCTGGCCTTCCTGCCTGGACAGGTCATGGAGCACCGCTTTCAGCCGCTCCTCGAATTCACCACGGAACTTGGCGCCCGCGATCAGCGAGCCCATATCGAGGCTCAGCAGGCGCTTGCCCTTGATGCCTTCCGGCACTTCACCGTTGACAATGCGCTGGGCGAGGCCTTCGACAATAGCGGTCTTGCCCACGCCGGGTTCACCGATCAGCACCGGGTTGTTCTTGGTGCGGCGCTGCAGCACCTGGACGGTACGGCGGATTTCGTCGTCACGACCGATGACCGGATCCAGCTTGCCCTGCTCGGCGCGCTCGGTGAGGTCGATGGTGTATTTTTCCAGCGCCTGGCGCTGGTCTTCGGCATTCGGATCGTCGACGTTCTGGCCACCGCGCACATTGTCGATGGCTTTTTCGATCGCTTCCTTGCCCGCGCCGGCCTGGCGCAGCGCCTCACCCAGCCGGCCCTTGTCTTCTACCGCCGCCAGCACAAACAGTTCGGACGAGATGTACTGGTCCTTGCGCTGCTGCGCCAGCTTGTCGGTCAGGTTCAGCAGGCGGGTCAGGTCATTGGAGATATGCACATCGCCCGCGGTGCCCTCCACCACCGGCAGGTGGTCCAGCTGCTCGCCGAGATGAGAGCGCAACATGTTGATATTGACGTTGGCCTGCGTCAGCAGGTGGCGCACGCTGCCACCTTCCTGGTCCAGCAGGGCCACCATGACGTGCACCGGTTCAATGTAGTTGTGGTCACGGCCCACCGCCAGGCTTTGCGCATCCGCCAGCGCCATCTGGAACTTTGAGGTCAGTTTATCCATCCGCATGACAAGGAGTCTCCCCGAAAAAGTAATTCACTTAGCCGCTATATGGGTGGAAAGGAGTCGGATTTCAAGGGCTCCACCAGGTAGTCCCCGTCCATAAATCTGCAATTCCATCATCCCGGCGCAGGCCGGAATCCAGCAAGTGCCTGAAACCCCTGGACTCCGGCCAGCGCCGGGATGACCGGACAGAGGAGAACCTTCCGTTTATGGACGGATGCTGTGTTATTCCTTGTATACCTTGCGCTGGAACAGATCCTGGCGGCGACTGACCAGCCGGTCCAGGAACAGCAGGCCGTCCAGATGGTCCATTTCGTGCTGGACAGCGCGGGCTTCAAATCCTTCCATCTCGAAGGACTGTTCTTTCCCTTCCCGATCAAGGGCATGCAGCTGAATACGCTCGGCGCGCACGACATTGCCGGTGTAATCAGGGACGGAAAGACAGCCCTCCCGGCCCAGCACAAAACCTTCCCATTCGGTGATTTCCGGGTTGATCAGGACCAGGTGACCGTGGCTACGCGTCTTTTTACGGCCCGACACGTCCACGATGACCACACGCTGGAACCAGCCGATCTGCGGCGCCGCGATACCCACCGCAGCGGGGCCCGCAAGCCGCGTCTCCTCGAGATCGTCGATGTTCGCCTGCAGGGCGGCATCAAACTGCACCACCGGCCCGGAAACCTGCCGCAGCCGCTCGTCCGGGTAGGTGAGAATGTCGCGGATCGTCAAGCTTCACCCAATGAGCGTGTCGATGGCATGCACGTAGACCTTGACGCCGTCAGACTGCAGGGGCGCGAGTGCAGCGCGGATGGCATCCACGCCCTGTGCAGCGACGCCCTCGATCTGCAGGATATAGATCGGTTCAGCCTCGGTACCGCCCACGTCCGATTCCAGGTCGAGAATATTCAGGCCCGCCTGTTCCGCCCGGCTGGTGACCTGTGACACGATACCGGCACGATCCGCACCGTGTACCCGGATACAGACATCCGGGACCAGACGTTGATGCAGGCCCGGCTCAATGGCATCGATATGCAGGGTCAGTTGCAGCTCATCGACCACGGGCTGCAGGGCACCGCGCAGACGATCAGCATCACGCCCCTGCACCATCATCATGACGGTAAAGTTCCTGCCCAGGCGGATCATGGATGTTTCGCCCAGGTTACAGCCGGCCTCGAACAGCGTGGTCGTTACCCGCGCCACGATGCCGGGCCGGTCTTTGCCCACCAGCGTCAACATGTACCAGTTCAACATGGTTTACTCCCCTTTTCAGGTCGACCCGCTTCAGTTATGCAACGTGGCGTGGGTCAGGTAGATCAGGCTGACCCCGGCGCCGATCAGCAATACCTGTTTGATCGTAGCACTGAATTCCACACGCTTGTGCAGGCCCGGTATCAGGTCTGCCACGGCCACGTAGATGAAACTGGACGCCGCGATGGCCAGGATATACGGCAGCACGGGCTCCAGGTTCTTGAAGCCGTAATAGGCCAGCACAGCACCAACGACGGTGGCGAGACTCGACAGCAGGTTGAATACAAAGGCCTTGCCGGTACTGAACCCGCTGTGCAGCAATACGGCGAAGTCGCCCACTTCCTGCGGAATTTCGTGCGCGGCGACCGCCAGACTGGTAACGATGCCCAGGTGCACATCGGTGAGAAACGCTGCGGCGATCAGAACACCATCGATGAAGTTGTGGATACCATCGCCGATCAGGATCAGGGTGCCGGCCGCCGGGTGGTGGTCACCGTGTTCAGGCATGTGGACTTCACAGCTTTCGTGGTGGCAGTGCCGCCACAGCACCAGTTTTTCCAGCAGGAAAAACCCGAACAGACCCAGTAACAGCGTAGCGCTGATATTGTGGAAGTTGTTGCCTCCCAGCGCTTCCAGCGCATGCGGCAACAGCCCCAGCAGGGCCGCCCCCAGCAGGGCACCGATCGCAAAACTGACCGCGTGCGGCAGCAGCCGGGTGCGCAACGCCTCCGGCAACAACAGAAATACCGCCGCCGCAACGACGCTGAGCACGCCCCCCAGCAGGGAGAACAGCAGAATCCAGGACAATAGTGTCATGCCAGTAAAAACTCCATTCCGGCAAAGCCGGGAGTATCCAGGACAGCTACGATCAACCCGGAATCCGGGTCATTGTGAGCGCGGCACTTGCAATGACGCGGTTGATCAGCCATCCCTTTAATCTTACACGAGTTCATGATTCCGGAAGGTATCGATTGTTTGCAGCAGGCGTGTCGATCTTCGGCGCGAAAGTCGGGGCTGCTCCCGCGGGGCGTTCAGGGTGGTTCCAGCCAGACCAGGGATGCCATGCGTCCCGTGACACCATCGCGCCGGTACGAATAAAAGCGTTCCCGGTCACGGAAAGTACACCAGCCACCGCCGTATACTGTGGTTACACCGCTGGCCTGCAGACGGATGCGGGCCAGCCGGTACAGGTCAGCCAGCCAGCGACCGTCCGGGGCGGCGCTGAACGCTCCGGCAGTCTGCGCGTGCCGGTCGACAAAGGCCTGGCGAACCTCGTCGCCGACCTCGAACGCCGATGGCCCGATCGCGGGTCCCAGCCAGGCCAGTAGCTGCGCCGGCTCGCTGTCCAGCGCCGCCACCGTGCTTTCCAGTATACCGGCGGCAAGCCCGCGCCAGCCGGCGTGCGCGGCAGCCACCCGGGTGCCGGCCCGGTCACAGAACAGCACTGGCAGACAGTCCGCCGTCAACACGGCGCAAACGTACCCGGCCTGGTTGCTGAACCCGGCATCGGCGCTCGGACACTCGCCACAACAGGTGATATCAACCACTGCGTCCGCGTGCACCTGCTCCAGCCAGACCGGTGCGGCGGGCAACTGTAAACGCTGCATGAGCAGATCGCGGTTGCGCCGCACAGCGCCCGGCTCGTCGCCCACGTGCCCGGCCAGGTTGAAGTGCTCCCGGGGAGGCTTGCTGAGGCCGCCCTGCCGTGTCGTTGTCGCCGCTTTGACGGTCGCAGGCGCAGGCCAGTCCGGGTATATCATGCCTCCGTTCTCAGCACTTCAAGCAGGGTGCTGAAATCCTCCGGCGGTTCCACTTCCCAGCCAACCGCTTCACCACTGGCCGGGTGAACGAACTCCAGGCGCGCAGCATGCAGCGCCTGGCGGTGAAAACCACGAATCGCATCCTGCACGGCGGGCGACGCAGCGCGCGGTATCCGCAAACGCCCCCCATACAGCGGGTCACCCACCAGCGGGCAGTGAATATGCGCCATGTGCACCCGGATCTGGTGGGTACGGCCGGTTTCCAGGCGCACCTGCACCAGCGTGTGCGCGGGGAACCGTTCCAGCACCCGGTAGTGACTGACCGCCGGCTTGCCGGATTCCACCACGGCCATGCGCAGGCGATCACGTGGATGCCGGCCGATGGGCGCATCGACCGTACCACCCGCGGTCAACACCTGCTGTACCAGGGCCAGGTAGGAACGGTGTACCGTGCGGGCCTGCAACTGCCCTACCAGCGCGTGATGCGCCTCCAGGCTGCGCGCCACCACCATCAGGCCACTGGTGTCCTTGTCCAGCCGGTGCACGATTCCGGCGCGCGGCAAGGCGGCCAGCTGCGGATCATAAAAGAGCAACGCATTCTGCAGCGTGCCGTCCGGGTTTCCGGCAGCCGGGTGCACCACCAGGCCGCCGGGCTTGTTCAGTACCAGCAGGTGCTCGTCCTGGTACTGAATATCCAGCGGAATGTCCTGTGCCTGGACCCCGGTCTCCAGCTCAAGCTCGGCCAGGATCGACACCCGCTCGCCACCTGTCACCCGGTATTTGGCAACCGCCGGCTGCCGGTCCAGCAACACCTTGCCGGCCTTGATCCACTGCTGGAGCCGGCTGCGGGAATATTCCGGGAACAGCTCCGCCAGGGCCTGGTCCAGGCGGCGTCCGGCCAGCACCGGGGGTATCTGTCCTTCCAGTTGAATCGTCTCTTGCATGGAATCCGGTGGCCACGGGGGGCAAGCCGCTTTACAATTTCACTCTCTCGATTGCCCCCGGACAGGCAGGCTTATGCGCTGGTTACCTTTTATACCTTTATTGGCAGCTTTATTCACCTTTGGCTGCGCCACCAACGGCCAGGACGAACTGGACCAGCTATCGGCCAATGAACTGTATAACCGCGCCAAGCAGGCGCTGAACGCGGGGGACTACGAAACGGCCATCAATACCTTCGAAAGGCTGGAAGCGCGTTTCCCGTTTGGCAAGTACGCCCAGCAGGCGCAGCTGGAGATCGCGTATGCCTACTACAAGTTTGACGAGCCGGACTCTTCCATTGCGACCGCTGACCGCTTTATCAATAATAACCCCGGCAACCCGCACCTGGATTATGCCTACTACCTGAAAGGTCTGGCCAACTATACCCGCGGCGCCAACATCATCGACCGGCTGTCACCGCGCGAACCGTCCGAACGCGATACCCGCGCCCTGCGGGATTCATTCAATGATTTCACCCAGCTGGTCAAGAAATTCCCTGACAGCCGCTACACGCCGGATGCCAAAAAACGGCTGGTGTACCTGCACAACATGCTGGCGAAGTACGAGATCAACGTTGCCTACTATTACATGAAACGCGGCGCCTGGGTGGCCGCAGCCAACCGGGCCAAGTACGTCATCGAAAACTACCAGCGCACACCGTCCGCCCGGACGGCACTGCAGGTACTGGTACAGGCCTATACAAAAATGGGCATGGATGACCTGGCGCAGGACGCGCAGCGGATCCTGGACATGAACCAGAACCAGAACCAGAATCAATAGCGCGGGACAGGCGGGCAGAATACCCCTGGTCAGGGACCGCGTCAGCGGTTTTGATATGGGTTCACGGGATCGGCTAGCCCGGAATTCTCACCGGGTTCCGTAGCGAGGCGGTGGCAGGTCGTGTGATAAGCGGCGTTCGCGACCGGGGGCCGCGCAGGCATAGTCGACACGATGTCGAGCAGCCCGACCGAGTGAACGCCGCTTAGCGCGCGGCATGATGCCGCCGCAGCAGGAAGTCGGTGAGAAATGCGGGCTAGATTGCGTTCTGGTCGGTTTCCCCGGTACGAATACGCACCACCTGCTCTACCGCTGTCACGAATATTTTTCCGTCGCCGATCTTGCCGGTACGTGCCGCGTTGGTAATCGTTTCGACACAGCGCGCCAGGTCTTCCTCCTTTACCACCACCTCGAGCTTGACCTTGGGCAGGAAATCCACGACATACTCCGCCCCGCGATACAGCTCGGTATGCCCTTTCTGGCGACCAAAACCCTTTACCTCGGTAGCCGTCATCCCGGTGATCCCAATCTCTGACAGTGCTTCGCGCACGTCGTCCAGCTTGAACGGCTTGATGACGGCTTCAACTTTTTTCATGGATCACTCCCCTGTTGAGGTTGGCCTAGGCCACTAACTCTACTAAAAGCCGCGCCAGGAATCGAATTTAATCACCCAGCTGTACACTGATAAAGCCCGACGTGATCGGATAGCGGCGGTCCCGGCCGAAGGCCCGCCGGGAAATACGCACCCCGGGCGGCGCCTGCCTGCGCTTGTACTCGTTGCGGTCCACGAGGGTGGCGATACGTCGTACGGTGGTCGCATCGAAACCCCGGGCAACCAGCGCCTCGATACTCATATCCTTTTCAATATACCCTTCCAGGATCGGATCCAGCAGGGTGTAGGGTGGCAGGGAATCCTCGTCTTTCTGGTCAGGCGCCAGTTCCGCGGAAGGCGGCCGCTCCAGCACCCGCTGCGGGATCACCGCGGACTGCGCGTTGCGGTATTCGCACAGGCGGTACACCATCAATTTAGGTACGTCCTTGATGGGCGCAAAACCACCGGCCATATCGCCGTACAGGGTGGCGTACCCGACTGCCATTTCACTCTTGTTGCCGGTGGTAAGCACGATCCGGCCCTGCTTGTTGGACAACGCCATCAGGATCACCCCGCGACAGCGGGCCTGGATATTCTCCTCGGTAGTGTCGGCGGCAGCGCCCGCAAACGCGTCCGACAAGACCTCCATGAAGGCCCTGAACGGCTTTTCTATGGAGATTTCCCGGTATGCCACGCCCAGCACCTGCGCCTCGGCACGCGCATCCTCGCGACTCATGTCCGCGGTATAGCGCGACGGCATCATCACTGCCTGCACCCGTTGCGCGCCGATAGCATCCACGGCAATGGCCAGCACCAGCGCAGAATCGATACCGCCGGACAGGCCGACCACCACGCCCCGAAAACCGTTCTTTTCGATATAACTGCGCACCCCGAGCACCAGTGCCTGGTACACACTGGCGACCTCATCACGACGCGGCGACACCACCCCGGGCAAGGGCCGCACCCCGCCGTCGCTGCGCTCGAAATCGACCGGGTAAAGCCCTTCTTCGCAAGCCGGTGCGCGTACCCGGGTCATACCGGACTGGTCCAGCACAAAGGATTCCCCGTCAAACACCAGCTCATCCTGCCCGCCGACCAGGTTCACGTAGACCACCGGGCAGGCGGTTTCCGCAATGCGTTTGCGCACCACGGCCTCCCGCTCATCGCCCTTGCCGGTATGAAACGGGGAGGCATTCATATTGACCAGCAGACGCGCACCGGCATCCGCGGCTGCGCGCGCCGGTTCCGGCATCCAGATATCCTCACAGATACTCACCCCGACCCGGACCCCGGCCACGTCGGCGACACAGAAACCTTCACCGGGAATGAAGTAGCGTTTTTCGTCGAACACGCTGTAGTTGGGCAGGTGGTGTTTGCGACAACGCGCCACGATTCTGCCCTGGTACACCAGCGACGCAGTGTTATAGCGACCTGCAGAGGTCTGTTCCGGGTGCCCCACCAGCACGTGAATACCGGATACTTCCGCGCAGATCCTGTCCATTGCCTCATCCACCCGCAGCTGCAGGCCCGGGCGTAACAGCAGGTCCTCCGGGGGGTAGCCGGTCAGGGTCAGTTCCGGGAAAACGACCAGGTCGGCCTCCTGCTCGTCACGCGCGCGCTGCGCCACTGCGATTACGCGTTCGGTATTCGCGGTGATATTACCGACCAGCAGGTCCACCTGCGCCATCACCAGGCGCAGCACCGTGTGGTCGGCGCGACGGGCGGTGTTCACGAAGCTGCCAGCAGGTCCTGCATCCGTACACCCATATCCGCCGGAGAGCGCACGACGGCCACACCGGCCTGTTCCAGTGCTGCAAATTTGGCATCCGCAGTGCCCTTGCCGCCACTGATAATCGCGCCGGCGTGCCCCATACGCTTGCCGGGCGGCGCCGTCACCCCGGCAATGTAGGCTACCACCGGTTTTTGCATGTGCGCGTGGATGAATTCGGCTGCTTCTTCCTCGGCGCTGCCGCCGATCTCGCCGACCATAATGACACCTTCGGTATCCGGGTCGCGTTCGAAGCGTTCCAGGCAATCGATAAACTCCAGCCCGTGAATCGGGTCACCGCCGATTCCCACGCAGGTGCTCTGGCCGAGACCGGCCAGCGTGGTCTGGTACACTGCCTCGTACGTAAGGGTGCCGGAACGCGAGACAATACCGATGCGACCGGGCCGGTGGATGGTGCCGGGCATGATACCGATCTTGCAGGCGCCCGGCGTGATAATGCCCGGACAGTTGGGGCCGATCAGCCGGGACTCACTGCCGGACAGCGCGGATTTCACTTTCAGCATGTCCAGCACCGGGATGCCTTCCGTGATGCAGACAATGACCCTGATCCCGGCGTCGGCCGCTTCCAGGATGGCGTCGGCCGCAAAGGCCGCGGGCACGTAGATCATGGTGGCATTGGCCCCGGTTTCCTCCACCGCCGCCTGCACGGTATTGAAAACCGGCAGGTCCAGGTGCGTCTGCCCGCCCTTGCCGGGCGTGACACCTCCCACCATCTGCGTACCGTAGGCCAGCGCCTGTTGCGAATGAAAGGTCCCCTGCTTGCCGGTAAATCCCTGGCAAATGACTTTGCTATGGCTGTCGACCAGTATACTCATGGAACCTGTCTCATTCGTTTTCTCCGAACCCGGCCAGCCGGGTTGCATGCAGGCCGGGTCAGCCCGAAGGGCGTTACCCGACATCGTTGTCGGTTTGTCGGATTACGCTGCGCGAATCCGATCTGCGTCAGGTCAGGATTTTTGTTCACCGGCTGCCTGCACCACTTTCCCGGCCGCATCGGTAAGTCCCTCCGCGGCGATAATACTCAGCCCGGATGCCGCCAGCAGCGCCTTGCCCTGGTCGACATTGGTGCCCTCCAGACGCACCACCACCGGCAGGTTGACACCCACCTCCTGCACAGCCTGGATGATGCCCTCGGCAATCAGGTCACAGCGCACAATACCGCCGAATATGTTGACCAGGATGGCGCGCACTTTGTCGTCCGACAGAATCAGCTTGAAGGCCTCCGCAACCCGGTCCGCCGTTGCGCCACCGCCTACGTCGAGAAAGTTGGCCGGGTTACCGCCATGCAGCTTGATCAGGTCCATGGTCGCCATGGCCAGTCCGGCGCCATTCACCATGCAGGCAATGTCACCGTCCAGCGTAATGTAATTCAGCCCGTGTTCGCTGGCGCTGCGCTCTTTTTCATCTTCCTGGCTCGGGTCGCGCAGTTCGCTGAGTTCCGTGTGGCGATACAGGGCGTTGTCATCGATATCCAGCTTGGCATCCAGCGCCAGCAGCTCCCCGGCAGCCGTAACCACCAGCGGATTGATCTCGACCAGGCTGGCGTCCTGTTGCTCAAACAGACGGTACAAACCGGTCAGCAGGCGGGTAAAGGCCCGCACCTGGTCGCCACCGAGCCCCAGCCCGAAGGCCAGGTTACGGCACTGGTAGGCCTGCAGGCCGACTGCAGGGTGAACCGCTTCGGTAAGGATGGCATCCGGGTCACGCTCGGCAACGGCTTCGATGTCCATCCCGCCGGACACCGAGGCCATGATCATGATCCGCTCACTGCTGCGATCCACCAGCAGACCCAGGTACAGTTCCCGGTCGATCGCTACCGTCGTTTCTACCAGCAAGCGGTGAATGGGCAGTCCGGGGCTGCCGGTCTGCCTGGTCACCAGCCGTGACCCGAGCAGTTCATCCGCCGTCTTTTCGACCGATTCGACGCTATCGACCAGCTGCACGCCGCCCGCCTTGCCGCGCCCGCCGGCGTGCACCTGCGCCTTGACCACCCAGCGTTCCCCGCCCAGTGACTTTGCTGCCGCGGCGGCATCCTGCCGGGATTCGACCATACGACCCTCGGGAACCGGGATCCCGTACTGTGAAAACAGCTGTTTGGCTTGATACTCGTGGAGGTGCATGCGTCTGTCCGTGGCTGGAAAGGCTGTATTCTCCTGAATAAACGGGGTCAGAGTAAAGCTGCAATCTGCATTCGCCGGCAAACAGCCGCCGGCAGCGGCGCAGCGCACGACGGGAAACCGCTCCATCCGGCCCTGGAGCGGCAGGACGCAAGACCGCAACTTCGGTACACTAGCCGAATGTTTGGCATCCGTGTACTCATCTACCTGATCGGTATTGGACTGGTTATATGGATTCTCGTGCGCCTGGCAAAAAGCCCTCGCGTGGAACAGAGAAATACCGGAAAAGTGGATGACATGGTGCGCTGCGCCCGTTGCGGGATCTTTGTACCCCGCAACGAAGCCGTTAAGGAAGGGGATCGCTATTACTGTTGCAGCCGGCACCGCGACGAAGACCGTTAGCCCCATGCCCGGTTCCGCCTACCCCGTTGCCTGGCAACCGTTGCGGATACTGACGTTCTACCGGGCCATCCTCGCCGGCCTGCTGGCCACGGTCTACTACCTGCTAGCGGACAGCAATCCGTTCAATGTCCAGAACCACAGCCTGTTCAGCGCCACCCTGAACAGCTACCTGCTGTTCAGCCTGGCCGCCGGCTTCAGCACCCGCCTGCGCTGGCCGGGGTACCGCTTCCAGGCGCTGCTGCAGGTGCTGGCTGACATTGCCGCCATAGCCCTGCTGATGCACGCAACAGGCGGCGTCACCAGCGCGCTGGCGGTATTACTGGTAATCGCGATCGCCGCGGGCGCCCTGGTGCTGCCGGGACGCCTGGCTTTTCTGTTTGCCGCCGTCGGTACCCTGACCCTGCTGTTCGAGACCGGGCTGGCCAGCCTGGCGGAAGTCGAAACCGGCGCCGGCGATATCACCCGCGCCGGCCTGCTGGGCCTGGTGCTGTTTGCTGCCGCGGCGCTGGCCAACGTGCTGGCGGTACGTGCGCGTGAAAGTGAAGCGCTTGCACAACGGCGTGGCATCGACCTGGCCAACCTGCAGCAGCTGAACCAGTACATCATCCGGCAGCTGCAGTCCGGCCTGCTGGTGGTGGACCCGGGTAACCGGATCCGGCTGGCCAACGCAACGGCAGCGACCCTGCTGGGACCCGATGCACGGGACGGGGCGCAGCTGGACCAGGTCGCACCGCAACTGGCTACACAACTCGAGCTGTGGAAAAAAGACCGCCAGTGGCAACCGAAGGCCCTGCAGTCCCCGGGCGCCAGCAGCACCCTGCTGCCACGATTCGGCGAGCTGAGAACCGCCCAGGGCAATGGCGCACTGATCCTGCTGGACGACAGCGCACAGATGGCACAGCAGACCCAGCAGGTCAAACTGGCCTCACTGGGCCGCTTGACCGCCAGCATCGCGCACGAAATACGCAACCCGCTTGGCGCCATCAGCCACGCGGCACAACTACTGGAAGAATCCGAACACCTGTCCAGCGCCGACAAGCGCCTGACCGAAATCATCGGTACCCATACCCGCCGCGTCAACACGGTCATCGAGAATGTACTGCAGTTGTCACGGCGTTCCGCCAGCCACCCCCAGGATCTGGACCTGGCCGACTGGCTGCAGGCATTTCGTGAAGAATTCCTGCAGATGGAGAACCTGCCCGCCGATCAGCTAGAGCTGACCCCGGGGGCACAGGACCTGGTCGTACACGTCGATCCCAACCACCTGCACCAGGTATTGCTCAACCTGTGCCAGAATGGCTTACGGCACGCAGGCAACCACCCGCAGCTGCTGATCCAGTGCCACAGGGAACCCGGTGGCGCCGTGCAACTGGATGTCACCGACAATGGTCCGGGTATCGATCCACAGACTGCCGAACAGATCTTCGAGCCGTTTTTTACCACCGCCGCATCGGGTACCGGGCTGGGCCTGTACATCGCCCGCGAACTCTGCGAAATCAACCAGGCACGCCTCGGTTACCGGCCCGGCGACCGCGGCGGCAGTTGCTTCAGTATCCACTTTGCGGCACAGGGCGCCTAAACCCGGACCGCTTCCTGTAGAATGACGCCGCATTGAAGCGCAGGCCCGATAGCCCATGAGTACACCACTGGCACTGATCGTCGACGACGAACCCGATATCCGCGAGCTGCTGGAACTGACCCTCGGGCGTATGGACATCGAGACCCGCTCCGCCGCCAACCTGACTGACGCCCGGCGACTGCTGGACGAAACCGGCTTTGACCTCTGCCTGACCGACATGCGCCTTCCCGACGGCGACGGCCTGGAACTGGTGGACTACATCCAGCAAATCAACCCGGACCTGCCGGTCGCGGTCGTCACCGCGCACGGCAACATGGAAACCGCAGTGCAGGCACTCAAGGCCGGCGCCTTCGATTTCGTCTCCAAACCGATCGACCTGCACCTGCTGCGCAACCTGGTCAAGGGTGCGCTCAGGCTCGGCAGCTTCCCGGCACGTGACCGCCGCAGCCGCGACACCCTGCTGGGTGACTCGGCAATCATGCAGACCATCCGTTCCACCATCGCCAAGCTGGCGCGCAGCCAGGCGCCGGTATACATCAGTGGCGAATCCGGCACCGGCAAGGAACTGGTGGCACGCCTGATCCACGCCAAGGGACCGCGTAACGAAGCAGCTTTTGTACCGGTCAACTGCGGGGCTATTCCCGCGGAACTCATGGAAAGCGAGTTCTTCGGCCATAAAAAAGGCAGCTTCACCGGCGCGGTTGCCGACAAGGAAGGCCTGTTCCAGGCCGCCGACGGCGGCACCCTGTTCCTGGACGAGGTCGCGGAGCTGCCGCTGCATATGCAGGTCAAGCTGCTGCGCGTCATCCAGGAAAAAGCCGTGCGGCCGGTCGGCGAACAGAAAGAGATCCCGGTCGACGTGCGGGTGTTGTCCGCTACCCACAAGAACCTGTCGGCATTAGTGGAATCCGGAGACTTCCGCCAGGACCTGTACTACCGCATCAACGTCATCGAACTCAGGGTGCCGAGCCTGCACCAGCGTCGCGAAGACATTCCGCAACTGGCGGCACACATCCTCGCGCGCCTGACCGCCGACCAGCAGGGTGCGGTACCGACACTGGGGCAGGATGCCCTGGAAGCGCTGCAACGCCACGACTTCCCCGGTAACGTGCGCGAGCTGGAAAACATCCTCGAACGCGCCCTGACCCTGTGTGACGGACAGGAAATCCAGCGGGATGACCTGGCCCTGCCCGAAACCGGCAGCAGCGGCCAGGCGGATCATCCCCCGGAGCAACTCCTGTCACCACCCGAGGGCGTAGCCCTGGAAGAATACCTGGAAACCATCGAACGCCAGGCGATACTCAATGCGCTGGAACAGACCGGGAACAACAAGACCGCCGCCGCGAAACTGCTGGGAATCACCTTTCGCGCCATGCGTTACCGGTTGAAGAAACTGGGTCTGGAGTAACCGAAAGTGACGCGCTGCGTCACCCAACTGCCAGAGTACGTCAGGATGACGCATCTGGCCCGGGAAACTCTCTTACTGAAACTCAAGGAGGAGCCTGCCATGAAATACCCACCATAAACACCTATCCATTTGTTTTTACTAACTTTTAAAGATTGCGTGCAGGCTGCCGCCATAAGCTGCACATAGCGCGAAAGAACTGGCACGCATGCTGCTTGTAGAGGGTTAGCCAAACAACACGGTTCAGACTGCTCGCGACAGGGAGTCATGATGTAGCAATACCGCAAGGCTTCTGATCCACACGCTATCTCGCCCTATGGGCATTTGACACAACGTTAACGTTTTAAAGAGGATGTACTCATGAAGAAAACGCAACAGGGCTTCACCCTAATCGAACTGATGATTGTGGTCGCGATCATCGGTATTCTGGCCGCCATCGCGATTCCGGCTTACCAGGACTACACCATCCGTTCCAAAGTTACCGAAGGTCTGAACCTGGCATCCGCCGCGAAGGTTGCCGTGACAGAGTCTAATGCCTCTCTCGGTTCCTTCCCTGGTTCGAATGCATCTGCCGGACTGCCTCCCGCAGCATCCATCAACGGTAACTCCGTGACCTCCGTGACAGTAGGTGCCAGTGGTGTTATCACCATTCTGTACAACAGCAGCCTTGGCGGCAACCCGACCATGAATGGCCAGTCTGTTACCCTGACACCTACTGCTAACTCCGGCCGCGTATCCTGGCAGTGCGCAATTGGTGCTGACA
>JALSRZ010000170.1 GCA_026984515.1 Thiohalobacter sp. | reverse complement strand
ATCGCTGTCCTTTGCATCCGGCTGCAGGAGGATCACCGGCAGATGCTGCTGGGCATTGATGCTGCGGGACTTGTTGGCTTCCCGGTCGAGGTGAATGGCGAGGCTGGGAATCACGGCCACCGGGTCCCTGAAGTCGATCAGGGCATTGCCCAGTTGCTGTGCGGTATTGCGGTAACTGATGCGTCCGGCGATGGACAGGTCGCGGTCGAACCAGGGATTGAGCAGCGCGCCGCCGTATACTTCCACTCCCAGCTGCAGGTAACCCTGGTTGAGCAGCCGGGGCTGTGGTTTCACGTGCAGGCAGGGGCTGTCGGTATGTGCGCCGACCATGCGGAAGCCCGTCGTGGCAGGCGCATCCTTGCCCAGCGTGAAGGCCACCATGGAGGAATCGTTGCGTACCACCAGGTAGCGTCCGCCGGCCTCCAGCTGCCAGCCATCGGATTCGTCCAGTGCGACAAAGCCGGCATCGAGCAGTCGCCTGCGCATTTCCAGGGTGGCGTGGAAGGGGGTGGGCGAGCGCTGAATGAAGTCGAGCAGTTCGGTAGAGATGGGTGTGCCGGTCATGTTCGGGGGTTTGCTCCAGTCGCTGTGGTCGTCCTGCGGCGCGCGGCGCGTGTCAATATACCCTGTCGTGCTTCGTCATCAGCCGTTCCCCAGGCGATGATTTCATCGAGGCTGCGAAAGCAGCCCATGCAGATATCGTTTTCGTCCAGGCAACAGTTGCGAATGCACGGGGAAGGAACGGAAGAAGCGGGCACGTTTCCGGCTGTTCCCTTGTCAGGCTTCGCGGTGCACCGGCAGCACAGCTTCCCCGGCCGCAAGAGGCTGCGGTTTGCTGTAATGGTAGCCCTGCGCGAAATCCACGCCAATCTCGTGGAGCAAATCGCTGATCGCCTGGTTTTCAACAAATTCGGCGATGGTGCGGATGCTGAGCGCGTGCCCGACCTGGTGGATGGCTTCGACAATGGCGCGGTTCATGGGGTCCGTGTTCATGTCCTTGACGAAACTCCCGTCAATCTTGAGAAAATCGACCGGCAGGTTTTTCAGGTAGCCGAACGAACTCAGGCCACTGCCGAAATCGTCCAGTGAAAAGCGGCAGCCCAGTTGTTTCAGTGAATGGATCATGCGGCTGGCTTTGTCCAGGTTGAACACCGCTGCGGTTTCGGTGATTTCGAAACAGATCTGCCCGGGATGAATGTGGTGTTCGCTGATTTTCTGCTGTATGTATTCGGGCAGCTCATCGTCGTTCAGCGAGTTGCCCGACAGGTTCAGGGAATAGATGCCTTCATCCTCCTGCTGCCGGGCAGTGCTCAGGTGGCGGAATGCCGCGTCGATGACCCAGCGGTCAACGCTGTTCATCAGGTTGTAGCGTTCCGCCGCCGGGATGAAGGCCCCGGGCGGGACGATGGCGCCGTCTTCATCCCGCAGGCGCAGCAGCAATTCGTAGTGTGGCGTGATGTCGTCGTCCTGCAGCGACGTAATGGTCTGCCGGTAGAGGATGAAGCGGTCTTGTTCCAGGGCGAGTTTGATGCGCGATACCCAGTGCATTTCACTGTGCCGTTCGCCCAGGTTGATATCGCTCTCTTCGTAGACGTGAACCCGGTTGCGGCCGGCGTCCTTGGCCACGTAGCAGGCGACGTCGGCGGCGCTGAGTACGAAGGACGCGTTCTGCGTATCGCGCTGGATCGGTACCAGGCCGATACTGACGCCGACGTCGAAGCGTTGTTCCTGCCACTGGAAGGTAAATTCACCAATGACATTCAACAGGCGGTCGGCGATCTCCCGGGCCTGTTCGAGACTGACGTTTTCCAGCAGCACGCCGAATTCGTCCCCGCCCAGGCGTGCCAGTGCTGCATTGGCGGGGACGCTGCCGCGCAGGGCGCGGCTCAGCTGTTTGAGCAGCTCGTCGCCGGCGGCGTGGCCGCAGGTGTCGTTGATCACCTTGAACTGGTCAAGGTCCAGGTACAGCAGGGCGTGCTGGTGCCGGCTGTCCCCGGCCGTGCCGGCCAGCAGGCCGGCCAGCCGGTCGGCGAATTCATTCCGGTTGGCCAGCCCGGTCAGGCTGTCGTGGGTGGCCTGCCAGGTCATCTGGTGTGCCATGCGGCGTTCGCGCGTGATGTCGTGAAATACCAGTACAGCCCCGATAATGTGGTTGTCGCGGTCAAAGATCGGTGCAGCGGAATCCTCGATGTGAAATTCCTGGCCGTTGCGGTTGACCAGCAGGCATTGCTCGGTGATATTGACCACGCGGCCGCTGCGCAGGCTGATGTCGGCCGGACTTTCCATGGGCCTGCGCGTTGCTTCGTCGATCAGTGGCAGCACCTCGGTGAGCGGGTAGCCCTGCGCTTCGCCGTAGGTCCAGCCGGTGACTTTCTCGGCTACCGGGTTCATGTAATCGACCCGGCCTTCGGCGTCAGTGGTAATGACGCCGTCACCGATCGAATGCAGGGTGATCAGCGCCCGTTCCCGTTCCTGGTACAGTGCTTCTTCGGCGCGATGGCGATCGGAGCGTTCGCACGCTTCGCGCAGTTCCCGTTCGATGGCGGGCACCAGGCGGGTCAGGTTGTCCTTCATGATGTAGTCATTGGCGCCGGTGCGCATGGCCTCGACGGCGGTTTCCTCGCCGACGGTGCCGGATACCAGGATAAAGGGTGTGGTGGTATCGGACTCGCGCAGGATGCCGAGTGCTTTCAGGCCGGTGAAGCCCGGCATGGCGTAGTCGGATACTACGATCTGCCAGTTGCGTTCGCGCAGGGCTGCGCGCAGCCCGGCTTCGCTGTCCACGCGCGTATAACGCGGTTCGTAACCGGCGCGGCGCAGTTTTACCAGCAGCAGCTCGGCGTCGTCGTCGTTGTCCTCGACCAGCAGCAGATCCAGGGGAATACTCACCGGCACAGGCTCCCCGGCGTACTCAGGGTGTGGTTGAGGTGCAGCCAGTACGGGACGATTTCCTGGATGGTGGTCTCGAACTGTTCGGCCTGTTCGGCTTTTAACAGGAAACTGTTTGCGCCCAGGTCATAGCTGCGCAGTACGTCACTGTGATTCCTGGAGCCACTCAGCATGACGACCGGCACGCGGCGGGTGAGCGGGGATTTGCGCAGTTCCTCCAGCACCTGGAGGCCCGATATGCGCGGCAGGTGCACATCCAGCAGCACCAGCTGCAGTTCCTGCTCGCCCTGCTTGCCGAGCAGTTCCAGTGCTTCGCTGCCGTCGCCGGCGACCAGGATTTCCGTGTCCGGAAGCTGTCTCCGGAGTATGCGGAGGATCAGGGCGGCATCGTCGTCGTTGTCCTCGACCAGCAGAATCATAGCGGCTGCTCGTGCTTGCGTTGCCAGTGCCCGGACTTGCCACCGAGTTTTTCCACCAGGCGCACCTGTTCGATGGTCATGCCCCGGTCTACCGCCTTGCACATGTCGTAAACGGTCAGCAGGGCGATCTGTACCGCGGTCAATGCTTCCATTTCCACCCCGGTTCGGCCATGTGTTTCGACACTGGCGCGACAATGCACAGCCGGTCGCCCGGTTTCGGTGTCCAGTTCCACTTCGATGCGGGTAAGTGCCAGCGGGTGACACAGCGGCACCAGGTCGGCGGTACGCTTGGCGGCCATGATGCCGGCAATACGCGCCACCCCCAGTACGTCCCCCTTACGGTGGTCACCGGCCCGGATGTGCGCGAGGGTGTCCGCCTGCATGCAGATGCGGCCTTCGGCGACCGCCAGCCGTGAGGATACGTCCTTGTTACCGACGTCGACCATGTGGGCCTCGCCTGCTGCATTGAAGTGTGTCAGTCTGCTCATGCAATTTTCCGTCGACAGCGTGGATTCCGGTCGTGCGTGGTACACTGCTAGTGGCAGGATTTCCGGAATCTTTACCTGTAGTTAGGGCTAACTATAGGTTCCCGGGGTTGGTGACGCAAATCAGGTGTTTTCTATGCGGGTCCAGGTTCGTTTTTTTGCTGCCCTGCGCGAACGCGCAGGCACGCCGGCGCTGGAGGTTGAGGTGCCGGCGGGCGCAACCGTGGCCCGGGTCTGGTCCGCTGCCGTGCCGGAAGAATCTTTTACAGACAATGTGCTGGCTGCTAAAAACATGCAATACGCAGGGTTTGACAGCCTGGTGGAGGAAGGGGATGAAATTGCCTTTTTCCCGCCGGTCACCGGGGGTGCGGGGTGAGTGTACGGATTACCGACGCTGCTTTCGAGCCGTGGAGCCAGCTGGCAAAGTACCAGCGCGAGCAGGCCGGGCAGGCGGCGAAAACGGGGGCCACGGCGGTGTTTGTCGGCAGCATGCGGGACTTCAACGAGGGGGACGAGGTATCCGGCATGTTCCTCGAGCACTACCCCGGCATGACTGAAAAGTACCTGGAAAAGATCAGTGCCACAGCGCGCACCCGCTGGGAGCTGGAAGACAGTCTCATCGTGCACCGGGTCGGGGAACTGTCCCCGGGTGATCCCATCGTGCTGGTGGCGGTCTGGTCAGCCCATCGCAAGGCGGCGTTTGAAGCCTGTCGCTGGTTGATGGAGGAACTGAAAGCAAAAGCGCCCTTCTGGAAAAAGGAACAACTGGCCAAAGGCAGCCGCTGGGTGGAACACAACACACCGGGCTAACCCGCGAACCCCCCCGCCCGCGCATCGTCCACCACCACTTCATGCAGCTCGAACTGCATGGTTTCCAGGTCGCCCAGCACCCAGGTCGCCGGCGCCGCCACGCCCCCCACCGTTCCGGGATTCACCACCCAGGTTGTACCGCCCCGGATGTTGGTGACGGATTCGGTCTTTGCTTCGTGGTCATGACCGCAGCACACCAGGTCCCAGTCGCCGGTGGTGGCCATGGCGTGGGCGTAGTGCGGGTAGTGCACCAGGAAAATGCGGCGGCCCGCCAGTTCGATACCGGCGTCCTGCCCGTAAAAAGTGACCTGGGTACCGGGTTTGTTGGCGATGCGCGCCATCATGTACAGGTCGCCGGTATTGTTACCGTGAATGACATGTACCGGCAGCCCGAAGGGTTTCAGTACACTCAGCGTACTGGGCGCCACCACGTCGCCGCAGTGCAGCACGGCTTCGGCACCGGCGGCCTTCGCGCTGCGCACGGCTGCCTCCAGCAGGGGGCGGTGGTCGTGGCTGTCAGAGACAATGCAGACTTTCATGGGCTAGAACTTCGGCTTTTCGGGTGCGCTTTTGAACATTTCGATGCTGTCGAGGATTTCCTGCCGGGCCTCATCGAGGCCCGCCCAGCCTTCCACCCGTACCCATTTGCCTTCGTCCAGGTCTTTGTAATGTTCGAAAAAGTGCGCAATCTGTTCGAGGATGGCGGGTGACAGGTCGCGGAAATCCTGCACGTTGCGGTATTCCTTGCACAGCTTGTCGATGGGTACCGCCAGGATCTTGGCATCATCCCCGGACTCATCGGTCATTTTCAGCACACCGACCGGCCGGCAGCGCACCACCGAACCGCTGATCAGCGGGTAGGGGGTCAGTACCAGCACGTCAACCGGGTCGCCATCTTTCGATAACGTGTGGGGAACGTACCCGTAATTGCAGGGATAATGCATGGCTGTGGTCATAAAGCGATCGACAAACATGGCCCCGGTATCCTTGTCGACCTCGTACTTGACGGGGTCAGCGTGGGCCGGGATCTCAACGATCACATTGATATCGTTGGGGCAGTTTTCGCCGGAGCAGACGCGGTCGAGATTCATGGCGGGTAGCGGTCATCCAGTGGATCGGGCCGGCGATTATACCGGTTCTACATTAGAAAAACCTGATTTATGGGGGAATGGCTGTGTCGGGGTGGAAAATAAACCGGGACAGGTAGTGCCGGCTTAATCGGACCCTTCCCCTCCCCGCCGGGGGGGGCGGGAAAAAGAAGGGTCCGGGAACTACAGCAGGGGAACGATCAGTAACGCAACGATGTTGATGATCTTGATCAGCGGGTTGATGGCCGGACCGGCGGTGTCCTTGTAGGGGTCGCCAACCGTGTCGCCGGTCACCGCGGCTTTATGGGCATCGGAACCCTTGCCACCGTGGTTGCCATCCTCGATATACTTCTTGGCGTTGTCCCAGGCGCCACCACCCGTGGTCATGGAAATGGCCACGAACAGGCCGGTGACGATGGTGCCCAGCAGTACGCCGCCCAGTGCCTGCGGACCCAGCACCAGCCCGACGATCACCGGCGTCAGTACCGGCAGCAGCGACGGGATCACCATTTCCCGGATCGCGGCCTTGGTCAGCATGTCCACGGCCCGTGAATAGTCCGGCTTCTGGCTGTGATCCATGATGCCGGGCATCTCCCTGAACTGGCGGCGCACTTCGTTGACGATGCCACCGGCTGCGCGGCCCACCGCTTCCATGGCCATGGCGCCGAACAGGTAAGGGATCAGGCCGCCGATGAACAGACCGATGATGACCATGTGATCGGACAGGTCGAAGCTGAGGTGCAGGCCGCGTGCTTCCAGGCCGTGGGTGTAGTCCGCGAACAGCACCAGGGCCGCCAGCCCGGCGGAACCGATGGCGTAGCCCTTGGTGACCGCCTTGGTGGTGTTGCCCACGGCGTCCAGCGGGTCGGTGATATTGCGGATCTTTTCATCCAGCTCGGCCATTTCGGCGATACCGCCGGCGTTGTCGGTGATGGGGCCATAGGCGTCCAGCGCGACGATGATGCCGGTCATGGACAGCATGGCAGTGGCGGCGATGGCGATCCCGTACAGGCCTGCCAGTTCGTACGAACCCCAGATGGAGGCGCACACCGCGAGTACCGGTAACGCGGTGGACTTCATCGATACCCCCAGGCCGGCGATGACGTTGGTACCGTCACCGGTGGTGGAGGCCTCGGCAATATGCTTTACAGGACCGAATTCGGTAGCCGTGTAGTACTCGGTGATGACCACCATGGCCGCCGTCAGCGCCAGGCCGATGAGGCCGCAGTAGAACAGGTTCATGGTAGAGACGCTGGCACCTTCCAGCATGATGGTGTCACCCATCACTTGCCGGGTGACGAAGTAGAAGGCCGCCGCCGCCAGCACACCGGCCACGATCAGGCCACGGTACAGGGCGTTCATGATCTTGCCACCGTCGCGCGCCTTGACGAAAAAGGTGCCGATGATGGAAGCGATGATGGAGACACCGCCCAGTACCAGCGGGTAGACCGCTGCCTGTGCCTTGATCTCCGGGAGCAGCAGGCCGCCCAGCAGCATGGTGGCAACCACGGTAACCGCGTAGGTCTCGAACAGGTCGGCGGCCATACCGGCACAGTCGCCGACGTTGTCACCGACGTTATCGGCGATCACCGCCGGGTTGCGCGGGTCATCCTCGGGGATACCGGCTTCCACCTTGCCGACAATGTCAGCGCCGACGTCGGCACCCTTGGTGAAAATGCCGCCGCCCAGCCGGGCAAAGATGGAGATCAGCGAGCCGCCGAAGGCCAGTCCGACCAGCGGATGAATCGGGTCTTCCACGTTCATGGCCAGCAGGATGGAGTAGTAACCGGCCACACCCAGCAGACCCAGGCCCACCACCAGCATGCCGGTAATGGCGCCGCCGCGGAAGGCGATCTGCATGGCGGCATCCAGCCCGTTATTGGCGGCCTGC
>JALSRZ010000169.1 GCA_026984515.1 Thiohalobacter sp. | reverse complement strand
CCAGCATGCCCTGCGCCATTTCCGCAGGCGTACGCACATCAATCAGCAGATAGCCTTCCTCGTTCGCGGCCATCATTTCCGCCAGTTGTGTCGAGTCGATTTCCTGTATTCCAAACATACCACCACCATATTAGAAATTTCTAATATTCTCTATATCCAGACATCCCCTGTCAAGCCCGCCCACTGACAGCACCCCGGTACAAGCCGGTACCCGGAGAACAAAAATGCGGCGCGCGGTAGTTTCGCGCTATCGACTAGGGTATTCTCGTGAACAGATGATTTTTCGCAGGTTCACAGTAGCGCTGCTGTCGGCAGCGCTCACAGTCTCACCCACTTTTGTTGCAAGCGAGGTCGCCGGTAGCAATCTGCCGGATTTCGGCGACTCCAGCGGCTCGCTGATTTCCCCGACCCAGGAAATGGCACTGGGAGAGGCCTTTATGCGCAGCGTGCGCGCGCAGACCACGCTGGTGACCGACCCCGATATCAACGATTACATCAGCCGCCTTGGCCACCGCCTGGTCGCCGCCAGCGATGCGCCCAATTACCCCTTTACCTTTTTTGTAGTCAACAACCCCGCCGTCAACGCGTTTGCCGGACCAGGGGGGTATATAGGGATACACACCGGCCTGATTCTCACGGCCCAGAACGAATCCGAGCTAGCCGGGGTAATGGCCCACGAAATCGCGCACGTGACCCAGCGCCACCTGCTGCGCGCCTATGAAAGCGCCAACCAGATGAGCCTGCCCACCGCGGCGGGCATGATCGCCGCGATCCTGCTGGGCGTGGCTGCCGGCAGTACGGAAGCGGGCATCGCCGGTGTGACCGCCGTCCAGGCCGGCAACATCCAGCGCCAGCTGAACTTCACACGCGCCAATGAAAAAGAAGCCGACCGCATCGGCATCCAGACCCTGGCCCGCTCCGGCATCGATCCGTACGGCATGCCCAGCTTCTTTGAACGCCTGCACCAGTCCACGCGGCTGTACGGTAACAACGTACCGGAATTCCTCAGCACCCACCCGGTTACCAGCAACCGTATTGCCGAGTCCATGTCGCGTGCCGAGCAGTATGGCCGTGGCAAGGAGCGGGATACGCTGGAGTTTCAGCTGACCCGCACCCGTCTGGACGTGCTGGAATCGGATAATCTGCAGAATACGCTGAAAGAGTACCGATCACTGGTAAAAAAATCTTCCTCCGGCCCGGCCGAGAAATATGGACTGGCGCTGGCGTACTGGCGCACGGGCGCGAATGGGCAGGCCGAAAAACAAATGCGGGCTTTGATGAAACACGACCCGGACCGGGTAATCTACCGCACCACGATGGCCAGGATACTGCTGGACAGCGGACAGAAACAGAAAGCCCTGCAACTCTACAGGGATACCCTGAGCCTGTACCCCGGCAATCTAACCGTCAGCCAGCATTACATCGCCGCGCTGATCGAAGCCGGCCAGGCAAAAAAAGCACGCTCCGAAGTCGTCAGGCTGCTGCGTAACAAACAGGCCCGCACCGCACCCGTCTACGAGCTATGGGCCCGGGCCGCCAGCGTCAGCGGACCCGCCTGGGAAACCAATGTCGCTTCGGCGGAAGTCTACTACCTGTACGGCAAT
>JALSRZ010000168.1 GCA_026984515.1 Thiohalobacter sp. | reverse complement strand
TAGATGGCGGGTAAACCGGTGGGCCCGGCGTGCGCCTGGATCTCCCGGCGTGTGCAGGCGCAGGGATAGGTTGCGCCGCTGTGTTCAAGCTGCTCCAGTGCGGCCTGATAGGCGGCATGCCGGCGACTCTGGTACATGACCTCGCCATCCCAGTGCATTCCGAACGCTTCCAGGGTATGCAGGATATCGTCAGCCGCGCCGGGCACCTCGCGGGGCGGATCGAGATCTTCCATGCGCACAAGCCATTCGCCGTCGTGGGCGCGGGCATCCAGGAAACTGCCGACTGCGGCCAGCAGCGAGCCGAAATGCAGGGGGCCGGTCGGAGACGGTGCAAAGCGGCCCCGGTAGTGTATATCGCTCATGGTATTCGGGATGTCCCGGTGAGATGCCCGAGCCGGTCAGCGCTGTAATAAAAAACCGGCACAGGGCCGGCGATTGTAACAGGAGGGTACAGGGCGGGGTTGCACCGCAGCTTGCTCAGCCCATCTGTTTTTCACGGATTTCGTCGAGGGTCTTGCAATCGATGCACTGGGTCGCCGTGGGGCGGGCTTCCAGGCGACGTATACCGATCTCGACGCCGCAGGATTCGCAGTAACCGTACTCGTCATTGTCGAGGTTGAGCAACGATTCGTCGATTTTCTTGATCAGTTTGCGTTCCCGGTCGCGCGCCCGCAGTTCCATGCTGAAATCGGATTCCTGGGTGGCGCGATCGTTGGGGTCGGGGAAGTTGGCGGCTTCGTCCTGCATGTGGTGCACGGTGCGGTCCACTTCTTCCATCAGGTCGCGTTTCCAGGTCAGCAGGATGTTGCGGAAATGCGTGATCTGTTTTTCATTCATGTACTCCTCGCCGCGCTTTTCGACGTAAGGCGCGATACCCGGTACCGGGCCGGCGTGCGAGGCAGTAGAGGCCGGCGCGGGTTTGCGCGCTGTTTTGCGGGCAGGGGCTTTTTTCGGGGCGGCTTTTCCAGCGACCGCTTTTTTCTTTGCGGCAGGTTTTCTGGCGGGCGCCTTTTTTGCAACGGCTTTCTTTTTGGCTACGGTCTTTTTCCGGGCGACCGTTTTTCTGGCCGTCGTCTTTTTCGCGACAACCTTTTTCTTTGCCGTGGTTTTGGCTTTCGCCCTGGTCTTCGCAGCCTTTTTCTTGGCAGCCATTCAATCTCTCCCAACCAACAAAATAAAACAAGCCGTGCTCTATAGCAGAATCCGCGTTTGCAGGCAAGCATTTAACGCCGGGCGAATCCAAGTGCGGTAGTTTCCGGCTGTCCACGGGTTGAGTCAAGCGCAAACCAACAAAACCGGTCAGGGCTGAATATCACTTGTTGCAGGATTTGCCGGTACACTAGTCGTACGGGTGCAGGCCGGTCCACAGTCTACCGGTGGCACGCCTGCCCAGCGGCTTGTTACAGAAGGACCGGAATGAAGAAACTGACCACACTGCTTTTTGACGTTGACGGCACACTGGCGGATACCGAGGAGATCCACCGGCAATCCTTTAACCGCGCCTTTGCGCAGGCGGGGCTGGAGTGGCACTGGTCACAGGACTTGTATACCGGGTTGCTGTCGGTTACCGGCGGCAAGGAACGCATCCGCCACTACCTGGCTACCTGCCTGCCGGAAGCGGTATTGCCCGGAGATCCCGGCGAGTACATTGCCGCCCTGCATGCGGCCAAGACCCGTTTTTATACCGAGACCGTGGCGGCGGGTGGCCTGCCCATGCGCCCCGGGGTCGAGCGCTTGCTCAGGGAAGCACGACAGGCCGGCCTGCGCCTGGGGATTGCCACCACCACCACGCCGGCCAATGTATCGGCGCTGTTGCAGCGCAACCTGGACGCGGATGCCGAAAGCTGGTTCGAGGTGATTGCGGCCGGCGGGGTGGTGCCGGTAAAGAAACCGGCGCCGGATATCTACCAGTACGCCATGCAGGCGATGGGTGTCGAAGCAGCGGAGTGCCTGGCGTTCGAGGATTCCACCAACGGCTTGCATGCCGCCCTGGCAGCGGGCCTGCAGACCCTGGTCACGGTAAGTGCGTATACGCAACATCACGATTTCAGCGGCGCGGCGCTGGTGCTCGATCACCTGGGCGATCCGGGCCACCCGTTCCGGGTACTCTCCGGGCCGGCGTACGATGCCCGCATGGTCGATGTTGAGCTGCTGCACGAATTGCATTCCTGACCCTGACCGGACAGCCAATCATGTCAGCACAGCGCCTTGCCTCCATGTCTCCATTCCACGTGATGAAACTGCTGGCGCGGGCGCGTGAGCTCGAAGCGCAGGGACGTTCCGTGGTGCACATGGAGATTGGCGAGCCGGACTTCATTACCCCGTCGCCCGTCACGGATGCCGGTATCTGCGCGCTGCAGCAGGGACGGACACACTACACGCCCGCAGCCGGCCTGCCGGAACTGCGTGCGGCGGTCGCCCGGCACTACCAGGATCGTTTCGGTGTTGACGTGGACGCCCGGCGTATACTCATTACGCCCGGTGCTTCCGGTGCCCTGCAGTTGATCCTGGCGGCACTGGTCGATCCGGGCAGCCAGGTGTTGATGGCTGACCCCGGTTACCCCTGTAACCGCAACTTCGTCTACCTGTTCGAAGGGGAACCGGTCATGATCCCGGTGGGGCCGGAGCAGGATTACCAGCTTTCCGCTGCGGCACTGGAAACGCACTGGAGCGAGCGCAGTTGCTGCGTGCTGCTGGCCAGCCCGTCCAATCCAACCGGTACCGTCGTACCCCGTGCTGCCCTGCAGGACATGCTGGCGCTGGTACGGGAGCGGTCGGCCGCGTTGATCGTCGACGAGATTTACCAGAACCTGTATTACCACGGCCGCCCGGAAACCGCGCTGGCACTGGGCGAGGACCTGTTTGTCATCAACAGCTTTTCCAAGTATTTCGGCATGACCGGCTGGCGGCTGGGCTGGCTGGTGGCGCCGGAGTCCTTTGTCGAACCACTGGACATGCTGGCGCAGAACCTGTTCCTGGCGGCGCCGACACCCGCACAATACGCTGCGCTGGCGGCTTTTACGCCCCCGGCACAGCAGATCCTGGAACAGAGGCGCCTGGAGTTCCAGCGTCGTCGTGACTACCTGCTGCCGGCCCTGCAGCAACTGGGTTTCGTGATTCCCGTGGAGCCACAGGGTGCCTTTTACCTGTATGCGGACTGCAGCCGGTTTACCGACGACAGTTTTGCTTTTGCCACCGGCTTGCTGGAGCAGGCCGGTGTCGCCATCACACCGGGTATCGATTTCGGACATTACCGCGCCGAACAGCACGTGCGCTTTGCCTATACGACATCGATGGACCGGCTGCAGCAGGGCGTGCAGCGGCTGGTGGATTTTATCGCATGAGGCAGCCACGCCTGCGATGGCCGGTTATACTCACGCCTCGCAGGGAGTTTAGTCGAGTATGAAAGATCTGTTCAGGGGCGCAGGGTACCTGTTGCAGGGGTTTTCCCTGTTGCGCAAACCCGGCTTGCGGCGTTTTGTACTGATGCCGCTGCTGATCAATGTCCTGTTGTTTGCCGGCCTGATCGGCTGGGCCTATGGCTGGGTGGACGGTTACTCCCGTGCCATGCTTGCCGGCCTGCCCGACTGGTTGTACTGGCTGCGCTACATTGTGGTGCCGGTGTTTGTGCTGACCAGCCTGGTAGTCATCTTCTACGGTTTTTCGATCCTCGCCAACCTGATTGCGGCGCCCTTTAACGGTTTGCTGGCAGAGGCCGTGGAAAAGCACCTGGCCGGCGCGGAATTACAGGGCGACTGGCGTCAGCTGCTGCGCGATATCCTGCCCGGTATCCTGTCCGAGCTGCGCAAGCTGCTGTACTTTGCGCTGCGCGCAATACCCCTGTTGCTGTTGTTGCTGATCCCGCTGGTGAACGTGGCGGCATCCGTGCTGTGGGTGTTGTTCAGCGCCTGGATGATGACCGTGCAATACATGGATTATCCCATGGCCAACCACCACCTGTTTTTCAGTGAACAGCGCGCGCGCCTGCGCAAGCGGCCGATGCTGGCCTGGAGCTTTGGCGGGCTGGTGATGCTGTGTACCCTGGTGCCGGTTGTCAATTTCGTGGTGATGCCGGCTGCGGTAGCCGGTGCCACGGCAATCTGGGTCAGGGAAAAAGGTTTGCAGCAGGCCGCCTGACGCGCCGCCCTGCTGGCTCTTCACGGCGGTCCGTGCAGTGCCAGCAGGGCGGCGCCGTAGGCGGCTTCCTGGTGCTGCGCGCGGGTGACGGGCACCTTCAGCAGTTGCCGGCGGATTTCCGTCCAGCCGGGGTTTGCGGCGCCGCCGCCAACGCTCAGCACCTGTGCGGGCCAGGGCGCGCCCAGTTCGGTCAGCAGACGGTAGGCGCGCAGTTCGATGTGCGCAAGTCCTTCGAGTATCCCCTGGAAAAACTGCGCATCGGAAGGAGGGCGGGGCTCCAGCCGGGGTTCCAGCAAGGGGTCTGCGACCGGGAAACGTTCCCCGCGCGCAGGCAGTGGGTAGTAGTCCAGCCCGGTTGGCCGTTCCGGCTGCAGCAAGCGTGTGTAGCGGTGAATGTCGCAGGGGCCGAACCATTTGCGCAGTACGGCGCCACCCGCACTGGATGCGCCACCCACCAGCCAGCGGTCACCCAGGCGATGGCTGTACACGCCGTACGCGGCGGCGTTGACCGGCTGCTGCGAGAGTATCTTGACCACCAGCGTGCTGCCCAGCGCCGTGACCGCGGTGGCGGGCGTGTCCGCACCAGTGGCGATGAACCCCGCGGTACTGTCAGTGGTGCCGGCGACCACGGTTGTCTCGTCGGGCCAGCCCCAGCGTTGGCGCCAGGCGTTGCTGACCGTGCCGATGACGGTTCCCGGTGGCAGCACCTCGGGTAGCTGTCGCGGCGTGACCGACAGCGCCCCCAGCCAGTCCGGCCAGCGGCGCAGAAGGGGATCGTAGCCGCTCTTCAGGGCGTTGTTTTCGTCACTGCAACCGAACTGTCCGGTCAGCTTTCCGGTCAGCCAGTCGGCCTGGTGCAGGGCCAGGTAGTCCCCGTCCCCGAGGCGGCTGCGCAGGTAAAGCAGTTTGGCCAGTCCCGAGGATGCGCCGCGCGCGGCGCTGTCAGCTGGCGCCACCCGTGCAATGCGCCGCGCTTCGGCGACGGCGCGGGTATCGTTGTACATCAGGCCGGGGGTGCATGCCGTGCCGTCCGGTGTGCACAGCAGCAGCGTACCCGAAGTGGCGTCGACGGCAACCCGGTGCACCCGTGCGGAATCGATTTTCCGGTTCAGCGCATCCAGTGTCTGCACCAGCGCCTGCCACCAGGTGTCTGCGTCCTGTTCCACTGCGTCGCCCTGTCGACGTGGCAGGGGGAGGTCGTGACGTGCCTGCGCCAGTATGCGACCCCGTTCATCAATGGCGCAGGCGCGACATGCGGAGGTGCCGACATCGATTCCAGTAAACAGGCGCATAGAGGCAGTATAGTAAACGCGAACGAAACGCAGCTATCCACTGCAAAGATTGCTTTGTGTCAGCTGTTACGTGGATGGTTGCAGGCGTATTCCGCACCACCGCCTGCGGCGGTTCACAAGTACTTCCCGGCTACGTTACGGTCGTGAAGCGTGGCAATCTCATACCATGGAATCAGGCAGTTAGCGATGGCCACGTCACTTCGTGACTCGCGATGACGAATGAATGGTTCAGGGTAGCTCGATCTTCGGGAGCGGCTCCCAGTCCGGGGCCCGGTGCTCCACGACTACCGTGGTGTAGATACCGCCGCGCACGTTGAAATCAGCCGTCAGGCGCATGAAGCGCGGCGCACAGGCCGCCGCCAGCTGCTCCAGTATCCGGTTGGTCACGTCTTCGTGGAAGGCCCCTTCATCGCGAAACGACCAGATATACGTTTTCAACGATTTGAGCTCAATGCAGTGCCGGTCCGGGACATAGTCCAGGTGAAGGACGGCGAAATCCGGCTGGCCGGTCTTCGGGCACAGGCAGGTAAATTCAGGCACACGTATGCGAATGGTGTAGTCGCGATCCGGGTGCGGGTTCGCAAAGGTTTCCAGGGTCTTGCCGGGCTGCGTAGACATGCGCGCAAGATACAGGAAGCGGTCCTGGCAGTACAAGTCAGCCCGGAACAAGGGCTTGCGTTTGATAGGTAGAAATGGCCGTATATCGAAGGCGTTTCCTGGCGGGTCCCGGCAAGCGATGAGCCCCGGAAAAAACGTAGTTCAGCAGTAGTTCCTGTGTCCCGGCAATTTACAAAACAGGGATTGAATGGTGGATAAAAGTCACGGCCGGGCTGATTAAATTTGCGCCAACTGACGCTTTTTATGTGGTAAATCCTGTCAAGTCTTGTCACCGCTGTTGCAGATCGGTATCGTCCACGGATGCGGCTAAGCAAGCTCAAACTTTCCGGTTTCAAATCCTTTGTTGACCCTACCGTGGTGAATTTCCCGTCCGACCTGATCGGCATCATCGGGCCGAACGGCTGTGGCAAGTCCAATGTCATCGATGCCGTGCGCTGGGTGATGGGCGAGTCGTCCGCCAAGAACCTGCGCGGCGATTCGATGGCAGATGTCATCTTCAACGGTTCCAGTGCGCGCAAGCCGGTGGCGCAGGCATCCGTGGAACTGGTGTTCGACAATGCCGACGGCAGTGTCGGCGGCCAGTATGCCAACTACAGCGAGATTGCCATCCGGCGCCAGGTGGCGCGCGACGGCCAGTCCGGCTATTTCCTGAACGGTACCCGTTGCCGTCGTCGCGATATTACCGACATCTTCCTGGGTACCGGTCTGGGCCCGCGCAGCTACTCGATCATTGAACAGGGCATGATCTCGCGCCTGATCGAGGCCAAACCGGAAGATCTGCGCGTGTTCTTTGAAGAGGCTGCCGGTATCTCCAAGTACAAGGAGCGCCGCAAGGAGACAGAGCGGCGCATCCGGCATACGGAAGAAAATCTTTCTCGACTCAATGACTTGAGGGAGGAAATTGAGAAACAACTTGAAAAGTTGAAGCGCCAGGCCCGCGCCGCGGAGCGCTTCAAGGTGCTGCGCGAGGAGGAACGCCGTGTGCGGGCCGAGCTGCTCACCCTGCGCTACCAGGAACTGCACGAGGAGAGCGGTGACCGCCGCCAGCGCATACAGGCACAGGAAACACAGCTGCAGGCCGTGACCGCTGAACTGCGAGCCATCGAGGCGGCGCTGGAAAAAGGACGCGCGGAACATATCGAGGTGTCCGATCAGTTCAACGAGGTGCAGGGGCGTTACTACGAACTGGGCGCCGAAGTCGCGCGCATCGAGCAGGCGATCCAGCACGGCAGGGAAACGCGCAGCAGCCAGCAGGAAGAACTGGAAAAAACCGAGCAGGCCTGGAACGAAGTGCAGGCACACATCAAGGTCGACAGCCAGCGCCTGGAACAGCTGGCCGGGGAGCTGGCCGACATTGCGCCCCTGCGTGAGCAGGCGGAATCCCGCGCCGGGTCTTCGCGCGCGGCGCGCGAACAGGCAGAGCAGGAGATGCAGGCCTGGCAGGGTGAATGGGAAGCGTTTAATACGCGCGCCAATGAGTGTTCGCAGACTGCCCAGGTCGAACGCACCCGGATCGACCACCTGGAACGTCACCTGATGCAGCTCACCCAGCGGCAGGAGCGTATCGAGCAGGAGCAGCAACAGCTCGACGGCAGCGCGCTGGAAGCCGAGATCGACGCGCTGGAAACGCAGGCAAACGAACGCCAGCAGCATGCGCAACAGCTGCAGGAACAGCTGGAGGGTCTGCGCGGCCGCATCCAGCAGTTGCGTGAATCCACCCGCAGCCAGCAGGCGGAACTGAATGAACAGCAGAACCAGCAGCAGTCCCTGCACGGGCGCATGGCGTCACTGAAAGCGCTGCAGCAGGCCGCCCTGGGCGAGCAGGGTAAGGGCGAAATACGACGCTGGCTGGATGCGCACGGCCTGGGTGATGCGCCGCGGCTTGCCAAGCAACTGGATGTCGATGCCGGTTGGGAGCGCGCTGTGGAAACCGTGCTGGGACACTACCTCGAGGCCGTCTGTGTCGATGGCAGCGACCAGCTGGCGGCAGCGCTGAACGAACTCGGCCAGGGCGCGCTGTCGATTATCGATATGCGGGCCGGGGAAGCGGCTGCTACAGCCGCGGCTGACCGGCTGGCCGCCAGGGTGCGCGCACCCTGGTCACTGGCCGGCTTGCTGGACGGGGTGTATATCGCGGAGAGCCTGCCGGAGGCGCTGGCCTTGCGTGCCGGGCTGGCGGCTCATGAATCCGTAGTTACGCCTCAGGGTATCTGGATTGGCAGCAGCTGGTTGCGCGTGGCCAGGGACGAGAATGCCCAGTCTGGCGTATTGCAGCGTGAAAAAGAAATCAAGGAGATAGAAGAACAACTTAAAGTAAATAAAGAAGCTGTGGCAGTCCTTCAGTCGAGCCTGGAGGACGGGCGTGCGGAACTGCAGCAGGCGGAGGCGCAACGCGAGGAACTGCAGCAGGAGGCCAACCAGGCACACCGCCAGTTCAGCGACGCCCGTGCCCAGCTGGATGCGCGTCGCAGCCGCCTGGAGGCGTTGCACAAACGCAGTGCCGCGTTACACCGGGAAGCGGACGAAATCAGCGCCCAGCAGGACGAGGACAACAGTGCCGCTGATGCCGCACGCAAAAGCCTGCACGCTGCGCTGGCCGGTCTCGAATCACTCGCCGATGAACGCGAGCAGCGGCAGGCGCAACGCGACCGCCTGCGCAGCGCACTGGAAGAAGCGCGCGCCACTGCGCAGCGTGACCGGGACCAGGCGCATGAGCTGGAATTGAAATACCAGTCCTGGCACACGGAACAGGAAACCACGACCCAGAACCTGGAACGTATGCGCGGCCAGCAGGCACACCTGCAACAGCGCCGCGACGAATTGCGGCAGGCCTTGTCCGCCAGCGAAGCACCGCTGCAGGCGATGGAAGACGAACTGGCCGAACAACTGCAGAAACGCCTCGCGGTCGAAGCCGAACTGAGTGCCGAAAGAAAGAAGGTCGAAGCGATCGAATTCCGCCTGCGGGAGGACGAGCAGGAACGTCACCGCAAGGACAGTGCCGTGCAGCAGCTGCGCGAACAGCTGGGCCGGGAAAAGCTGGACTGGCAGGAAATCCGGGTGCGCGGTGAAACCCTGCTGGAACAGATCCGCGAAAGCGGTTTTGAACTGTCCACCCTGGTGGAAGAGCTGGCCGGGGACGCCAGTGCGGACACCTGGGCGGAGGAAGCCGAACGGCTGGCGACCCGCATCCAGCGCCTGGGGCCGATCAACCTGGCGGCCATCGACGAGTACGAGGAGCAGTCTGAACGCAAGAAATACCTGGATGCCCAGCACGAGGACGTGTCCTCCGCGCTGGATACCCTGCAAAACGCGATTCGCAAAATCGACCGCGAGACCCGCACCCGTTTCAAGGAGACCTTCGACAAGGTCAACAGCGGACTGCAGGCGATGTTCCCGCGCCTGTTCGGTGGCGGGCACGCCTACCTGGAAATGACCGGCGAAGACCTGCTGGATGCCGGCGTGACCGTCATGGCCCGGCCGCCCGGCAAACGTAACAGTACCATCCACCTGCTGTCCGGTGGCGAAAAGGCGCTGACGGCCGTGGCACTGGTATTTTCCATTTTTGAACTGAACCCGTCACCGTTCTGTATTCTCGACGAGGTGGATGCACCGCTGGATGACGCCAACGTTGGCCGTTTTTGCGACATGGTGCGGGAGATGTCCGAGCGTGTGCAGTTTATTTTCATTACCCACAACAAGATCACCATGGATCTTGCGCACCAGCTGACCGGCGTCACCATGCACGAACCCGGTGTTTCCCGCCTGGTGGCGGTCGACATCGACGAAGCGGTACAACTCGCGGCGGTGTGAGCATGGACGAGCTGCGCCTGATCCTGTTGCTGTTCGGCGCCGGCGTTATACTTGCCGTGTATGTCTGGACCCGTTACCAGCGCCGTTCCCGCACGCCTGCCGCCGTATCGTCCGGGTCCATGCGCCGGGAACGTGACAGCGACGAGCCCGACGAGGATGCGATCGAGCAGGAGCTGGCACACATGGAGCAGGTAATGTCCGGGAATGACCCGGAGCCTGCAGCGGCGGCTGGCGAACGCTTGCTGGTCATTTCCGTGGTGGCGCCTCAAGGCAGCGTATTCGCCGGTGATGCCCTGTACCGGGGGCTGCAGAACAACAAGTTGCAACTGGACGAGCGGGGCATCTACCAGCGCGTCCGCATCGCGGCCGGCAAACAGCAGGCCATCTTCGGGGTTGCCAACCTGGTCAAGCCCGGTATCTTCCCCGCCGACGACATGCGCGGATTCTCGACACCGGGGATTACGCTGTTCCTGCAGTTGCCCGGTCCACTGGACCCGGTTGAAGCCTTCGATGACTTTGTGCATACCGCGGAACGCATGGCGGTGGAACTGGGTGGCGAGCTGCAGGACCAGAAACAGTGTGTGATTACCCACCAGTCACTGATGCAGATACGCGAAGGCATTGTCGAGGACCGCTTCCTGCGCAGGGCGGCATCATAGCGCGCCCGTCGAAGAAGCTGGATCCGGCGCGGCGGGCGGCGCAGCTCCGCGAACAGATTCAGCTGCACAACTACCGCTACTACGTTCTCGACGACCCGCAGATACCCGACGCCGAGTATGACCGCTTGCTGCGCGAACTGCAGGAGATCGAACGGGCCCATCCGGAACTGGTCACGGAAGATTCCCCCACCCGGCGTGTAGGCGCCGAACCGCTGGCTGCTTTCGGTGAGGTGCATCACGAGGTGCCAATGCTTTCCCTGGACAACGCCTTCGACGACGGGGAACTGGCCGAGTTCGATCGTCGCGTTCGCGAGCGGCTCGGGGTGGACCGTGTGGAATATGCCGCCGAGCCGAAGCTGGACGGGCTGGCGGTAAGCCTGTTGTACGAAGAAGGCGTGTTGAAGCGCGGCGCCACGCGCGGTGACGGCAGTAAGGGTGAGGATATCACGCAGAATGTGCGCACCATTCATTCGATTCCCCTGCGCCTGCTGGGTGATGATTACCCGCAACGGCTGGAAGTGCGGGGCGAGGTATTTATCTCCCACGAGGGCTTCCGCGCGCTCAATGAGCATGCGCTGCAGCAGGACCAGAAGCCCTTTGCAAATCCCCGCAACGCTGCGGCCGGCAGCCTGCGCCAGCTGGACCCGAAAGTCACCGCGCAGCGGCCGCTGGAAATGTATTGCTATGGCACCGGCCTGGTGGAAAAGGGGCGGCTGGCGAAACGGCACAGCGATGTATTGCAACAATTGCGCGGCTGGGGTTTACGCGTCTATCCCGGTATCGAACGGGTAGCGGGCCTGGACGGTTGCATCGCATACTATCGTGCGCTGGAGGAGCAGCGCAGCCGCCTGCCGTTTGATATCGATGGCGTGGTATTCAAGGTGGATCGCCTGGACCAGCAGCAACAGCTGGGCTTTGTCGCGCGTGCCCCGCGCTGGGCGATCGCCCGCAAGTTCCCGGCCCAGGAAGAGCTGACCCGGGTGCTGGCGATCGATGTGCAGGTAGGTCGTACCGGGGCCATCACCCCGGTAGCCCGGCTGGAACCCGTGTTCGTCGGCGGTGTGACGGTGACCAACGCCACGCTACACAACGAGGACGAAGTGCGACGCAAGGATGTACACATTGGGGATACGGTCATTGTGCGCCGTGCGGGGGACGTGATCCCGGAGGTGGTGGCTGTGCTTCCCGAGCGGCGGCCGGCGGATGCGAAAGCATTTGTTATGCCGGGCAAGTGCCCGGTGTGCGGCTCGGATATCGAGCGGCTGGAAGGCGAGGCCGTGGCGCGTTGCACCGGTGGCCTGTTCTGCGAGGCGCAGCGCAAGGAGGCGATCAAGCACTTCGCCTCACGACGCGCCATGGATATCGAAGGCCTGGGTGACAAACTGGTGGAGCAGCTGGTGGACCGCAAGCTGGTCAACGATGTGGCCGGCTTGTACGAACTGTCCGTGGACACACTGGCCGGCCTTGATCGCATGGGGCAGAAGTCGGCGCAGAACCTGGTCCGTGCCCTGGAGAAAAGCAGGCGCACCACCCTGGATCGTTTCCTGTACGCGCTCGGCATCCGCGAAGTCGGTGATGCCACCGCGCGGATCCTGGCCAGTGAATTCGGTAGCCTCGAGGCATTGATGCAGGCAACGCCGGAACAGCTGGAAGCCGTGCACGATATCGGGCCGATCGTGGCGCAGCACATTGTGCATTTTTTCCGCCAGCCGCATAACCGGGAAGTGATCGCGCGCCTGCAGGCGGCGGGTATACAGTGGCCGGACGTCGAACGGGTCAGCCACCAGCCCCTGCAGGGCAAGACCTATGTGCTGACCGGTACCCTGTCCGGGCTGACCCGGGAAGAGGCCAAACAGAAGCTGCAGGCACTTGGAGCCAAAGTCTCCGGCAGCGTGTCAAAAAAAACCACGGCGGTGATTGCCGGCGAAAAAGCAGGATCAAAACTGGCCAGGGCAGAGGCGCTGGGGGTAGCGGTGCTTTCGGAAGAGGAACTGATGAAGCTGTTGTCGAAATATTCGTGAGCGGTACGCTGAACAACCGCCTGCTGCGCCTGCCGGGTATCGAACTCAGCCCCGTCAGCCACACCGAACGGGCCTTGTCCGCCATCGGCGGTTTCCCCGGTATTTACGCCATACTGCAGGTCAGTAACACGTTCGTCGGCCCGCTTGCCGCAACCTTCATGGGGGACAGGGCATATGTCAGGTGAAGTTCAGTTCTGGCCATTGCTGACGGGCTGGACCGTAGTGGTGCTGTTGCTGCTGTACGGCTGGAAACGACAGGCGGTGATTGCCGCCGCCGGCATGGTCATCGTGACCTGGGCGGTGTGGTCCGTCGGAACGGGTGCAACATAGACAGGAAGATCCGCAAGGCTGAACGCTACCTGCAACAGGCCGACCCGGTACTGGCCGGGATCATGCAGCGGCACGGACCCTGTACCCTGATGCGGGACCCGCGCCCGCATTTTCATACCCTGGTGTGGGCGATCATCAACCAGCAGTTGTCGGTAAAAGCCGCGCAGACCATCCAGCAACGCTTGCAGCAGCACCTGGCAACGGACCTTTTCCGGCCGGAGCACTTCTACCGGGTGCATGAGCGCAGCCTGCGCCGCTGCGGGCTGAGTGGCGCAAAAATCCGCTACATCCGGGAAATTGCCCGGCGAGTGCGTTGCGGTGAGCTGGACCTGGAGCAGCTGGACCACCTGAATGATGAGCAGGTGTCAGTGCTGTTGATGGACCTGCCGGGCATCGGTCGCTGGACAGCGGATATGCTGTTGATGTTTTCCCTGGGTCGCCTGGATATTCTGCCGATCGGCGACCTGGCCCTGCGCAAGTCCATCCGACTGCACTACGGGCTTCCGGAGCAGGCCGGGTTCGACCGCTACCTGGAACTGGCCGAGCAGTGGCGACCCTATCGGACCATCGCCAGCTGGTATTACTGGGCGGCTGTGGATTAACGTCTGAAAGAAGGGCGACCACTCCTGACACCCCGCAGGAGCGCCGGTCTTCGGCGCGAAACGGCAGCCTGCGGCCGTCTTTACCGGGTTTCCCATGCCATCGGGTACAGCAGGTCGAGCACCTGGTTGAAGGCGGCGGCACTCTTGTCGACGGCGTCGGTAATGGCATCCCTGTCTATTTTTGTCAGTGCCAGGGCTTCCGGACGGGCAACCGCAATTGCGGCCGCGGCAATGTCGGTGGCGTTCAGGTCGGAATCGAGCAACGCACCGTACGGATCATAGAACTGGGAACCCAGCGGGTCCTTGCTCTCCTGGGCGCAGTGTGTGACCTGGTCGGCAATATGCAACAGGGCGGCTTCCAGGTGTGCATCGTGCGCGTCCTGCGGATTGTGGTGATAGCGAACCGACATGCACAGGTTTTCCGGCATGTTCCAGTGTTGCAGCAGGGCCTGCCCGGTTTCGGCATGGTCGAACCCCACCAGCTCGGATTCGATATCACAGATATCCCGGTCAGACTGCAGGCGCAGGGATTCAGCCTGGCCGATTTCATCCGGCAGCTTGGTCAGCATCAGCAGGCGACCGACATCGTGCAGGAGACCCGCAGTGAACAGGCGTTCGGCATGCAGCACGTTACAATGCCTTGCAAAGCTACGCGCCAGCAGGCCGCAGTAGACGCTGTGTTGCCAGAATGCGGCCATGTCGATCAGGTTGCCGGGAATGCGGGAAAACACTTCCGCTGCAGAGGCCGCCATGGTGAGATTGCGCAGCTCGCGCATACCGATCATGTTGACCGCGCGCGTCACCGTGTCGACTTTTCTCGGCAGCCCGAAGTAGGCACTGTTCACCAGTTTCAGCAGGCGAGTGGTGAGGGCCGTGTCCTTGCCGACCACGTCGCCGATATCCTGGGCGGTGGTATAGGGTGAATCGGCAAGCGCCTGAACCTGTATACAGACTTCAGGGAGAGAGACCAGACGTACGTTACGGGAAACCAGGTCCTGCGGTGTCACGGGCATTCCTTATAACTGACAGTGAAAACAGTATTGCAGACTGTGGCGGCGTCACAACCGCTTACTTTAGTTTCCAGGAGCTTACCAAACGGGAATAAGTATATTCTATAACTATATGTAGAATAAGCTAAAAATATCATTCATTCGTGATTCCGGCGAACGCCGGAATCCATGGTCAAAGCCGCATGTGCCGTACCGGATCAGTGCGTCGGGGCATGTTAAAATACGACTTTCAATGATTGTGTCATTACGAGGTTAGCGATGGAAGCCACCGGATGTTCTGCTTCGGAACCCTTTGCACTCAGGGTGCTTGGTGACAGGATGGAGCCCGAATTCGAGCATGGTTGTGTCATTGTGATTGATCCGGAAGGTCACGTGAAGAATGGCTGTTTCGTGGTGGCCAGACACAACGACGAATTCTATTTCCGCCAGCTGGTCATGGACGGCGAACGGCTGCTGTTGAAGTGCCTGAACGAGGCCTACGACGAAGTGGTCGAACTGCCGGGCCTGGATTCCATACACGGCGTTATTTCCCAGAAGGCAGGGCGCCGGCGCAAGGACCGGAAACGCTACGACTGACTCAGGCGGGTGAGGTGCCTTTTTTGCTCAGTTGTTCCGGACGCAGCCTGGGCGTGAAGTAGTCGATGGCGCTGTCCTCGTCCACCGGTTCTCCTGCGGCATTGACCATCTCCTGGTCATAATCACTCCAGCCACGCATGCCGGTTTTCAGCGAGCGTACCTTCCGGTAGCCCATCTGTTGCATGATATCGGCGGCCAGCACGCTGCGTTTCCCGGAGCGGCAGATCACCACGATCTCGCGCTCACGCGCCTCCACCAGTTCAGGCCGCGTTTCCTCGTAGTCATAGTCGCAGGCGGTTTCCAGTATCCCGCGCGGGACATTGATGGCGCCGCGTATATGCATGGCGTCGAATTCGTACGGTTCGCGAATGTCCAGCAGCAGCAAGTCCGGGTTCTTCTGTAATGCTTCTTCCAGGTCCCAGGGAAACAGTTCATCCACGGTTTGCAGTGCTGAAGCGACAAAATCCTCGATGGTTTTCATTTCGCTGCTCGCTCTGTGATTCAGCTGGCCGCATTGCGGTTGCTGCGTTGTCCCTGCTCTACGGCCATGACAGCCGCTTCGACACGGGAGTGGACGCCCAGTTTGCGCAGTATGGCTTTTACGTGCAGTTTTACCGTGCCGTCGGAAATACCCAGGTTGCGTGCGATCACCTTGTTGCTCTGGCCTTCCGCCAGCAGGCTGAGAATTTCGCTTTCGCGCGGCGTCAGTTCGTCGAAGGGGGAGGATTCATCCAGCAGCGTGCCGTCACCCTGGACTACCTTGGCCAGTACCGGGGCAAGATCGGGCGCTACCACGGTTTTCCCGGAAACGATATCCCGTAGCGCCAGCACCAGCTCGTCGGGTTCCATGTCCTTGAGCAGGTAGCCCTGGGCGCCGTTGCGCAGGGACTCCACCAGGTCGTGTTCGTCGGTACTGGTGGTAAGCATCACGACAGGGTTTTGAAAACCGGACTCGCGCAGTTTTTTCAGTACCCCGATACCGTTGATGTCCGGCATGCGCATGTCCAGCAGGACGATGTCCGGTTTCAGGTCGGCTGCACACTGCAGGCCTTCGCGGCCATCGCCAATGGAAGCGATGACATCGATATTGCGGTGTGCCAGCAGGCCCTCCAGTCCGACCCGGAACAGGGTGTGGTCGTCGATCAGCAATACCCGCAGCGTCATGATCCGCTCACCGTGTGCACCACCGGTGGTTCCACCGTAACCGTCTGTGCGGGCAGGCCCACACCCACATCGTGGGGGAAACTTAGGATAATGCGTGTACCTTCACCGCTGTCACTTTCAATTTTCAGTTCGCCACCAATGCGGGTGGCGCGTTCCTGCATGATCTTCAGGCCAAGGTGTTCGCCGGGACCACTGTCCAGTACCCTGCTCTGGATGCCGATGCCGTCATCCTCGATCAGTATCATGTAATGCCTGTCGTCCCCCGAACGCAGCATGACGCGCACGGCATTGGCCTCACTGTGTTTACGGATATTGGCCAGTGCCTCCTGGATGATGCGCAATACCTGGATTTCCACTTCGGCGGGCAGGTTTACACCATCCCATTCGATCTGCAGAAAAGCGCTGATGCCGGAGTTGCGCCGGAAGCGTTCCACGGCCTGTTCGACTGCGGGCAGCAGACCGCGTTTGTCCACCGGTGCCCGGAAGTGCGCAATCAGCTCTCGTAACTCGGTATAGGCTTCGTCCAGGCTGTTCTCGATCAGTTCCATTTCCTGCCACAGCGCCGCTTCCGAGCCGCTGTGCAGCAGTTCATCGAGGACGCGCACCTGGAATTTGAGACTGGCCAGACTCTGCGCCAGCGAGTCGTGCAGTTCATTGGCCAGGCGTGTGCGCTCTTCCATGATCGACAACAGGTTGGCTTCTTCATCCAGGCGGGATTTTTCGATAGCCATGCCCAGGTGGTGACCGATGCTGGTGAGCAGGTTTTTCATGTCCTCGCGCTCGACCAGGCCGTGTTGTTCGGTAAACAGGTTGTACACGCCCAGTACCTGTCCCCGGTAGCGCAGTGGTACCGCTACCATTTCGATGTTACCGTTGTCGAAAAACGGTCGGCCGGCAAACTGGTTGCAGCTGTCCAGCTTGTCGAGCGCATAGACTTCGCCCTGTTGTGCGGCCTTGCCGCACAGGCAGCGATCCACGCTGATGAGTTGCTCCTGTTCGACCACTTCCGGGCTGAGACCGCTGCTGGCGATCAGTTTCATGTTGCCGTCCGGTGTCAGCATGCGCACCGTGCCTGCGCGTGCAGCAACCACATCCTTGAGCGTATGCAGGAAGCGGGTCAGCAGGTCTTCCAGGTCGCGGGCGGCGTTGATGTTGGCGGCAACGTCGTAGAGGATTTCCAGGGAGTGGGTTTTCTGCTGGATGCGGTTGGTCTGTTTTTCCACTTCGGACTGGAGGTCGCTGGACAGGGATTCGAGGCGTTCGCCCAGCAGGTTGATGTCCTGGTACAGGGTGCTGAAATCTGGTTGCGGCGAATGTGGCAGGCGTGCACTCAGGTGGCCGTTGCGCATCTGTTTTACCCAGTCACGCATTTCAGTCAGGGGCGTGAGGAAATCGCGTCGCGCACTGTATACGGCGAAAGACAGCAACAGGACACCGCCGATCAGTAATATGCTGTTGGCGAGGTGTAACCAGCTGCCGGTGGGTGAAGACAGGTAAAACCAGATATTCAGTATGCCAAGGATGAACAGCAGGATGCCAAGCGCGGACAGCGCGCGCAGGAACTGGCGCGTGGTTGGCCAGTCCAGCAGGTGCAGGCGGCGCTGGCGCTCGTTTTGCCCGGCAGCAAGGTAGTCCAACTCGCCTTTAGCGCGGTAATCCGGATTCACAAATGCCTCGCACAGGTCCACATGCGGACATTATAGCGCTGAAAACGCCGAAGGTGGGCGTTCTATGCTTCGCTCTGCCGGGCCGGATCATTCGGGTTGATGAAGATGATCTCCCGGTTTCCATCCAGTTCTACATAGTCGACTACTGTACCGGTGAGCAGTTCTGCACTGTGAGGGGCCACTACGATCTCAATACCTTCGGAGCGAAAGGTTTTGTCATTGTCGCGGGTTTCATCAAAGCCCATGGCGTAGTGGAAGCTGCCGTCTTCCCTGCGGGTAACCGCGATGCGCAGCGGCATGCCCTCGCTGTCGGTAAGTCTGGCGGACTCCTGGATTTTTGTGGCGGCATCCGGGGTGATGGTGATCATGTTGTTTTGTCCTCGCTTGTGAGTTGGTTGGCAGCGCTGTCCAGTGCGCGCGCAGTCGATTTGCACTGTGCGACAAACGCCAGGAAATGCTGTGTCCAGGGGTTGCTGCGAGTGCTGCGCTGGTGGCTGTAACAGGCCAGCAGATTTTTGTACAGGTAGCCGTCGTGTTCTCCGTCCAGCCCGGTTCCGCGCAGCACCCTGAATGCATAATGTTCCAGGGAAGCGGCTTGCTCCAGCGCAGAGTAATGAAACTCGTGGGCAGCCACCTCCTGTCCGGAAGCCACGGCCCAGGGGAAAGCGGAGGTCGTTTCCAGGCGTACATAACCACGGCCCTGGGGGCGATCATGCATGACTGCATCGGCGGGAATGACGCCTGCCATCGAGCAGGTTTTGCCTTTCCAGGTCAGGGTGCGGGCGAGGTACATGAGACCGCCACACTCGGCATAGACCGGTAAACCGGCCTCGATGGCATTTCTGATCGCGTGCCGCAGCGAATCGTTGGCCTGCAATGCTTCCATGCAGCTTTCCGGGAAGCCGCCGCCGATGACCAGGCCATCGATGTCCGGCAGGGAAGGGTTACGCAGCATGTCGATTTCGACCAGTTCGGCACCGGCCTGTTGCATGGCGTCCAGGTCGCCGGGATAGTAAAAGCCAAACGCCTCGTCCCTGGCGACCCCGATACGCAGGGCCTGTGGCAGCGGGTCGATCGCGAAGGGAGAAACGTCCGGTGCGGCAGGCAGCGGCGCTGTCCTGGCGATTTCCAGCACAGCGTCCAGATCAACCTGTTCGGCAATGGCGTCACCGATGGCCCTGACCTGTTGCGTCGCATTGTCCTGCTCGTTGCTGGGAACCAGGCCCAGGTGTCGTTCCAGTATCTGCAGGCCGTGGTTCTTTGCGACCGCGCCGAGCACCGGGACGTCGGTGTAATGTTCGATGACAGCGCGCAGCTTGGCTTCGTGGCGGCTGCCGCCCAGCTGGTTGAGTATGACTCCGGCAATGCGGATTTCCGGATCGAAGGCCTGGTAGCCGAGGATAAGCGGTGCGATGCCACGCGTCATGCCACGGGCATCCAGCACCAGCACTACCGGCGCGCCGAGCAGCTTGGCAAGGGCAGCATTACTGTTGCTGCCATCCAGATCCAGGCCGTCATACAGCCCCTTGTTGCCCTCGATAATGCTGATATCGGCTTCGGCGGCATAGTAGCCAACGGTATCCCGGATCTCGTCGCTGCCCATGGTGTGGAAATCCAGGTTGTGGCAGGCGTGGCCGGCGGCACGCCCCAGCCACATCGGGTCGATGTAGTCAGGGCCTTTCTTGAAGGGGCTTACCTCAATGCCAAGTGCGCGCAGCGCGGCACACAGGCCCAGCGTAACCGTGGTTTTACCGGATGACTTGTGTGCGGCGGAAATGAATATCTGTGACATGCGCTAGTGCTCTATGCACGTGACAAACACGGCGGCGGGAAACAGAAAGCCGGCAGCTGTCCACTGCCGGCCGTGCCATTCAGGAAATCTGAAGCGCTGCTCAGTCTGCTTTGGCAGCGTGCGGGTCCACGGCGTCGTCCGCGAGGGATACCGGTAAAAAGCGCAACACGCGGATCGCGATTGTCACCACCAGTAACGCAACGGCAACGCCACCGACACCCAGGGTGATTTCCCAGATCGACGGGCTGTAGCTGTTCACGACGCCGTCGTGGAAAGAGCTGGTGACTTCATAGCCCGGGAATATTTCCAGCGGATAGGCCTGGCCGCCGATCAGCAGTACGTATACCTGGGCCATGCCGCCGATGATGACCAGCAGGCTGGCAGTGGCAATGGCCGGTCGTGACTTGCCAATGGTCGGGTGATAGACCATGGCCAGCGGCAGCAGGCTGCCGATGAGAATCTGTACGATCCAGAACAGCTGGGTGTAGATGCCGCCGTCCATCAGTATGAAGCGCTCCACGCCGTGGTGTTCGGTAGCGTACAGGTTGCTGAGGTGGTACACCATGACGAAATACAGTACCGCGGCGATGAAGACTCCCAGCAGGTTTTTCAGGCGGAACAGGACCGCGTCCCCGAGCGGACGTCCGGTCCAGCTGTAGGCAGCCATCAGCACCAGTATGAAGATTGCCAGCCCGAAGGCGAAGGACATGATGATGAACATGGGTGCCAGCATGGCCATGTCATAGGCTGAGCGCGCCACCAGCCAGCCGAAGATCGAACCGGTACCGGTGGTGAGAATCAGGCGCCAGACGAAGGCAACGGTACCGGCGGCCCGGTAGTATCTGTTCATCTTGCGTTCCATCATGAACCAAAGGTACACGATGGTGACGGCCAGGAACCCGTTATAGAGGATAATGTTCCAGGCGAAGATGGATTTGAAATTGTAGTAGGTCATGGCCACGATCAGCCGGTCGGGGTGGCCCAGATCGAGCACCAGCACCATCAGGCCGCCCAGCAGCAGGGCGATGGCCAGCAGGCCGGACAGACGACCCAGCGGCTTGTACAGCGACTTGCCGAACACGGTACCAATCGAGGCCACATTCAGTGCGCCCGAGGCGGCCACAATCAGGAATATGGCAAACACATGGGGCATACCCCAGACGATCTGGTTGGTCATGCCGGTTACATAGTGGCCCGAGTGCTCCATGTACAGGAATGCACCAAAGGCGAGGGCGGCCAGCAGGCCAAGTCCACCAAGCAGCACCCGGAATCCGGTGCTTTTACCTTCAATTTCACGATAGTTCGGCGCTAGTTTCATGGGTCAGTTTGCCAGTCTCGTTGAGGGTTCAGATACCGCGGTAGCGTACGCCGGTGTTCAGTGCAAGATCAGCGCGCAGTTCGATGCTTTCCGCCCGCGCCAGTTCACGGGAGATGTCGCTGTTTTCGTCGTTCAGGTTACCGAAGACCAGCGCGTTATGGTTTTCCGCGCTACAGGCTTCGACGCAGGCCGGTGTGCCGTCGTTGTCGACACGTTGTACGCACAGGGTGCAGGACTCGACCGTTCCCTTGCCGCGTGGCGCCCATGGCAGCTGGTCTTCCAGGTCTTCGTGGATAAAACTGCGGGCCTTGTAGGGGCAGGCCATCATGCAGTAACGGCAGCCGATACAGATGTGCTTGTCGACCAGCACGATACCGTCTGCGCGTTTGAATGAGGCACCGGTCGGGCACACATCGACGCAGGGCGGGTGTTCGCAGTGCTGGCACATCAGGGGCAGCGTGGCGACAAAACCGGTGGACCTGTTGCGTATCTCTACCTTGCGAATCCATTGCGACTGCTGTTCCTGGCTGGAGTGGTGCTCGGTAGAACCCCAGCCGTTTTCATCCTTGCAGGCAGTAACGCAGGCATCACAGTTACTGGCGCATTTGTTGGTATCCACCAGAATGCCCCAGCGCTTCTCGCTGCTTACCGGCTGGTCGGCTGGCCTGGCAACCGCCGGGGTGGTCAGGAACACTCCCGGCGCGATTGCAGCGGCACCGGCGGCGGCGCCGGCCTTGTTCAGGAATGCGCGGCGAGCGGAATCGATCCTGTTACTGGTATCGCTCATTGGGCGTTACCCTCCGAAACAAGAAAGGGGTGTGGCGCGTTACCCGGGCCACCGGACGGGTGCGCGGCACTGGCACTACGACCGTTCAGTCTGGATGCACGTACCGGTTTGGTGGCATGGCACTGGAAGCAGTCTATATTGACCGCTGCGTAGGTGTGGCAACTGGAGCAGAACTGGTTCTCCGCATTCACCGGTATATACTCTCCCTGTTCATTTTTTGCCGCGTGGCAGTTAACGCATTCCTCCAGTGAATAGCGACGGGTGCGTATGCCCCTGTGCATAGTGTCATCACGCTGGTGCAGGATAAACTTCATGTGGTTGCGGCGCATAACGGCTTCCGGCGCGACACACTCCTCTGTGGCGCTGACGTGTCGTTCCGGTTCTGTCATGGTCAGGTCGGAGAATGGCAGGTTTTCTGCCTCTGCATCTTCTGCTGAAACTGCCAGTGGCAGCAACAGCAGGGCGGAAAGCAGTAACCCGGAAACGCGGCGTGCCACCATTGCGTAGGTCATTGTCGGCAGACTCCGTTATTCACCAAGTGCCATGTCGATGTAGCCGGTGGGGCAGACATCCGCACAGATGTGACAACCGACACAGCGGGTATAGTCGGTATCCACGTAACGGCCGGTAGTGGCCTCGCTCTTCTTGACGCGGAACACGGCGTCCTGCGGACAGAAGATGACGCAGTTGTCACATTCGAAGCACATGCCGCAGCTCATGCAGCGACCGGCTTCCTCGATCGCCTGTTCGTCACTGTAGCCGGCCATGCGTTCCTCGAAATGACCAAGTACGTGTTCGGCATCCGGCACATCTTCGCTGCGCAGTACGCGATCGGTGTATTCGAAGTGGCCCAGGAACAGTTTGTCAGCAGTGATGATTTCCTGCTTGGAGCGGTCCTCGAAGTTGTGAATGGCAAACTTCTGTTCGCTGGTGCCGCGGGTTTCACCGACGGTGTAGGGTTCCGGTTCAAGCCCGGCCTCCTTCATCTTGTCCAGCAGCGAGAAGTGATGCTTGTCGACCTTGGGGCGCTTTTTCAGTTCAGCGTGTTTGAGGTAATTATCGATCGACTCAGCCGCGATGGAGCCCTGGCCGATGGCGGTCGTCAGCAGGTGCGGGCGTACGATGTCGCCGGCCACGAAATGACCGGGACGCTTCGGAACCTGGTAGTACTTGTCGGCATCGATCAGGTTACGCTCGTTGGCGTAGTCTTCCAGACCGCTCATGTCACCGCCCTGGCCGATGGCGGATACGATCAGGTCACACTCAATGGTGTATTCCTTGCCACCTTCGATCGCGACCGGTCCGTTACCTTCCCATTTGGCATCGACCAGTTTCAGGGCAGTGGCGCGGCCGTCTGCATCGCGGATGATCTCGACCGGCATGACCTCGTTCAGGATGTCCACGCCTTCGGTAATGGCATCGTTCACTTCGTGTTCGGCTGCCGTCATCTGGTCGCGCGGGAACAGGGCGGTCAGGGTGACGTTGTCACAGGCCTTCTTCAGGGAAAGATCGACATCTTCCTGCTCGATCTCACCGTTTACCGCGGCTTCGGGTTTTTCGTTGTAGTCTTTCAGCGTACCGATGCGACGGGACACGGAGACCACGTCGATCGAGGTATCACCACCACCCACACAGACGATCCGGTTGGCGGTGTAGTGCATCTTGCCCTTGTTGAACTGTTCCAGGAACTTGACGGCGGAGACGCAGTTCGGAGTTTCTTCCCAGCCTTCCAGCGGCAGGCCACGGCCGATCCAGCAGCCCAGGGCCCACAGTACGGCATCATATTCCTTGTCAAGGTCATCGACGGAAATATCGCGACCAACGCGGGTGTTGGCCTTGAACTCGATGTCGCCCATCTCCAGGATGCGCTCGCATTCACGGTCCAGCTCGTCGCGCGGGATACGGTAGTTAGGGATGCCGTAGCGCATCATGCCGCCGAGCTGGTCGTGGTCATCGAAGATCGTGGAGGCAATGCCGCGACGGCGCAGCTGGTACGCTGCGGCCATGCCGGCCGGGCCGCCGCCGATGATGGCGACTTTCTTGCCGGTCAGTGCTGCGCCGGTTTCAAATTTGAAGCCTTCCTTGAAAGCAGCGTCACCGATGTACTGCTCGACGGCGTTGATGCCGACAAAATCCTCGACCTCGTTGCGGTTACAGCCGTCCTGGCAAGGTGCCGGGCAAACGCGGCCCATCATGGCCGGGAAGGGGTTGGCGTCGGTAGAGCGGCGGAATGCGTATTCCTGCATGCTGATGCCTTCCGGCGGGTGCTCTATGCCACGGACAATATCCAGCCAGCCGCGGATGTCTTCACCGGACGGGCAGCTGCCCTGGCACGGCGGGGTGCGGTGTACGTAGGTCGGACACTTGTGGGAGTGATCGCCCTCGAAAATAGCGTCATTCCAGCGGTCCCACTTGCTATCACCGTCTTCAAACTTGCGAAACGTTAATTTCTTGTCGTCGCGAGAAGTAGCCATGCCTGTTCTCCTGTTATCTGAACCCCTGCGGGGTTCAATGTTGCAATACGATAAACAATTAGTCCGGTTATGCCGTCTCGGCTTCGCCCGCTTCCTCGGCGCTGCCGTCGAGTTCCGCTTCCTGCTCGGATCCCTTCATCACGAGGGCGTTGCTGACCAGCTGGTGAACACTGACAATCTGGTCCATACGGAATCCAAAGTAGGGCAGTGTCTTGGCAAACTGGCTCTTGCAGATGGCGCAGATGGCCGCGAGGTTGGTTACGCCGTGTTCCTCGGTTACTTTTTTCAGTGCCTGCATGCGGGGCATAGCGCCCTTGACGCGAATTTCCATCAGGTCATCGGTCAGCAGACCACCACCGCCGCCGCAGCAGAAGGTGGCGTCATGGATGGTATCGTCATCCATGTCGTAGTAGTTATTGCACGCAGCCCTGATGACGGCGCGTGGAATCTCGAACTGACCGCCTTCGTAGCCGCCCATGCCGGCGCCGCGGGCGACGTTGCACGAGTCGTGGAAGGTGACGGTCATATGATCGTTTTCCTCCTTGTTGAAGCGCAGCCTGTCCTGCTTGATCAGGTCGTAGGTGAACTCGCAGATATGCTGCGGGATCGGGTAATTCTGGTCCAGGAAGTCGAACGGGCCGGCCAGTGTGTTGAGGAAGCTGTAGGCTACGCGCCAGGCATGACCGCATTCGCCGAATACAATGCGTTTTACGCCCAGGTCGATGGCAGCCTCACGAATGCGCAATGCCAGTTTGCGCATGTTCTCGTAACTGCCGATAAACATGCCGAAGTTGGCAGCTTCGGACGCCTTGGAGCTCAGCGTCCAGGATACGCCGGCTTCATGGAATACCTTGGCGTAGCCCATCAGGCCGTCCACGTGCGGCTCCGCGAAGAAGTCGGCGGAGGGGGTAATCAGCAGGATATCTGCGCCTTTTTCGTCCAGCGGCAGGCGGACCTTGACGCCGGTATCGTCTTCGATGTCTTCTTCCAGACCTTCCAGCGTATCGGCCAGTGCCGGTTCGGGCAGGCCGAGGTTGTTGCCGATCTTGAAAACCTTGGCGATGATTTCGTTACAGTACTTCTGGCCCTTGCCGACGGCATCCATGATTTCACGTGCCGCCATGGAGATTTCGGCGGTGTCGATCCCGTAGGGGCAGAATACCGAACAGCGTCGGCACTGCGAACACTGGTGAAAATAGCTGTACCAGTCGTCCAGTACTTCTTCGGTCAGGTCGACAGCGCCGACCAGTTTGGGGAAATACTTGCCCGCAAAGGTGAAGTAGCGACGGTACACCTTGCGCAGCAGTTCCTGTCGCGCGACCGGCATGTTCTTGGCATCGGTCGTGCCCAGGAAGTAGTGACACTTGTCCGTGCAGGCGCCGCAGTGGACGCAGATGTCGAGGAAAACCTGCAGCGATCGGTATTTGCCGAGCAGATCACCCATCTTGGCAATCGCGACGTCTTTCCAGTTGTCGACCAGTTCCTCAGGGAAACCGAGGTCGCTCTGGTGCGGCGGCTTGGCAAGGAACGGTGCCAGGTGATTGGTCACCTTGTCCCGGGGCTCGGGGACAATCAGGTAGTCTTCCAGTTTTGGTACGTCGAAATCAGCCACGCTTTATATCCTCCGCTCCGGTGCCTAGCGCTCGCCTGCTTCCAGTGCCTTTGCCCAGTCCGCGATATGGCGCTGTTCGCGGGAACTGTCGGTCTGGTTGCGGGTCGGGCTGAAGAATACGCCCGGGGCATGCAAAAGTTTGCTGATCGGGAAAATGATCATCAGTGTCGCGACCAGGCCCAGGTGCACCAGTAGCAAGGGGTCACCGGGCAGCGGTTGCGGCGAGAAGCGCATCAATCCGAGAAAGAATGCCTTGACCGAAATAATATCGGTGTGCACCAGGAAGCTCATGCCGATACCGGTCATGGCAATACCGACCAGCAGGGCCAGCATCAGGTGGTCGGACGGGGTGGAGATATAACGGACCCGGGCAACCAGGAAACGACGTGCCCACAGGCCGAGCAGGCCGGCCAGCATGGCGAAAGCGGCATATCTGCCAAACGGCTGCACCCAGTTCACCCAGAACCAGACGGGTTCAGTGAAGTAGCGCAGGTGGCGTAACAGTACCAGCAGCATGCCGAAGTGGAACATGACGCCGAACAGCCAGATCCACTTGTTGGATCGGAACAGGCTTTCGAAAAACGCCACTTCGCGTAACATGCGCATGGCCACGCCGGTCTCGGTACGCGGAGCCGGCATGGTGGGAATAATCAAAGGAGCAGGGGTCTGTGCGTACTTTTTGATACGCATGGCGAGGCCGACCACAAGGATCACCGTCGCAGCGTAAAACAGTCCGACGTACAGGGTCGACACTAAAGACACGCTTCACTCTCCTTTTGCTACGGGTGTTCAAAGCGTGGGGGAGGCGGGCTCCCCCACAACGACTACATACAGGTGCTGCCCTTCAGACGCAACCGGTCGGCTTGGGCAGGCCGGCGTACTTGCAGGCCTGTTTTGCAGGACCGTAGGGGAACAGTTCGTACAGGTACTTGCTGTTGCCCTTGTCCTTGCCAAGCTTTTTGCCGATGGCCTTGGTGAGCACGCGCACGGCGGGAGCAATCTGGTACTCCTCGTAGTACTCGCGCAGGAAGTTGATTACTTCCCAGTGGGCGTCGGTCAGTTCACTGCCGTCTTCCTTGGCCATGATGGTAGCCACTTCAGGCTCCCACTGGTTCAGGTCAGCCAGGTAACCTTCTTCATCAACTTCCAGGGTTTTTCCATTTACTTCGATAGCCATGATAGCTCTCCTCGTTTGCAGCTGCAGTGCAAATCAATTGCGGTTTATAACCAGGACTGAACCTTGTCGTACTCGGTGACAAGATCCACGAATCCGCCATAATCAACGACTTCCAGGCCGTCGATCACGTGGTGTTCAGACATGCCTCGCGCAGTCACGTCCGGGCCCAGCACGTAGATCTTGTGATCAGCCAGTGCGGCCCTGACCTTGTCGGCAACCACGGTGCCGTCAAATGCGGCGTACACGCCGTCTTCGATCAGCAGGATGGCTGCGCCCTTGACTGCGTGCCGCAACGCGGTGTCCAGCGTGCGACGCTCAAAAGGCGATTTGTTTACCGTGTGTAACATGGGCATAGCGTATCTCTCCGTATCAGAAGCTCAGGATGACTTCCTGCTCTTCCATCAGTTCGGCCAGCTGGTCCCTGTTGACCACCTGAACGGGGACAACAAGGTCATCGGTGGTCAGGCCGCGCGATTCCAGCGACTCTTTTTCCACGTACAGCTTCTCGACGTCGTAACCTTCCAGGGCACGATAGGTCGGGGAGAAGTTTTTAACGCCGATAGCCTCGGTGTTTTGCTCTTTCTTGATCTGATAGACGCCGTCATCCATGAACACCAGTGTGACATCCTGTTCAAAGGCAGCGGCGATCAATACAACTTCCAGCGACTCCAGGGCATAGATGGTGCCGTAGGGTGCGCGACGGTTGACATACATGAACTTGCGTACCGGGCCTTCAAGTTCGTCGTCTTCCCATGGTTCAGCCATAACTCTGTTTCCTCAAACTTAGTCGCCAAAAATGACGAGGCGATCAGACTGGATGCCGGCCTCGATGAGCTGGCCAAGGCCGGAGATGCGAAAACCTTCGGCGATGTTGTCGCCATCTTTCCCCTGGCGCTTGGCTTCATTTTCATCGAGGATGCCGCGGCGCTGGGCAGCGGCGATACAGATGACCAGATCCAGGTCGTGTTCTTTTGCCAGGGCAGTCCACTGCTCGGTGATGTTGCGGTCGTCCTGCGGTGGAATCGCAAGACGTGTACCGACATTGACACCATCGTGGTAAAAGAACACGCGGAAGATCTCATGGCCTTTTTCCACTGCCGCTTTGGTGAACATTAATGCCGAGTCAGCAGACTGGTGCTGATACGGGCCTTCGTTTACCAATACAGATAACTTCATGCAACTACTCCCGGCCTAGAAACGGATATGCGTAGACGCATTCAGACTGGCACGCGCACCACGCCAGTTATCAACATGGTACTTGGTGAAGGGCAGACCGGTAACTTCGAAGAAACGTGGCCAGCCGATGCGTTCGACCCACTCGTTGATACGCTCCCAGTCCTTCGCACCGGCCTTGTATTCCTTGAGAATACGCTTGACGATGGCTGTAGCTTCGGGCCAGCGCGGCGGGTTGTTCGGGATACCGGAAGCCACCAGCTTCTGGAAGGTCGGTTTGCCGCGGGCATTGGAGTGGTTACCACCGATCCAGATGGCCAGCTTGGTGTGCTCGGCGTCGTTGATCTGCATCGGCGGGCAGGGCGGGAAGCAGGCGCCGCAGCAGATACATTTCTTTTCGTCGACTTCCAGCGAAGGCTTGCCGTTGACCATGGCGGGGCGAATGGCTGCAACCGGGCAACGTGCCACCACAGAAGGACGTTCGCAGACGTTGGAGACCAGGTTGTGGTCAATCTTCGGTGGTTTGGTGTGCTGCACGTTAATGGCGATGTCGCCCTGGCCGCCACAGTTGATCTGGCAGCAGGAAGTCGTCATGTGCACGCGGTTCGGCATGTTCCAGGCAGTGAACTCGCCGATCAGCTCGTCCATCATGGATTTCACCACGCCGGAGGCGTCGGTGCCCGGGATGTCGCAGTGCAGCCAGCCCTGGGTATGGGACAGTGAAGTCACCGAGTTCTTGGTGCCGCCGACGATGAAGCCGGCATCGGTCAGCGCCTTGACCAGCGGCTCGACCTTGGACTGGTCATCGACGATGTACTCGATGTTGGAGCGAATGGTGAAACGGATGTAGCCGTCAGCGAACTTGTCACCGATGTCGCACAGGGTGCGCAGGGTGAATACGTCCAGGATACGCTGTGTACCGGCCTTGACGGTATAGACTTCGTCACCGTTGAAGGCAACATGGCGCAGTACGCCCGGCTGCGGATCATCGTGGTATTTCCACTGACCGAAATTCCTGCGCATCGTGGGATGCATGTACTGGAAACCGTCCGGGCAGCCTGACTCGATCGGCTCCCTCATATCTGCCATTGACATATTACTCTCCCAAAAAATGAGTGCTGTCTAATGCTGGCCGGGGCGGGCAAACCCGCCCCGGAACCAGAATGTTTTTGCCGGTGTGAATAAACCGGCGTGGTTCAGGCGCTGGCTTTTTCAGCCTGGCGTGCGAACCACTTCTCGGCTTCTTCGTCCCAGCCGTCCATGCGGACGTAGGAAGACTGACGCGGGTTGTTGACCATGTTCGGGTCAACCTCAACGCCGATACCTTCGAGGAAGTTCACCAGGCCGATACGCTCGATCATTTCGCCGCAGCGTTCGTGCTCCAGTCCGTTCTCGGCCCAGAAATCGATGATTTCTTCCGCCAGCTCGACCAGGGACTCGTAGTCTTCCTCGGTTTCCAGCTTCTTGAACGGTACGACCACGGTGCCCATCAGGTCACCGATCTTCAGGGTGCGCTTGCCGCCGATCAGGATGGTGACACCACGGTCGTCACCGGGGTGCAGTGCCTTGGGCATGACGTTCAGGCAGTGCATGCAGCGTACACAGTTGTGGTTGTCGACGGTCAGGGTGTCGTCGTCGTTCAGGGTCAGGGCCTGGGTCGGGCAACGCGTGGTGACGTTGTCGATGATGTACTGGCGCCCTTTCTTGGCGACGTAGGCCTTGATCTCTTCCTGGTCGACTTTCATGTCGTCGCGCCAGGTGCCGATGACGGCGAAGTCGGAACGTTCGATGGAGTTCTGGCAGTCGTTCGGACAACCGGATACCTTGAACTTGAACTTGTAGGGCAGGGCCGGGCGATGTACGTCATCGGTGAAGTTGTTTACCAGGTGGCGGTGAATGGCGTGCTCGTTGGCGCAGGACATTTCGCAACGCGCGGCACCGACACAGGACATGGCGGTACGCACACAGGGGCCGGCACCACCGAGGTCCCAGCCGTACTCGTTGATCTCGTCAAAGAAGTGCTGGGTGTTTTCGGTCGTGGTACCGATGAACATGATATTACCGGTCTGGCCGTGGAAGGTCTGCAGGCCGGAACCCCATTTCTCCCAGCTGTCGCCCAGTTTGCGCAGCATGTCGGTCGTGTAGTAGTTGGCCGGAGTAGGCTGTACACGCAGGGTATGGAATTCCTTGGATTCGGGGAAAGCGTCACCGACTTCCGAGAAACGCGGGATGATGCCGCCGCCATAACCGAATACCGATACCGTACCGCCTTTCCAGTAGCCCTTGCGGGTTTCATAGGAATGTTCGAGCTGGCCCAGCAGGGAGTCGGTTACTTTACGGATACGCTCATCCGGGTGATCATCGCGCAGTCGCTTGATCCCGGAAATAAAACTCGGCCAGGGGCCGTTTTCCAGTTCGTCGAGCATAGGCGTTGGGTAATGCTTGTCAGCCATGGCCATCTCCTTCCAGTTTTGTCGAGTGGCGGTTGCCGCGTACGTTCGGCAGCGCCGTGTTGTAGTGCCAAAATTTCAAGGTACGGTATTTCGAGCCGCAGTTCCCGTATCCATACGGCAGGATACAGATACGTGGAACCCACTCATCAAGCCAGTAGCAGTCTAGGAGCCTGAACGGGTTCCGAGAATCCTACCCTTGGGGTGTTCCGCTACCCCTGCGCTATCTCTTTGGGGATAGATAAAACCTGACTATGCGCGGCCGGCGATTATACGGTCGGCCCCGTTAAATTGCTAATTTCGAAGAATATACGAATATTAACAAAAACTTATAAATTGCGCGGTCGGGAAAAGCGTGTCGCCCACTGCACAGGGCCTGAATATTCCCCAGAAAAAACCGAAGTTTAATCTGAAATTGAGGCGGACAAATCTGATAAAATTTTCGCTTCGGTGAACAGACGCCTGCGGAGTGCGTGATGATATCGAGTGGCGGGGTGATCACGAAACCTGGTCCGAACAGCCCGTTCTGCCTGGCCGCGGATGGTGCCTATCGCGCCTGGCGGGACCGCAAACTGGAGCGGGCGCCGACTGCTGTCGACGAGCTGATGGTGGAACTGCGTGACCCGGCCTGCCCGGATGCTGCAGAACAGGCCGCACTCGCGGGGCGGCTGCAGCGCGCTAACATGGTGATCTACCGTTTCGGCCCGGACGCCGGGCAGGACAAGCAGCTGATACGCCGGTTTGGCCGTCGGCTGGGGCTGGAGCGGCTGGACAATAACCTGTGCGCGGATGAAGACAGCATTACCACACTGCGCGTAGTGACAGAACGGCGCCCGGGGGAATACATCCCCTACACTAACCAGCGCCTCAACTGGCACACCGACGGCTACTATAACCGGCCGCAGGAGCAGGTTCGTGGCGTCATCCTGCATTGTGTGCGACCCGCGCGCGAGGGTGGGGAAAACGCCTTCATGGATCACGAAATCGCTTATATTCTGCTGCGCGATGAAAACCCGGACTATGTACGTGCACTGATGGCCGGCGATGCCATGACCATCCCGGCGAATGTCCAGGGGGGTGTGGAAATACGTCCCGAACAGGGCGGGCCGGTGTTTTCGATCGACGCTGATGGTCACCTGCACATGCGCTACTCGGCACGCACCCGCAACATCGTCTGGAAGGATGATCCGGTCACGCGCGCGGCTGCGGATTTCCTGCTGAACTTGTTTCAGGTCGGTTCGCCCTATATATTTCGGCACCGGCTGGAAGCCGGGCAGGGTGTCGTCAGCAATAATGTGTTGCATTGCCGGACACCATTCAGCCATGACGGCGATGCCGGTCGTCTGCTGTACCGGGCACGCTATTTTGACCGGGCTTCAACAGCCGGTTTCAACGGGTAAACACGATGCTTTGTTTGAGTGAAATACTGTTGCAGCACCATGAGCTCGAGAACTTCGATGAGCTGGTAGAGCTGGTCGAGAAAAAAGCGCGTGGCGGCGAGCTGTTTTTCCAGATGGATGTGCGTCCGCCGTTCCCCGACACCCCGGAGAGCTGGGAAGACCGGCTCGAGGCAGCGTTTGCCGCCGCCGGCAGACGCTGAGGTCTGCGACCGTGTTCTGGGAAGAGGAAAAAGACGAAAACGCACCCTACACGGTGCCGGACGATGTCGTGGACCTGGTCTACAACATCCGCTGCAAATGTCTGCCGCTGGATCATGCCTATGCTTTTTCCACGGCGGTGCTGGCCGCGCTCCCCTGGATGGAGGGTGAACCGCAGGCCGGTATCCACCTGATCCACGGCGCGGAATCCGGTAATGGCTGGATGCGTCCCGAGGATCCCGAAAACGAGCTGCTGTACCTGTCGAAACGATCACGCATGACCCTGCGTGTGCCCCGGCACCGGATCGACGAGGCCAGTGCCCTGGCGGGCAGGGAACTGGATATCGAGGGTCATCGCCTGGAGGTTGGCAAGGCAAAGGTGAAACTGTTTAGCACGCTGTCCACGCAGTTTGCCCGCTACGTGGTCGTGCCCGAAGGGGTGGACCACGAGGATGAGTCGGCATTCATGGACTATACCGCGCAGGAGTTGAAGAACCTGGATATCCGGGTTCGCAAACTGTTATGCGGCCGTACGCACGCGCTGCAGCACCCCGATGGTGAGCTGTATACGCGCAGCGTCATGCTGGCGGACCTGGATGTGGAAGAGGCGGTTGCCCTGCAGCAAAGCGGCATCGGTCAGCACAAGAAAATCGGTTGCGGGCTGTTTATTCCCCACAAGGGGATTCGCGCGGTACACCAGATGAGCGCGGACAAAAAAACCTGATTCCGGTACGAGCCGGGCTGTTTATTTTTTAATTGGTTGATATGTACGGAGAAATAATATGGCACTCGAAGTCGACGGTAAAACCATCGAAACCACAGAAAATGGTTACCTGGTGAACATGGATGACTGGACGGAGGCCGTCGGACAGGCCATCGCCGATGCGGACAAGCTGGAAATGACGGAAAAACACTGGGATGTAGTGAATTACCTGCGTGATGAGCACTACAACAACGGGGGGGTGGAGCCCAACGAGCGCACCATTCTTAAGGCGATGGCCAAAAAATGGGGTGACAAGCCCACCAGCAAGCTCATGTACAGCATGTTCCCGGGTATGCCCAGCAAACAGGGGCGCAAGATCGCCGGTTTGCCGCAGAGCACCCGCAAGGGTGGTTACTAAACCGCTTTTTGCCGTCCGGTGATCAGGTGCGGGCTGGTCCGGCCTGCCCATTGGGGATATGGTCCGGACTGGCAGCGCGTACTATAGTGCGCAGCAATCATCGTGCGGCGCACGCCTTTTGAATGAACGCTTTGGAGGTAAAAACCATGAGCGAAAAGCAGGAGATGATCAGTAAAATGCTCGAGATGCAGAAAAAGTTCATCGAGTATGAGCATGCAAACGGCGTCTCGCAGGAAGAGTACTTTAAAGCCCCGGAAGGTCATCCGCTGGCCAGCTACCGGCAGCAGTATAATGAGCTGGCGATTAAACTGGTGGATATAGCCCACGCCGAAAAGGGCTCGCACCGCTAGCCCGCATTTCTCACCGACTTCCTGCTGCGGCGGCGTCATGCCGCGCGCTAAGCGGCGTTCACTCGGTCGGGCTGCTCGACATCGTGTCGACTATGCCTGCGCGGCCCTCGGTCG
>JALSRZ010000167.1 GCA_026984515.1 Thiohalobacter sp. | reverse complement strand
GAAATCTGGTGGTCGGTAAGGAAGCGCGCCAGCTGGTCTAGCGGCCAGTCGCTGGCCACCGCGAGTACGTCCCGCTGCATGATATCGCTGACTGTGTTGGTAACGGTTGAATCCATGTTATTGCCTCCTTCTTGCCCTGGACCCAGGGCCTGTAGACAACAGCCTAGCAGGCATGCCGTGACGGTGGTTTGATCCGTATCAATGCAATCCCGGTGCGGTCCGGCGTTCACTGGTGTGCTGCCGTGCCCGGTGCAGGGCAGGCCACCGGGCAGGAGATGAAATTGTGATGCCGGCCGGTTTCCGTTAGTGTAGTCGCCCTTGAAAATCATGACTGACTGCAAGGAACCTGTATGAAAGCACGAGCTGCCGTTGCCTGGGCACCCAAACAACCCCTGTCCATCGAGGAAATCGACGTTGAAGGCCCGCGTGAGGGCGAGGTGTTGCTGAAGGTGGTGGCCAGCGGCGTCTGTCATACCGATGCCTTTACCCTGTCGGGCGAAGACCCGGAAGGCGCATTTCCCTGTGTGCTCGGCCACGAGGGTGGTTGCGAGGTGGTCGAATGCGGTGCCGGGGTGAAGGAGCTGAAGCCGGGGGACCACGTGATCCCGCTCTACATCCCGGAATGCGGGCATTGCGAGTACTGCCAGTCCGACAAAACCAACCTGTGCCAGTCGATTGCATCAACGGTCTGGACCGGTTACATGCCGGACGGTACACGCCGTTTCTCACAGAACGGCAAGCCGATCTATCACTACATGGGTTGTTCAACCTTTGCCGAATATACCGTGGTGCCGGAAATCGCACTGGCGAAAATCAACCCGGCCGCGCCGCTGGACAAGGTCTGCCTGCTGGGTTGCGGTGTGACCACGGGCATTGGCGCGGTGCTGAATACCGCCCGGGTGGAACCCGGTGCCACGGTCGCGGTATTCGGGCTGGGTGGTATCGGCCTTTCGGTTATACAGGGTGCCGTGATGGCCAAAGCCGGGCGCATCATTGCGGTCGACGTCAACCCGGACAAGTTTGACATGGCGAAGGCGCTGGGGGCTACCGATTTCGTCAACCCGGAAACGCTGGACGTCGGTGTTACCGAGGCCATTGTCGAAATGACCAACGGCGGGGTCGACTATTCCTTCGAATGCATCGGTAATGTAACGGTCATGCGCGATGCGCTGGAATGCTGCCACATGGGCTGGGGCGTTTCGACCATCATCGGGGTGGCGGGTGCCGGACAGGAGATCTGCACGCGGCCGTTTCAGCTGGTCACGGGACGCACCTGGAAAGGCACCGCCTTCGGTGGCGTCAAGGGTCGCAGCGAACTGCCCGCTTATGTCGAGAATTACATGAACGGCAAAATCGAACTGGACAGCATGGTGACGCACAGCATGCCGCTGGAGGATATCAACACGGCGTTCGACCTGATGCATGCGGGTAAAAGCATTCGTTCGGTGATTATTTTCTAGCAGGCTGTTGAAAAAGTATCTGGCGAGTGCGAGACAAGGCGAAAAGCGGCGAAAAAGCGCAGTTTACCGGTTGTAAATGAGCATTTTGAGCCGGTTTTCAACGCCGGATCGTGCCGCCAGAGGGTTTTTCAACAGCCTGCTAGGAAAAACACATGGAATTTGAAAACGGTATCCTGCACTTCACGCCCTTCTTCGCGGTAACACTGGGTATCGTGGTGCTGTTCCTGGGCAAGCGGGTCAATGACGCCGTAAGCTTTCTCAGGGAATTCAGCATACCGGAACCGGTCACCGGCGGACTGATCGTGTCCCTGCTGGTTACCCTGGTGTATGTCACTACCGGGGTCGCGGTGGAATTCGAACTGGGCGCCCGGGATGTACTGCTGGTGTATTTCTTCACCACCATTGGCATCAATGCAAGCCTCAGGGACCTGCTGTCCGGCGGCAAGCCGCTCATCATCCTGCTGGCCATCACCATCGCGTATATGGTCGTGCAGAACCTGACCGGCATTGGCGTGGCGTCCCTGTTCGACCTGCCGACCCCGGTCGGCCTGCTGGGCGGCACCGTTTCCCTGATTGGCGGCCACGGGACGGCCATCGCCTGGGCACCCAGGATTGCCGAAGACTTCGGCATTTCCGGCGCCATGGAGATCGGCCTTGCCAGTGCGACCTTCGGCCTGATCCTGGCCAGTCTCATGGGCGGCCCCATCGCCAGACTGCTGATCACCCGCTACCAGCTGAAGCCCGGGGATGCCCAACCACTGGACGTCGGTAAACCGGACACACAGCAACCGGGCAACATTGGTTACCTGGAACTGCTGGACGCCATCCTGGCCATACACGTGAGTGCGATCGCCGGCTTCCTGATCAACGAGGAACTCGCAAACCTGGGACTGAAACTGCCCCTGTTCGTGACCTGCCTGTTTGCCGGCATCCTCATCACCAACCTGGTACCGAAATCCTTTCCCCGCATCACCGGCACCCGCTGGCCGACCCGCACGCCTGCCATGGCCCTGATCGCGGACGTATCGCTGGGCACCTTCCTGGCCATGTCATTGATGAGCATGCAGCTGTGGACACTGGTCGACCTGGCAGGACCCATTTTTACCATCCTCGGCGCCCAGTTCCTGGTCGCGGTGTGCGTGAACCTGTTCGTGGTATTCCCCGCCATGGGGCGTAACTACGATGCCGCCGTGGTCTGTTCAGGCTTTGGCGGCATTTCCCTCGGCTCGACGCCGACCGCCATGGCCAACATGTCGGCCGTCGCGCAACGCTACGGCGGTTCACACCTGGCCTTCATCATCGTCCCGCTGGTCTGCGCCTTCTTCATCGACCTGGCCAACGCGGTACTGATTCCCTTTTTCCTGGCCAATTTCTAACAGGCTGCAGTTCGTCATTCCGGCATGCGCCGGTGCCTACCCGGCAACCGGTATTGGCTACACGAAGAAATTGACGGACCTGCCCCGGGCCTGTTCGGCAATGGTCTCCGGGCGGGTGTTATTCAGGTACTGGTGGATAGCGGCACGGGACGGGTTCCCGATATCGCCTTGTTCGGTGGTGGACCTGGCCCGGCCCATATTGTGTTCTGCGACAAAACCGCGCGTAGACTGGTAAGGCGTGCGCTCGCGCTGCAACAGCTCTCCCTGCACGACCCGCCCGAAGGACTCACGGCTGCGTGGCCGCGCTCCGGCACGGCCCACGGGCTCGACGGCTGCTACGGAAGCAGACGGTCTGACGGTCCTGTTGTGTACCGGGGGTGCCTGCAGGGCAAGCGCGACCGGTACTCTGCTGATGTCCATTTGCAAGGTCTGTCCTGTGCGTACTATCAACTTAGAGCGCGTGTTCCGGGAAAAAGTTTACACCTTTTTTCAGTCCTCGCACCCTGCCAGAAAACCGTCACAACGGCACTCACTAAGACCTCACCAATTCTTTTTATAACAATTAGTTACCAGCGCTACTTAAAACGGTTCATCAGGCTGGAATTCGCGTCGGCCGGAGAAGGCATGCGCCAGGGTACCGCTGTCGATGTATTCCAGTTCACCCCCCATGGGCACGCCGTGCGCGATACGCGTGGTGCGGATACCGTGTGCACGCGCCAGCTCGCTGATGTACTGGGCGGTAGCTTCACCCTCGACCGTGGGGTTGGTGGCAAGGATCACTTCCTGGAGTTCGCCGTTCGCCAGGCGCTGGTCGAGTCGATCGAGTCCGAGCTGTTCAGGCCCGATCCCATCCAGTGGCGAAAGGTGCCCCATCAACACGAAGTAGCGTCCCCGGAAGCTGGTGGCCTGTTCGATGGCATCGACGTCCACGGGCGTTTCCACCACGCACAGCAGCCCCGCATCCCGGCTGTCGCTGGCACACAGGCCGCAAAGCTCGTGTTCGCACAGGGTACGACACTCCGCACAGTTCGCGACTTCCTCCATTGCCTGCGCCAGCACCCGCGACAACTGCCGGCCGCCTTCGCGGTCGCGTTCCAGCAGGTGAAACGCCATGCGCTGTGCAGTCTTGTGGCCAACGCCCGGCAGGCACCGCAGTGCATCCATCAACTGGCTGATCAGGGGGGATGCGGACATGAGGCCCTAGAACGGCAGCTTCATACCGGCGGGCAGGTTGAGGCCCGAAGTCAGACCCGACATGCGCTCCTGGGTAACGGTCTCAACCTTGTGCGCGGCATCGTTGATGGCCGCTGCCACCAGATCTTCGAGCATATCCTTGTCGTCGCCGATCAGGCTGTCGTCGATCACCACGCGCCGCGCTTCGTGACGGCCGGTCATGGTGACCTTTACCAGGCCACCGCCGGATTCGCCGGTCACTTCCAGGCTGGCGATCTCCTCCTGCGCCTTCTGCATATTGGCCTGCATCTCCTGAGCCTGCTTCATCAGGTTTCCGATTCCACCTTTCATGCTTTTTCTACCTCGGTCTTCAAGTGTCGACGGGGCGGATGCTTTCCGTGTGCAGGGTCGCATCAAACGCCTTTTGTATAGCCTTTACATTCGGGTCTTCCGTGATCGCAGCCACCGCGTCCGCCTGGCGCATTTCGGCACTGCGGCGCTGTTGCACCGCCGGTGTGTTGTCGGTGCTGTGCTGCGTATCCAGTTCCAGCCTGAGCGTACGCTGCAAACAATCGCACAGCGCTTTTTCCAGTCGTTGCAGGCGTTCCTTGCTGAACAGCTGCCGGTGATTGCCGTCCAGCACCAGTTGCCAGCAATCGTCACCGCGACGCTGCACCGAACAGTTCATCGCCAGCTCGCGCAGCATGCCCTTGAGCCGCATGGCCTCGATCAACACCGGCCACTCGGCATCCGCGGACAGCGTGGCCGCCTGTGTCGTGGTCTGCGGTGGTGCCGTTGGCACGGCCCTGGCCGGGTTTCCGGCCGCAGCCGGTTCTGCTGCCGGTACCGGCCTGGCCGGTGGCGTCACCTTTTCCGCCGTGGCGGGGCGGAAAGCCAGCATACGCAACAGCACCATTTCCAGGCCAGCGCGCGGGTCCGGCGCCAGCGGCAAATCACGCCGTCCGATCAGGCCGATCTGGTAATACAGCTGCACATCTTCGGCCGTTATGCGCGCCGCAAGTTCCAGCATGCGGTCGCGCTCTTCCAGGTGTTCATCCACCGCGTCGGGCAGGATCCGGGCGATGGCCAGCTGCTGCAGGGAACCCAGCAGTTCGGCCAGCAGTGCTTCGTAATCCGGCGCCTGCTGTGACAGCTGTTCCACGATCGCCAGCAGTGCGGCGCCATCGGCATCCGCCAGCGCTTCCAGCAAAGCCATGACCTGCCCGCGTTCGATGCTGCCGAGCATGCTGCGCACTTCCGGCTCGTGCACCGCACCGGCGCCGAAGGCAATGGCCTGGTCCAGCAGACTGAGCGCGTCGCGCATGCTGCCATCCGCTGCGCGCGCCAGCAGTTGCAACGCCGCGTTGTCGGTAGCGATTTTTTCCGCCTCCAGCAGCTGTTGCAGGTGACCGGTAATGAGCGGCATCGACAGGCGTTTGAGGTTGAACTGCAGGCAGCGCGACAACACGGTGGCCGGCAGTTTCTGCGGGTCGGTGGTGGCCAGCAGGAACTTGACATGCGGCGGCGGTTCTTCCAGCGTTTTCAGCAGCGCATTGAAACTGTGCGCCGACAGCATATGCACTTCGTCGATCAGGTAGACCTTGTAGCGCGCACGCGTCGGCGCGTACTGGACATTGTCCAGCAGCTCGCGGGTATCCTCGACCTTGGTGCGGGATGCGGCATCCACCTCGATCAGGTCCACGCAGCGACCTTCATCGATTTCCACGCAGCTGGAACACTCGCCACAGGGCTCGGCACTGACACCGGTTTCACAATTCAGGGACTTGGCGAAAATCCGCGCCACGGTGGTCTTGCCCACCCCGCGCGTGCCGGTAAAGAGATAGGCATGGTGCAGCCGGTCGTGTTCCAGGGCGTTGACCAGGGCACGCACAACGTGTTCCTGGCCCACCATCTCGGCAAACGTGCGCGGCCGCCATTTCCGGGCCAGGACCTGATAACTCATGAAGTTTCCGGTGATTATCTCTAACGGCACACCAGTATAATGGAGGCGACCCGTACCAGCCACACCCCGGCGCCCAGGTCCACTGCTGCGGCTGCTCCCTTCCGGGCCTGACCGGGTTCACAGTTTACTGTCGCGAGGGGACCGATACAGGCCACCATAACGCGTAAAAAACCGGCCCTGCCGGCCGGCGCGGGCATTGTAGCAACTCATCGCACGTTCAGCCATTTGCGGGTTGCCCTGCAGCACCGACGACGGCCGCGAACCCTTCAATCCATAACGAAAATAGTAATCCCGGATAATACCTGATAAAATTAGTCAACTATTATCGAGCAGTAACAGAAACGGGAAGGAGCACGACAACATGCAAGCAGAAGTAAACGGAAAAGTCATCGAACTCAGCGAAGCCGGGTGGCTGAACAACCTGGACGAATGGAGTGAAGAACTGGCGGTGGAAATCGCCAAAAACGAGAAGATTCCGGAGCTTACCCAGGAACACTGGGACATCATCAACCTGGCGCGGGAATATTTCCACGACAATGGCACCGTCGCCGAACCCCGCACTTTTTCCAAGCTGATGAAGAAAAAGTACGGCAAGGACCGCAGTGACCAGAAATACATCTATTCCCTGTTCCCGACCGGGCTGATCAAGTGCGCCAACAAGGTTGCCGGTCTGCCGCGCCCGAAGGGCTGCAGCTAGGAGTCCCGGTTAGGGCCTGTTAACACTATGCGAACAGGCCCTAACGACCGGACCCGGTCGCTCTTCGAGTGATTGCCAGGCCCCTCCTTCCGGCGGGGCCTTGTTTTATCCGGCGAAAGCTACTGCAGTTCAACGGCCGGGCTGTTTTTTGATGCCCCTGCGCGGATACCCTAAACTCAAGCACTGGTAACACTTGTCTGCAAATCAATGAATGTCGAACTGGTCAGGTTTTTTCAGGAACAGAAAGAATCACTGGATATGATTCTCGATCTTATTCCGGTGCCGGTATTTACCAAGGATATAGACGGCCGCTACCTCAGCTGCAATACCGCATTTGAAGAGTTCATCGGTATTTCCCGTCAGAAACTGGTGGGCAAGAGCGTGTATGACCTGTGGCACGGGCAGCAGGCCGACATTTACCATGCCAAGGATAAAGAACTTTTTGACAAGCCCGGGATACAGATCTATGAAACCAGCGTAATCACAAACTCCGGCAGCGAAACCTCCGTCCAGTTTCACAAGGCGACGTTTCTTGACGCGCATGGGCAGGTCGCCGGTTTGCTCGGCGTGATATTCGACCGCACCAAAGAGAAAACGCTGGAGAACAAGTTAAAACACCTTGCGCTTATTGACACGCTTACAGGACTACGTAACCGCCGTGCCGGAATCGAGGCAGTAAGCCGCCTGCTTTCAGAAAGCGCCAGGAAGCAACGGACCTTCAGCATGGCGATGATGGATATCGATCGTTTCAAAAAAATCAACGACACCTGGGGGCATGCCGCCGGTGACCGGGTGCTGGAATCCGTGCGAGGGATTTGCAAAGGGATCCTGCGCGAATATGACTTTATATTCCGGTATGGCGGCGAGGAATTCATGCTTTGCTTTCCCGACTCAAACAGCGAGGAAGCCCGTGATATTGCTGAACGATTGCGAACCGCATTTGAAAGCAGCCCGATTGCAGTCGGAGGGGAAGATTCCGTACAGGTAACGGTAAGTATAGGCATTGCTTCCTACCCGGGGCACGGCGATGACGTGGAAGACCTGACCCAGGCCTGTGATTCAGCACTCTATGCTGCAA
>JALSRZ010000166.1 GCA_026984515.1 Thiohalobacter sp. | reverse complement strand
CGTGTCGGGTTTTGCCAGGCGTTACGGATTTCGTGACAAGCCCCGGCATATCCGCCTGCGTGCGCTCGATCCCGCGCATGCGCTGTTGCCAGGGGGCGGGGATGCGGATATTACGCTGGACGCTGCAAGCTTCGCCCGCCTGGCGCCCGGGGTCTCGCGCGTTTTCATCACCGAAAACGAGATCAATTTTCTGGCCTTTCCGCAGGTGCCGGACAGCCTGCTGATCTTCGGTGCCGGTTATGGCTTCGAAGCCCTGGGGCAAGCCACCTGGCTGAGGCGTTGTCAGGTATTTTACTGGGGTGATATCGATACCCACGGTTTTGCCATCCTCGATCAATTGCGCACCAGCCTTCCACAGGCGCGTTCCCTGCTGATGGACCGCGCTACCCTGCATGCCTTCGAGGCCCAGTGGGGCGTGGAAGATAAACAGACGTTACGCGACTTGCCCCGTCTGAATGTGGAGGAATGCGCGTTGTACAACGATCTGAGAGACAACCGCCTGAGCCCAAATTTGCGCCTGGAACAGGAGCACATCGGCTTTGGCTGGGTCGAGGCCACACTGGCTGCACTGGGAAGTGGGGATAAGGTCGACACCGCTTAGGGGTGTCTTCTCTAAGGAACCTCTGGTTAATTCGTTTTCCGTCATTCCGGCGCAGGCCGGAATCCAGCGGTTTCAACGACGTGGATACCGGCCTCCGCCGGTATGACGAATTAATCGGAGTTTCCCTAAATACCGTGCGGGACTTTTGAAGGGATGCGTAGTGCAAATCCAGCTCCGGCTATCACCTTCTCGCTACGGAACCCGGTGAGAAATGCGGGCTGTTTATGTTTGTTCCAGGTGCGCGCCGACATGCTCCATCAAGGAATCGCCCTGCAAGAGCCATCGTGTTGCCTGCTTTTCATCCCTTTCCGCCGGGTCGGCCCTGAGGTGGGTGACAAGCGACAGGATTTCGTCCGGCATCATGCCTTTCTTTACCAGTTTGGCGTCGATAAGGTCGATGGGGATCGGTGCTTCTGTTTTCCAGTCCCAGCGTATGGCCAGGGCCTGCAAGGCGGTTTCTACGGCTTCCCGCATAGGGGCCAGGGCTTCGGCCACAAAGCCGCCTTCGGCCAGCACCTTCGCCATGCGCTGTTTGTGTTCACCCTTTGCAAGGTGTTCTTGTGCCTCGGCCAGCCGTTTTGCCCGGCCGTCATCTTGTGGCGTGTCTGGAGTCGAGGCGCAGTACAGGGTTTTGACGCTGGCCGTATTGGCGCTCAGTACGCCGGCCTCGATCAGGCGTTGCAGAGTCTGGTAAGCCGCGCGATCCATCAACTCCAGTCGGGGCGTCGGGTTGGGGAGATGCTGATGGAGTTGCCGGGTGAATTTGTCACGCAAGGGATCGTCCACCCGGTCGGTGACGACCAGCAGGGTTTGCTGTTCTCCTTCGCCATGCAGTTCCAGCAATTGCAGGCGCTCACGCCACTGATTCAGGAGCTGGTCCCGCAGTTGCTGCAGCGGGTCTGCCGGCGGCGCGGGTTGCTTTGTCGCGCCATCGGCCATCAGGCTGTCGATCCGCTCCAGGAAGGCGGCGCGGCCGGAAGGCAGGCCCATCTCGCTTTTTCCCTTGCCGTCCACCACGCCCTCGGCCAGGGAACGCTTTTGCTCCAGCAGAGACAGCATGCGCTGCTCGATGGAGCGCTCGCACACCAGGTTGATTACCTGCACCGGCCGCTTCTGGTGTTTGCGCCAGGCGCGGGCGATGCGTTGCTCAAGCTTTGCAGGATTCCAGGGCAGATCCAGGTTGATTACTACGTCGGCGACCTGAAGATTCAGTCCCACGGCGCCGGAGTCGGTGGAGAGGAACAGGCGGCATTCGGGGTCATCCTTGAAGCGGCGGATTTCGGTGCGGCGTTTTGGCTGGGGAACCGTTCCTGTATGCCAGGCATAGCCCAGCCCCATGCCTTTGGCCTGCTTCCTGACCAGTTTCAGCATGCGTTCCCATTCAGAAAAGATAATAATTTTATGCTCGCCGTCAGCCATCAACTCCTGGAGTATGTTGCCCAGTTCCTTGAGCTTGGGGGAGATGCGGCAGGCCGGGTCAAGAATATACGGGGTATCGCAGAGCATACGCATACAGGCCAGATTGCGTTGCAGTCGTTCCATTTCCTCTTTTTTCAGGGGGCGTTTTTTGGCGAGTTGAGTAAGACGGGCGACCCGTGTCTTGTACTCGTCGTAACGCAGGCGCTGTTCCGGATGCATGGCGACGAAATAGTTCTTCACGGTACGGCCCGGCAGCTGTCCCTCGACGTCGGCCTTGCGTCGGCGCAGCATCAGCGGGCGCAAGCGTTCGTGCAGTTTGTCCAGGTTTTTGTAACCGACGGCGTGGCCGCGTTCATCCAGTTGGTAGAAGTCGCGGTTAAAGCGGAACAGCGGCCCGAACAGATGCGGATCCAGGAACTGGGCGATGGAGTAGATCTCGTCGATACGGTTTTCCACCGGGGTACCGGTGAGTACGAAAGCGTAGCGGCTGCTCAGTTGCTTGACTGCCGTGGCGGTTTTGGTCTGCCAGTTTTTGATGCGCTGGGCCTCGTCGAGAATGATCACGTCCGGCGCCAGGATCTGATTGATTTCTTTTACATCGGGTCGGATTTGTTCATAGTTGGCGAGGTAAAAAAACGTCGACTGTTCGTATTGGCGCAGGCGTTGCGCGCGCGTTCCCTGGATAATCAGCGAGGGCAGGTCAGAAAATTTGGCGATCTGTTCTTCCCACTCGGCTTTCAGGGAAGCAGGCGCGACCACCAGTACGCGCCGGATTCCGTGCAGGCGGTGCAGCAGGGCGCAGGCGGCCACGGCCTGCACCGTTTTGCCCAGACCCATTTCGTCCGCCAGCAGTGCGCGGCCGGTGAAGGCCAGGTGCAGCATGCCTTCCTGTTGGTAGGCGTAGAGCGGCATTTTGACGACAGCATCCAGGTTTTCTTTACCCGACGCCACGGTGGCTTCGAAGTGCTGGCGGGCGCGGATCTGTTCCGCACGCCGGTCCTGGATTTCGAGCCAGGGCTGTAATTCGTTCGATAGGCGGATGCGCCGCCGGATGTTGGCGGGCGAGGCGGCGATGGCGCGTTCCAGTGCCGGCAGCTTGTCGAGCGGATTGCCGGTCAGGTTGCCCTCTTCGTCAAAGAACGGGGTCAGCAGGCTGCGGATCCTGGAACGTTGACGGCTGGTTTTCGGCCAGAGTATACGTGCCTGGTTGCTGCGTCGATCCAGAAAGATTTCGATGTCGGGGTTGCCCGTCCCGGCCGCTTTCTGGAACAGGCGTTTGCGCCGTTGCTGGAGTCGCAGCAGTGTTGCCTCGATATGCTTGCAGGTGCCCAGGCCATTGACACGGTGATCCGGGCAGTCGCAGCTGTTGATGTGTTCTGTGAGCGAACGTATTTCGACACGGTAAGTATTTCCACCACTGGAGTGGGCCAGGAAAGCGCCGTAGAACGCATCGGCCCGGTCCAGGGGGGCAATGCGAATCGCCTCTTCACGGCCACGCAGCCGGCGGCGTTCGATCTCGTCGGCGTCACTGGTTGACCAGCCCGTGAACCGTGGGCGCTTTGGGGTTTTCCGGGTGCGTTTTCTGGATGTTGTCATGTTTGGGGTGTGTTGTTGGTGGTAAGGTGAAAATTCGCTACAGGGAGATGATCTTACGGGAACTCAGTACAAAATAATTGGCATTATGGTATTTGAAAAAGAATCGATAAGCTACGAGAAAACCGTGTGATCGGATTTGCAGGGGGCATGGCGGAATCTGCGTGATGCGGTGGTAGAGAAGTGGACCGTTGGTGGTCCGATCGTACATTACCTGATTACGAAACACCGGATACCGGTCAGCGGCGATATAAAACTTTTTGTTGGGATCACTGCTGTCCCGTTAACGTTGGAGCGAGCCTGCAGGTGAGGACATGGGACCGGTATCACCCGGTCAGGACCGTCTGCCGCAGGGATGCGGCAGTCGAGCGGCCAGGGATGGCAGGTTCTGCGTGTCCTGACCGGGTGATACCGGTTCCATGTCCGGATAGCCTTACCTGGCTCAAAACGTACCTGCCGCTTATGTTTCAGTCACGTGGTTGGCGGGTTAACGGGACAGCAGTGTGTTGGGATGTAATGCATCACATGAGCCCGGCACCCGCGCGCCAGACAAATTCGCGCCGAACGGGTGCGACCACCTGGGTGCCTGTCCGATATTTTGACGGAACGTATACGGGAGCCATGTTGACGAGTAAGAGCTGTACTGTCCTGCAGTTTGCGCATACTATCGAATTCCGATACTTTGGTGCTTCATAACCGGATCATTCGGAAATCGCCTGGCCGGGATTCCTTTTAATGACAGGTGTTCCCGTTCAACCCGCTCATTTTCTGCGGAGTTGAGGCGGGCTGCGAGACGGAGGCGCTTTCCAGGTCCGGTTCCGGTTTCTTTGAAAAAGCTGTGTTGAGGTCGCTGTTTTATGCGCTATCTGAACGAGGAAATGATCCGCTCCATTAACACGCAGGTATTCCGTAACCGGAAGCCTTATCCCTGGATCAATCCGCAGGGTATGCTGACGGCAACGGGGTTTGAGGAATTGCTGGCGAATATGCCGGATATCTCCCTGTTTACTACCTTTTTCGGCAAGCAACGCAAGTACGGACAGCAAAGTCACAACCGCTACGTGCTGGAGTACGAGGACGGGCTGGCGCTGCCGGCCCCCTGGCAGGCCTTTGTCGACGAATTGCGCAGTGACCTGTACCGGGCATTTATAAAGGATCTGCTCGGATACCGGCACGTTCGTTTCCGTTTCCACTGGCATTACACGCCGAACGGTTGCACGGTATCACCGCACTGTGATTCCCGCGGCAAGCTCGGGTCGCATATCTTTTACATGAATTCAGAGCAGGACTGGGACCCGGCCTGGGGCGGTCAGACCCTGATTCTGGATGACCACGGCCGTTTCAGGACGGATTCCAGCCCGGCGTTCGAGGATTTCGATGAGGAAATCAGTGCGGAGACCATGGACAACCACAGCCTGATCTTCGGCCGCAAGGGCAACTCCTGGCACGGCGTGCGCGAGATCCAGTGTGCCGAGGGCGCGTTCCGCAAGGCCTTCCTGGTCGTGTTCCAGGACGTGAACCCGCGCAAGCAGCTGCTGAAGCGGGGCAGAAGGCTGCTGCGCGGACGGCCGCTGGTGACCGAGAAGGAAAAAAGGATCTACTGAGCGGGAACCATTGCAGGTCGGGAGCCTCGAACATCCCGGTCGCTGCGCCTGCTTGCCAGGGCTGTCCACTGAGGCTGCCGATGTTCAGCGACTATACTGGTGAAAGCTGCAATCCCGGGGCAGGAACGTTCCGGCTATATCGGTGCACTGTCCTGTACCGCATGACGTTTTATTCAAGGAGAATCCCGCCATGTCTGTAACCGCGTCCGAAATGGAAACCATCGATAACCCCTTGTCGCCCGAAGTGCTTGCCAGAATCGATGCCTACTGGCGTGCCTGCAACTACCTCGCGGCGGGCATGATCTACCTGCAGGAAAACCCGTTGCTCAGGGAGCCGCTGCAGATTGAACACATCAAGCGCCGTTTGCTGGGTCACTGGGGTGCGAGCCCGGGTCTCGCCTTTATGTATACCCACCTGAACCGCCTGATTGTCAAGGAGGACCTGAATGCCATCTTCCTGGCCGGACCTGGTCACGGAGCACCCGGGGTGCTGGCGCCGGTGTACCTGGAGGGGACCTATTCAGAGATTTACCCGGACAAGAGCGAAGATGTGGACGGTATGCACCATTTCTTCAAACAGTTTTCCTTCCCCGGCGGCATAGGCAGCCACTGTACCCCGGAAACGCCCGGCTCGATCCACGAGGGCGGGGAACTCGGTTACAGTATATCGCACGCCTTTGGTGCTGCATTCGACAACCCCGACCTGCTGGTGGCCGTTGCGGTGGGGGATGGTGAGGCGGAAACCGGCCCGCTGGCGACCTCCTGGCATTCGAACAAGTTTCTCAACCCGATCCGCGACGGCGCGGTGCTGCCGATCCTGCATCTCAACGGGTACAAGATCAACAACCCTACCATCCTGTCACGCATCCCGCACGGGGAGCTGGAATCCCTGTTACAGGGGTATGGATGGAAGCCCTGCTTCGTGGAAGGTGATGATCCCCAGGTCCTGCACCAGCGTATGGCGGCCACCATGGACCGGTGCCTGGCGGAGATTCGTGCTATTCAGGGTCAGGCACGGGAAAGCGGCCGGGCGACGCGTGCGCACTGGCCGATGATCGTGCTGCGCACGCCCAAGGGCTGGACCGGACCGAAGCAAGTCGACGGCAAGCGGGTGGAAGGCTTCTGGCGCGCGCACCAGGTGCCCCTGTCGGGCATACGCGATAACCCGCAGCACCTGCAGATGCTGGAAGACTGGCTGAAGAGTTACCGCCCGGAGGAACTGTTCGACGAATCCGGCAAACTACTCCCGGAACTGCGCGCCATGGCGCCGGTCGGCGAGCGGCGCATGAGCGCCAACCCACACGCCAATGGCGGCCTGCTGCGCAAGGCGTTGCGCATGCCGGACTTTCGCGACTACGCGGTGGAGGTGCCGGAACCGGCCCGGCAGGAAATCGCCAACACACCGCCACTGGGGGAGTTCCTGCGCGACATCATGCGCAGGAACATGGATAACTTCCGTGTCTTCGGGCCGGACGAGAATACCTCCAACAAGCTGCAGGCCATCTACGAGGTGAGTAAAAAACTGTGGCTGGCCGAATACTTGCCGGAAGACGAGGATGGAGGCGAGCTGTCACCCGACGGCCGGGTGCTGGAGATGCTGTCCGAACACACCCTGGAAGGCTGGCTGGAAGGTTACCTGCTGAGCGGGCGGCACGGTTTCTTTGCCACTTATGAAGCCTTTGTGCACGTCATCGACTCCATGTACAACCAGCACGCCAAGTGGCTGGCCATCTGCGAGGAGATTCCCTGGCGGGCGCCGGTCTCTTCCCTGAACCTGTTGATTACCTCCACGGTCTGGCGCCAGGACCACAACGGTTTTACTCACCAGGACCCCGGCTTCCTCGACGTGGTAGTCAATAAAAACCCGCAAGTAACGCGCATCTACCTGCCGCCGGATGTCAATACCTTGCTGTCGGTAGCCGACCATTGCCTGCGCAGCCGCGATGACATCAATGTCATCGTTGCAGACAAGCAGATGCACCTGCAATACCTGGATATGGATGCGGCCATCAAGCACTGCACCAAGGGTATCGGTATCTGGGAGTGGGCCAGTAATGACCAGGGTTGCGAACCGGACGTGGTGATGGCGGGTTGCGGTGACATTCCCACCCAGGAAGCACTGGCGGCGACTGCACTGCTGCGCGAGCACTTCGATGATCTGAAGATTCGTTTCATCAATGTAGTCGACCTGTTCCGCATGCAGTCGGCGGACGAGCACCCGCACGGTTTGTCGGATCGTGACTTCGACAGCCTGTTTACCCGCGACCGGCCGATCATTTTCAACTTTCACGGCTATCCCTGGCTGATCCACCGCCTGGCCTACCGTCGCACCAACCAGAAGCACCTGCACGTGCGTGGTTACAAGGAAAAGGGCAGTATCAATACGCCGCTGGAACTGGCCATCGAGAACCAGATCGACCGTTTCAGCCTGGCGATCGATGTCATCGACCGCGTGCCGCGCCTGCAGGTGGCCGGCGCTCATATCAAGGAACGCCTGCGCGACATGCAGATCGAGTGCCGCAACTACGCGCACGAGTACGGTGTCGACCAGCCCGAGGCGCGGGACTGGAGATGGCCCTATTGAGGAAGCCCTGATTCATTTACCGTCATCCCGTATGCCGGAATGACGGGTTGACCGGGAACCGCCGGTCTGCATACGCTGCCCGCCGGTGAGTAGTAGCCTGGCGGAGGTTTGTTATGCCAGGAAGTCCTGTTCAGGCAGCAGTTCGTCGCGCGGGAAGCGGGCGATAAACAGGGTGCGTTTCAGCTGTTCGCCGAGGGTCGCTTCGGTCAGCTGCAGGGTATAGCCTTCCGTATCGGAGGCGGCGTCCAGTTTGATATTCATTTTGTCCAGGTGCAGGGGCACGCGGTATACCCGCAGCCAGTCTTCCGGCCGGCACAGAACGTCGGCGATGCGGTCGATATAGTCGTTCAGGGTGCTGAGGGCGGCCCTTTGCTGTGCATACAGGACCGGCCCGGGCGCCTGTTCTTCTGTGCTCTCCGTGGTGCGTAGCAGTGGTTCGAAACTGTTGCCTTTCAGTCGATCGATCTTGCGGCGCATGTTCAGCAGTTGCCGTTGTTCTTCCGCCAGATGGCGCGCGGCAACCAGCTCGCTGATTCTTTCCAGCGTGTAAGCGACCAGGCTTTCAAACGCACGTTTTCGCAGTTTCTCTTTCAGTTCCTGTTCGTCTGCAGAGGGGGTGAGCACGCGGTGATCGGTAAAGCTCACCGTGGTCTGGCGCACGTCCCGCCTGATCATGTCCCCGTGCATTTCCATGCCCAGCGTGGTGCGTTCCCTGCGTTCCATGCTCAACAGCGCGTGGCAGTATTCGGCCTCCAGGTGGTGGTCAAAGAAGTCGCGTATTTCCCGGCTCCGGCTGAAGACCTGTTGCACTTCACTGGCCGTGGAAAAGAATGCCTTGACCGCGGGTTCCCGTCCCCAGTTCCTGCTGCTGACTTCAACACTGATCGGCAGGTCGCTTACCAGGCTGGCGCAGTAGTCCAGGGTGTGCTCGACACAGGGCCGCAGTTTTTTCCGGTAGCTGCCCAACGCGCGGAGTCCGGGATTGATTTCATCGACCACGTGCTCGATGGCATCGTGAAGCCTGCGTTCCCTGGCGCGCGCGGCCGCCCTGTCGAGCCTGAGCTGCCGGCGTTTTTTTTCGAGGCTGGACAGCCATTCCTGCAGCAGGCCCATGAACTCACCCGCTGTGCCGGATGCAGTGCATGGTCTGGCGAGCGATCTCGAGTTCTTCATTGGTCGGGATTACCAGCAGGCTGACCTGCGAACGGCTGCTGTGCATGCTGAAAGCACCGTTGCCGGCGGTATTTTTCCCGGCATCGGGTTCGATGCCCAGTGCTTCCATTCCGGCACAGCATTGCGCACGCACCCGGGCGTCGTTTTCGCCGATGCCTCCGGTAAACACCACGGCATCCAGCGAGCCCAGTGCGGCATAATAGGCGCCGATATACTTTTTTATACGGTAGCAATACATATCCAGTGCGAGCTGTGCCTGTGAGTCCCCCGCGTCGGCGAGGCGGTGTATCTCGCGCATGTCGTTGGCTCCGCAGATGCCCCTGAGACCGCTGTCGCGGTTGAGGAGGGACTCGATTTCAGGGTAATCCATGCCGGTGGCACGGGACAGGTAGAAGGGGATGGCCGGGTCTATGTCGCCACAGCGGGTTCCCATGATCAGGCCCTCGAGCGGTGTCATGCCCATGGAGGTATCGATGCTGTTTCCCCCGGCGATGGCCGCTGCGCTGGCACCATTGCCCAGGTGCAGGGTGATGAGCCGTGTCGACTCGTGGGGCTTGCCCAGCATGGCAGCGGCCTGCCTGGCCACGTAGGCATGCGAGGTGCCGTGGAAACCATAACGACGCACCCGCTGTTCGCGGTACAGGCGGTCGGGCAGGGCGTAGCGCCAGGCGGGTTCCGGGATGGACTGGTGGAAGGCGGTGTCGAATACTGCGACCTGTGGTGTTTCCGGCGCCTGCTGCAGGGCGACTTCGATCCCCATGAGGTTGGCCGGGTTATGCAGCGGCGCCAGCGGGATCATGTCCTGAATCCGCTCGACAACGCTCGCATCGATCAGTACGGGCTCGCGGAAATGTTCACCACCGTGCACCACCCGGTGCCCGATGGCCGCAAGCTGTGACAGTTCGGTGAGCGTACCGGATTCGCGCAGCAGGGCGCCGATCTGCGCCAGACCTTCCCGGTGATCGGCAATGTGGTGATTGTGGCAGCGCTCGCCGGTATTGTCGCCACCGTGGGACCGGTGCCGGAGCAGGCTTTCCGCTTCACCGATACGCTCGACGGCACCGGAGGCGAGCACCTGCCCTGCATCCATATCGAAAAGCTGGTACTTGATGGAAGAGCTGCCCGAGTTGATTACCAGTATCCTGGTCATGATGCGTTGCCGGTTTGTGCCTGCACGGCGGTAATGGCCACGGTGTTGACGATATCGGTGACCGTACAGCCGCGGCTCAGGTCATTCACCGGCTTGTTCAGGCCCTGCAGAACCGGCCCGATAGCCGCCGCACCGGCCGAGCGCTGCACGGCCTTGTAGGTATTGTTGCCGGTGTTGAGGTCGGGGAATATAAACACGGTCGCGCTGCCGGCCACCTGGCTGTCGGGCAGTTTGGTCCTGGCGACGCCGGCATCGATGGCTGCATCATACTGGATCGGCCCTTCGATCATCAGGTCGCTGCGCAGTTCCCTGGCGAGTTGCGTCGCTTCGCGCACCTTGTCGACGGCGCTGCCCTTGCCGGATGCGCCGGTGGAGTAGGACAGCATGGCGATGCGCGGCTCGACGCCAAACAGGCGCGCCGTGTCGGCCGAGCTGAGTGCGATATCCGCCAGTTGCTGTGCGTCCGGGTCCGGGTTGACCGCGCAGTCGCCGTAGACCAGCACACGGTCTTCCAGGCACATGAAAAACACACTGGAGACGATGGCGGTGCCGGGCCGGGTTTTGATGATTTCAAAAGCCGGGCGGATGGTGTGCTGCGTGGTGTGTACCGCGCCCGACACCATGCCGTCCGCCTGTCCGTGATGGACCATCATGGTGCCGAAATAACTGACATCGGCCATGCTGTCATAGGCCATGTCGTGCGATATGCCCTTGTGACGACGCAGTTCGTAGTAGGTATCGGCGTACTGTTTGCGCAGGGACGACTGCCGGGGGTCGACGACTTCGACGCTCTCCAGGCGCAGGCCCAGCGCCTGGATTTTCTGCTGTATCGTGTCGCGTTCTCCCAGCAGGGTCAGTTTTGCCACGCTGCGCAAGCTGAGCAGCTCAGCCGCGCGCAGGATGCGCTCCTCGCCGCCTTCGGGCAGTACAATGTGCTGAAGGTCGGTACGGGCACGCTGGACCAGTTCGTACTCGAACATGAGTGGTGTCACGCGCTTGCCGCGCTCACCGGCCAGCGATTTTGCCAGCGCCGGCAAGGGTACACTGGCTTCCACCAGGCCCAGTGCCGTGGCAAGCCGGTGTTCGTTATCCGGCGTCAGCACGCTCCTGACCTGGTTTACCTGCATGGCGGTGGTGAAGGTATCGCCACCCGTACCCAGCACGGCGAAAGGCGGCTTGTCCAGTCCGTCGAGCAGTTTCTGCAGCTGGGGCGCAGGGTCCAGCCCGCCGCTCAGCAGCAGGCCGGCGATCTGCGGGCAGGCACTGGAAGGGTAGGACATGAGGCAGGCAAGGATGATGTCGGCACGGTCACCGGGTGTGATCACCAGGCTGCCTTCCACGAGGTGATCGAGAAAATCCGGTACCTGCATGGCGGCTACTGTGTATTGGGTGATTTCCCGGTTCAGCGTGTCCGTGTCACCCTGGAGTACACGTGCGTCGAGACTGTGCGCAATGTCGCCGACCGTGGGCCTGGACAGTGCCGGCTCTTCTGGCACCAGGTACACGGCAGGATGGTTTGCAGCCCCTTGCGCGAAGCCGGCCCGCAGTTCCCCGACCTGCGAGTGGGCTACCCGGTTGATGACGGTCGCCAGGATGTCACAGTGCCGCTCGCGCAGGGACTGCAGGAAGCCGCCGGTGGCATCCCGTATCCCGGCGACGCTGCGCCCGCTGCCGCGTACCACGGGCAGGATGGAACAGCCCAGGTTATTGGCCACGTCCGCGTTGAAATCAAACTCCAGGGCAGCGTAGCCTCCGGAATAGTCCGTGCCTGCACAGAGTACCCGGTCATGGCGTGCCTGCAGGCGCCGGTACTTTTCCAGCACTCGCTTCAGCAGTTCGTCGTAACGGCCCGCCGCAATCAGTTCGCGTGCCGTGTCACTGCTACACCCGTACAGATCTTCGCAGGGGGCGTCGATGGAATACCGTTCCATGACCAGGTGAATGAGCGGGTCGTGCCGGGCGTCCACGCGCGTGACCGGCCTGAAAAACCCCACGTTGCCGTTGTGCCCGCTAAAGTAGTCCATCATCGCCAGTACAATGACGGATTTGCCGCTGCCCCGTTCCGCGCCGCTGATGTATACATTCTGTCGCATCGGTTTCCCCTGTTGCTTAAAAGCGGGCCACCGCCCACTGCTCCCAGTTGATCTGCCGCATGCTGGCAGCGAGTTCCTGCATGGCATCCAGCAGGCTCCGGGTGCTGCCTGCAAGGGCATAGAGATTCTGCAGGTCACGTGTCGCGATCGTACCGGCAGTCCCCCCCGGACCTGTTGCTGCGAGGTGCTGTTCCACCTGTCGGGGAAAAGCGCTCGCGTCGACCCATGACCCGGGCAGCGCAGCCCTTGTTTCCAGGCGTCCCCAGTTTCGGAATACCTGTTGTACGCGTTGCCGCCACTGGTCGTTTACCGGCGTCAGGGACTGTAGCAGGTCGGGGGATTCCTCGGCTACACGGTTGTAGATGGTCTCCAGGCTCTGCAGGCGGTAACGTATGGACTGCAGCCCGTCTACCAGACCCTGTACCTTCTCTGCATCGTTGTCGGGGAACTGTGTGTAATCCAGGTTCTTTTCCAGCGCCGGTAGTTGCGCGGCGACCGGCAGGATGGTGTTTTCGAAAACACGCTTTTTCAATTGGCGTTGCCGCTTGCGCCGCCGCGGTGAGGCGGGCTGGAATTCGCTGACGATACGGGCGCAGCCGTTGCAAAACCGGCGCACATTGCGCAGCAGGATCTTTTCCGGGTGCATGGGGCTCAACAGCCGGTGCACCACCACCACGATGCTGACCCCCAGCAGCATGACCAGACCGGCCGTGACCAGCAGGATGAACGAGTACACCTGGTCGTTGTTGATGTCGACCATCATCACAAACATGGTCAGCGGTCCCAGTTTCAGTACCGGTGAGATGCCGCCCAGCCAGGCGAACACAAAGGAGTAGATAAAAACGAGCGCCAGCAGCCCGAAGCCGGAATCCAGCGCCGGTATGACGAACATGTAGATGGGGGCCACTGCGATAAACATACTGAGCAGCAGCGCCAGTAGCAGGGCCGGCAGCCTGGCCGGTGTCATCAGCATCATCAGACCGAAGGCCGTGGCGATCATGGGGACGCCCGGTCCACCCGGTGGTTCGACGTAAATCCAGAAAAGATAGCCGCTAATCCAGCACAGTGCCGGGAAGGTGGCCTTGAGCAGGCGCTCCGGGTTCCATGCGGATGGCTGGAAGGGATCTTCCAGTGCCTGCTGTGCCCCCCGCTGCTCCGTGCTTCCGGGACGGGCCAGCATGTGCAGGGTCAGCAGCAGGTCGCGGCTGGTGTGATCGAGCATACGTAGCTGGGTGATAAAGTTCATCAGTGCCGCGCGTTCAAAGTGGGCCAGTTGCGCACCGGCCTGTGGGGCGATATCCAGTCCCGCGTCGGTCGGCAGGGGTGGGGCGGGTGCGTCCGTTTCACCGGCTGCGGATGACAGCAGTTGCCACAGTTCACCACCCTGTTGCAGGCGTCGCTGCAGCGTGTCGAGCGCGCAAGCGAGTTCGGGCAGCAGTGCATACAGATCGAGCGTGCGGCAGTCGCTGATACTTTCCCGCCACAGCTCGCAGGTGTTGCTGAACCTGCGCAGGTTGACGCACAGCCGTTCCCAGTTGTGTTTCTGCGCCCGCACCCCGGGGGTATCGTAATAGGCCGCTTCCAGTGTGCCCAGCAGTTGCTGGTAGTTCCCGGCCAGCCGGCTGCGCAGCCCGGCAGCCCGGGCATCCACTGTGCTTTCCGTCAGTTGCTGCCGGTACAGTCCGCACAGTTTCTGCAGATCTTCCCACAGTGATTGCCCCTGCTGTTGCAGCGCGCCGCGCGAGGTGCGCGGCCAGAGCAGCGCGCTGACCAGGGTGAACAGCAGCACACCGGCTGCGGTCTCCAGGAAGCGGTCAGTGGCAAAGTGAAAGGCAGTGTCTACTTTCATGTAACTGGACGACCACACGGCCACGGCCAGGAAACCGGCATTGAACCAGGTATCTGCCTGGCGGCTGGTCTGCAGGAAGTAGGCGATGAATAGCAGGTATACCGCTACCGCCAGCAGCATCCCGAGCGGTGACTGTGCAAACCAGGACAGCAGTACAAAACCGGCCAGTGCCCCGGCGCCGGTACCCGCCACCCGCATCACACCCTTGTTGAAACTGGCGCCGCTGCTGGACAGGCTGGTGACGACAATGGCGAGTGCGCCGAACTTGGGCAGGTTCCAGTCCATGTAGAGTGCCAGCCAGTAGAACAGCGTCAGGCTGAGCGCCAGCTTGAACGCTTCCTGCGACTGCACCTTGCGGGACATGGCTGTGCCTACTCGGTGATCACGAACACAGACGCCGTGGTGCCGGCACGCAGTTCCACCCCGGTGGGGATGTGCGTCAGCCGGATACGCACCGGGATGCGCTGTGCCAGGCGGATCCAGTCGAAACTCGGGTTGATGGCGGGCAGCAGGTCGGCGTCCGGGGCGCCGTCCTGCTGGGCGATGCCCCAGCCCATGCTTTCCACCACACCATCCAGCGGTGTGTCGGGGTAGGCCATCAGCTGAATGACGGCCCGATTACCCCGCCGGATATTGCGTATCTGTGTTTCCTTGAAAAAACCGTGCACCCAGAAGCTGCCGGTATCGACCAGCGCCAGTGCCGGCTGGTTGGCGACAGTCTGACTGCCATAGCGCAGTAACAGGTTGGTGACGTAGCCGTCCACCGGCGCCCGCACCTCGGTAAACTCCCTGTCCAGTTGCGCTGCGTGCAGGTTGGCCTCGGCGACGTCCACGTTGGCCACCGCAACCAGCAGGTCATTGTCCTTGCGCACCAGGGCCTGTTCGGAAATCGCCCCGCGGTCCCTGCTGTGCAGCGTTCTTGCGCGGGTGGCCCGGTCTTCCTTAACCAGTTTCGTGGCCCTGGCCTGCTTGAGTCTGGCTTCAGCCTGCTCGACGGCCAGGTCGTAGGTGCGGGGGTCGATCCTGAACAGCAGGTCGCCCTTTTTTACAGCCTGGTTGTCATGAATCGGCAGCTCAACGATAGGACCGCCGACCCGCGGCGTAATCCTGATAATCTGTGCGCGCACGTGACCGTCCCGGGTCCAGGGGTAGAGCAGGTAATCGCGAAACAGGCCGGCCAGCACGAAACCGGCGGCAATGACTACGCCGAGGGTGACGATATATCGTATGAACCCGCTTTTTCCTTTATTCATGTATGTGCCTTTATACGGGAAGGACAAAGCGATCCACAAGCCAGGTGCAGATCACGGTCAGGGCCACAAAGAACAGCGGTGGATGCCAGATAAAACGCGTCAGGTTGAAGCGGTTCAGCAGTCTGGCAATGACACCGGCCAGCAGCAGCGCCAGCAGAATGGCAAACAGGATCGGCGGGAAGTAGATCCCGCCAATGGATATTTCCATGGGTATGCCGGCTGTGCTCATCGAAGCGCTATTCTACCAGTCCGGCTTTCGCCACAGGTCCCGGTCAGGACCGGGATCCGGGGGACGCTCGTTGCCAGTCTCCAGTAACTCGCCCCAGTCTGTTCTCTGTTCCATTTCCCGGCGTACGTCTTCCGGCACAAAGTCCTGCGCCCTGTGCACTTCCCAGCCGCCACCCAGCGCTTTATACAGGGCAATCAGGTTGATGGCGATATTGCCCCGGGTCTGGGCCCAGGCGTCCTGTTGCGAGGCCAGGGAACGGGTGGCGTCCAGCACGCTCTGGTAGAGGCTGACACCTTCCGTGTACTGCAGCATGGAAAGATCGGCCGCGCGTTTTGCGGCCTCTACACTCTGCTTGCGGTATTCGGTCTCCACTTTTGAATGCAGGAAACCGCTCATGGCGTCCTTGACTTCGCCGGCGGCACTCAGCACACGGTTTTCGTAATTGCTCAGCAGTTGCTGGAAGCGGGCATCCTGGACCCGCACCTGGTTTTTCAGCCGACCGTAGTTCAGGATCTTCCACTGGAACGCCGGCCCCGTCGAGAAGCGCAGGCTGCTGGATTCGAACAGCTCGCCGAGGCTGTCCCGCCCCGCATCGTTGACGTTCCAGCCGATGGAGCCGAACAGGGTGAAACTCGGCAGCAATTCTGCATCGGCAATGCCGATCTGCGCGGACTGGGCGGCGGCCTGCAGTTCCGCCTGGCGGATGTCCGGTCGCCGGCGCAGCAGGTCTGCGGGTATGCCCACGGCGACCTCCGCCGGTGCGGTAGGGATGTGGGTGGCGTTGCCCAGCATGGCCCGCAGGTCCTGGGGCGGCATGCCCATCAGGATGCTCAGCGCGTGCTGGGCCTGCTCCAGCGAGATCAGCAGATTGGGGACCAGCGCCTGGGTGTTGCGCAACTGTGTGGTGGCCTGCTGCATGTCCAGTTCGGTAACCGAACCGGTCTCGAACTGGTTGCGGGTCAGTTCGAGGGAACGCTGTTGAATGACGATGTTTTCACGCGCCAGGCGGATGCGTTCTTCCAGGGTCCGGATCAGTACGTAGTTCCTGGCGACTTCCGCTGTCAGGGTCACCAGCACGTCGTCGTAGCCGGCGATGTTGGCGACCAGGCTGGCATCGGCGGATTCGATCCCGCGCCGGAACTTGCCCCAGAAATCCAGCTCCCAGCCGGCGTCGAAACCGACCCCGGCCTGGTTGAAGTAGCGGCTGGTGAAGCGCGTTTTCTCGCCGCGGTTGTAACTGTAATTGCCGGGCAGGGTCTGGCTCTGCGGGTACAGGCTGCCGGTGACGATACCCAGCCTGGCACGGGCTTCCAGTACCCGCAGGCCGGCAATCTGCAGGTCGAGGTTCTGTGCCCGGGCGGTCCGGACCAGGGTGTCGAGGACCGGGTCATTGAATACCCGCCACCAGCGGGCATCGTCGGCCGAGCGTCGGGAAATGCCCTGCGCTTCATCCTGGTTCCAGGTTTCGGGCAGCGTGGCGTCGGGTGGTTCGAAATCCGGGCCGACCATGGCGCAGCCGCCTGTGAGCGCAGCGCAAACCAGCAGGGGTATCCATTTTGTCGATCGTGTGCGCCGGCGCCTCATGGTGCGCCAGTGTATCGTACCTGCTCTGCTACAATCGACTGTGAATGGGAAGAATCGGAGTAAAGTGGTCAGCAGAGCCGTTGGTATGGTAGCGTCGCTGCCGTGGTGGACCCGGCCGATGTCCATATCGCCGCGCCGCAAGCGGGAACACCGATAAAGAACTGAACGAGGACGAGCAGATGACGACAGACCGTACCACCCTGATAGAAGCCGCGATCCAGATCGGTTTGATTGCGCTGCTGGCGCTCTGGTGTTTCCAGATTGCCGCCCCCTTTATTGGCCCCATTGTCTGGGCGGGGATTATCGCCATCGGCATCTACCCGGTGTATGAATGGTTGAAAAACAAAACCGGCATGAGTCCGGGCTGGACGTCCACCCTGCTGACCCTCGCCATGCTGGTGATCCTGCTTACGCCGACCATGATCCTGTCCGGCGCGATGATCGACAATGCACAGACCCTGTCACAGCAGATTAAAAATGATGAACTCAGGATCCCGCCGCCGGTGGAAGGAGTGGAAGAGTGGCCGCTGATCGGTCCCAAACTCGATAAACTATGGACGCAGGCGGCACAGGACCCCAGGGCGGCACTGGGTCGCTTCGATGCCCAGTTGAAAAGCCTGTCCAGGTGGCTGATCGCAACCGCGGCCGGGGCCGGGCTGGGTATCCTTGTTTTTGTCTTTTCGATCATCATTGCCGGGATCTTCCTGGTATCGGCACAGGGGGCCAAACAGGCCGTGGTCTCGATCTTCAGCCGGCTTGCCGGGAATCGCGGTCCTGAACTGACGGAACTGTCGCTGGCGACTGTCAAAAGCGTGGTGACGGGCATCCTGGGTATCGCGGTGATCCAGTCGACCCTGGCCGGCCTGGGCTTTATAGTCATGGATATACCGGCGGCCGGTGTGCTGGCCTTTGTCTGCCTGATACTCGCGATTGTCCAGATCGATATCCTGATTATCCTGGTCCCGCTGTCCATCTATGTATTTTCCGTGTCCAGTACCGGCGTGGCCGTTGCTTTCCTGGTCTGGAATATCGCCGTGGGCCTGCTCAACAATGTGTTGAAACCGATCCTGCTGGCCAAGGGTGTGGATGCGCCGATGGCGATTATTTTTATCGGTGCCATCGGTGGCATGATGCTTTCCGGGATTATCGGCCTGTTCGTAGGCGCGGTGGTGATGGTGCTGGGATATACGCTGTTTATAACCTGGCTGAAGGAGGGGAGCGAGGTATCCGCAACCGTTTCCGGTCAGCCGGGCGGTTAGTCCGCAACTCTCACCATCCTTCTACTGCACCGGGCAGACTGCCGAAGCTGCTGATTTGACCGGTGAAATGCCGGGTCGGGAGCAGGGGAATGGTTCAGTCTGGCCGTTTCTCGCCGTAACAGTCTCTGTACGTATTTCACAGGAATACGGAGTGAAAACGTCCTAATGAGCAAAAACCGGCGACCGGGCACCACCCTGTCCAGGCGGTTCCCGCCTGGTGAGTCAGCGCTGTGCGCGGAAAACTCGGCCTACCTGGAACAGCTCTACCTTGCCTACCTGGATAATCCCGCCGCTCTGTCCGCGCAGTGGCGTGACTACTTCGCCGCGCTGGAGCGCGATGGCGCTGGCGGACCGCCTGCGCATCAGCCCCCGGTTACGGACGGGAACAGTGCAAAGTCGGCACGCGTCCTGCAGCTCATCAATGCCTACCGGTTTCTCGGTCACTTGCAGGCGCGTACCAATCCACTCGCGGAAGCAGCGGAAACGGACCTGCAGGAACTTTCGCTGGCCTACCACCAGCTCAGCGAGGCGGACCTGGATACCCGTTTCCATACCGGTTCCCTGACGGCGCCTGCCCGCATGACCCTTGCTGCAATCCTGCGGCAGTTGCAGCAGACCTATTGCGGCAGCGTAGGGGTGGAATACATGCATATCCCCGGTATCGAGGAAAAGCGCTGGTTGCAGCGCCGCCTTGAGGATACCCGTATGGTTCCCGGTTTCGATGACGGTCAGCGTGTGCGCCTGCTCGAACGACTGACTGCGGCGGAGGTGCTGGAGCGCCACCTGCATACCCGGTACTCCGGTCAGAAACGTTTCTCACTCGAGGGCGCGGAGAGCCTGATCCCACTGCTCGACGACCTGATCCAGTACACGGGCGCGGCAGGCGTGCGGGAAATCGTGTTTGGCATGGCGCACCGCGGGCGCCTGAACGTGCTGGTGAATATCCTCGGGAAATCACCCGAGCGGCTGTGCCGGGAATTCGAGGAACAGGACCTGGATGCCAATCGTTCGGGGGATGTAAAATACCACCAGGGATTCGCGTCAGACATGAATACCCCCGGCGGGCCGATCCACCTGGCCATGGCTTTCAATCCATCGCACCTGGAAATTGTCGGGCCGGTGGTCGAAGGGGCCGTGCGGGCCCGCCAGGACCGCTGGCAGGATCAGCCCGGCGAACGGGTGCTGCCGCTAGTCATTCACGGGGACGCGGCGTTTGCCGGCCAGGGCGTGGTTACGGAGACCTTCAACCTGTCCGAGACACGCGGCTACAAGACGCGTGGCACGCTGCATATCATTATCAATAACCAGATCGGCTTCACTACCAATATCGAGCGGGATGCACGCTCGACTTTCTACTGCAGTGATGTGTCGAGAATGATCAATGTCCCCGTGTTTCATGTCAACGGCGATGATCCGGAAGCCGTGGTGCGTGTTGCCCGTCTGGCCTTCGACTACCGCAGGCAGTTTCACAAGGACGTGGTGATCGACCTGGTTTGCTACCGGCGCCATGGGCATAACGAGGCGGACGAGCCGGCGGTGACACAGCCACTGATGTACCGCCGGATCCGCGCCCTGCCGACTACGCGCGAGCGCTATGCACAGCGTTTACTGGAACAGCGGGTGCTTGCCGCTACGGACGCCGAAGTGCTGGTACAGACCGCCCGCCGGCGCCTGGAGCAGGGCGGTCCGGTAGTGCCGCACCTGCTGGATGGTGCCGGTCTTAGCCCCAGACACCCCATCGACTGGAAACGTTTTGTCGGTGGACGCTGGGACGAGCCGGTGTCTACCGCGATCGATACAGCCACCTTTCGGGATCTGGGTGAACGTATAACCTGTGTGCCGGCAGAACTGCAGGTGCACAGCCGTGTCGCGCGTGTAATGACGGCGCGCCGGAACATGGTGCGCGGCCAACAGCTTCTCGACTGGGGATTTTGTGAAACGCTGGCCTATGCCTCGTTACTGGAGCAGGGCTATGCCGTCCGGCTTTCCGGCCAGGACAGCAGCCGGGGTACCTTCTTTCACCGCCATGCCGTGCTGTACGATCAGGAAGACGGTCACAGTTTCGTGCCCCTGAAGAACCTGTCCGATACGCAGGCCCGCTTTGTGGTGGTCGATTCGCTGTTATCGGAAGAAGCCGTGCTGGCCTTCGAATATGGCTACGCGACCACGGAGCCGGATGCGCTGGTGATCTGGGAATCACAGTTCGGCGATTTCGCCAATACCGCACAGGTGGTCATCGACCAGTTCATCAGTTCCGGAGAGCAGAAATGGGGTCGTCTGTCCGGGCTGGTGATGTACCTGCCGCATGGCTACGAGGGGCAGGGACCCGAACACAGTTCCGCGCGCATTGAGCGCTACCTGCAGCTTTGCTCGCAGATCAACATGCAGGTGTGCGTGCCGTCGACACCCGCGCAGGTATTTCACATGTTACGCCGGCAGATGTTGCGGCGCTTCCGGAAACCGCTGATCGTAATCACGCCGAAGAGCATGTTGCGTCATCCCGCGGCACTGAGCACGGTTAACGAGATTTGTGAAGGCCGGTTTTATCCCGTGCTCGGCGAGGTGGATGCGCTCGATGCGAGTCGGGTTACGCGCCTGGTGCTCTGTATGGGCAAGGTCTACTATGACCTGGTCGAGCAGCGCCGCAGCCTGGGTATCGAAGACACCGCCATCCTGCGTATCGAGCAGTTATACCCGTTTCCGTCTGAAGCGCTGGCGCAGCAACTGCAACAGTATCCCGCGCTCCGGCAGGCGGTCTGGTGCCAGGAAGAACCGCGCAACCAGGGCGCCTGGTACAGCCAGAAGCACCACCTGCTGCAGGCGCTGGGTGCGCAGGTCGAACTGGAGTGTGTCAGTCGACCTGGGCAGGCCTCGTCCGCGGCGGGCAGCCTGAAAGTACACCAGGCGCAACAGCGCGCGCTCGTGGCCGCAGCACTCGGCGTCAGCGGAGAATCCTGAAACAGGGCGGTCTCGACCTTCGTCGCCTTACCTGGGCTTCGTAAGATACTAATTAATCGATCTTTCATCCCGCTCCATTGCTACCCTGGAGACAGCCCCGGACCGGTCGCCGGTGTGGTGCTGCACGCAACCCGAACAGACATCATCATACGGTCCAGTGATGATGTTGAATATGCTACACTTGTCAGTCAGAACCCCATTAAAGAAGTTCAAACAAAAACGAGTGTACGTACAGGGGAATGCATGATGTTCGAAGCTTTCTACCATCTGAGTGACAACCCGTTCAGGTTGACGCCGGATCCCAGGTTCTGTTTCCGGCACCCCGGTCATGAACAGGCCTACGCCTACCTCCAGTACGCGCTGAAACTGGGCGAAGGCTTCATCATGGTTACCGGCCGGCCGGGTATCGGCAAGACCACGCTGGCGCAGGTGTTCCTGAACGAGCTGGAACATTCAGAGGTGGTTGCCGCCCGCGTGGCCACGGCCAATGTGGAGGCCTCCGACCTGATGCGGGTGGTGGCGTACGCCTATGGCCTGGACGTGGAGGGGCTGGACAAGGCAACGGTGCTGGTGCGTCTTCGGCGCTTCTTTGTCGAGCAGATCGGCGCCGGTAAACGGGTGCTGCTGATAATCGATGAAGCCCAGGGGCTTTCCTGCCCGGCACTCGAGGAACTGCGGCTGCTGGCGGACATGCAGATGGACTCACGTCCACTACTGCAGCTGTTCCTGGTCGGTCAGGAACGATTGCGTGACCTGATGCGCGAGCCGGCGATGGAGCAGTTCCAGCAGCGCGTGATCGGCGCCTGCCACCTCGACCCGCTGAGCCTGACCGATACCCGGGACTACATGGAGTACCGTTTGCGCAAGGCCGACTGGCAGGGCGATCCCGCGGTGAGCGGGGAGGCGTTGTTGGCTATTTACCGATTCAGCCAGGGTGTTCCCAGGCATATCAACAAGATCTGCACAAGGCTGTTACTGGATGGCTTCATGGAGAAGAAGCACACACTGGGTGAACGCGACGTCCTCGAGGTCGCCGGCACCATGCAGGAAGAGCGCCTGGCCCCGTTGAACAGTGACAGCAGTGAAGATACCGTGTCGGCCGGTCTGGAAGACGGCACGCTGTCTGTCTCAGACCTGGCATTGCATGCTGAACCGCGTACACCGGCATCGGTTACTGAATTACCGAAAGCTGCCGTCGAGGAAGCAAACGCAGTCGAATATACGCAGAGAACGGTTGCCGGCGGGGCCAGGGAAGCCATGGGAACGGGCGATGCGCGGGCGGAATACGGAAACCTGCCGCCCGAACACCGGCCACCTGAAGCATCCGGACCGGGTGCCACGCAACCCCGTCAGCGTCGGCCTGCCGGGCAAGTACGCATTCCCGCCTGGGAATCAACTCCTTCACCGTGGTACAGGCGTGCACAATCGTACCTGGTCGACGCAGCCGATCACCTGGGCAAGCGCCTGTCCGCCCTGTTTGCAGGCCCGGTCTGCCAGCAGGCGAAGGACTGGCTGCAGCACTTCCCGGGTGCAGTGAAGCGCCTGCTGGCGCAGCAACCGCTGCTGAGCGGCCGGCCGGTGCTGGCGCTGGGCACCCTGGCGGGAACGGCCCTGGTGCTGACCCTGCTGCTGGATTCGGCTGCTGACAAGCCGGCCGGCCAGTACAGTGCCATGCAGCAAAGGCCGGCGCAACGGGCCGTTGCAGCGGTAGCGATCGATCCGGGAGAAGCGGGTACGGTTTCTCCCGCTGAACCCGGTAGCGATCCGCTGCTGCTTGCAAAAGCGGAAGATGTCGAGCGTGATAAACCCGATGCCCATAGCGAAGAATCGGTCCCGCGTATCCCCTATACCCCGGCGCCGACGGTTTCTGAGCCAGTCGTGGAGATCGCCGGCGATGCCGGCGCAACGCCGGCTGCAGATACACGTTCATCCCCGGCAAGTGAGCCGTCGCAGTCTGGTTCGGGCGCAATGGTTCCGGTAGACCGGGTGCCGGGGGATCCGCTGGTACCGGTAGGAGAAGAGGTCGCCACCGCTGCGCCTGCACCGGCGCAGGAACCGGAACCGGAAGCTCCCGTGGTGTTGGCGGCGGTTACACCGGCGGGTCCGCAGGAGCGGGTAGTCGAACCCGAAGTCAGCCTGCCGGCCGCAGCGCCGGAAGATCGCAGCTCCGCACCCCGGTTGCGTGAAGACCGCATCATCGAGTTGCTTTCCCTGGGGCAACGCGCCGTGCGTGACTATCGCTTGCTGATCCCGGCGGACAATAACGCCTACCAGTACTATCAACAGGTGCTGGAACTGGAGCCGGGCAACCGCGCGGCACTGTTCGGTCTCGACCAGATCGTGGAGCGCTACATTACGCTGGGTAATCGTGCGTTGCAGCAAAAGGACCGCGCCAGGGCCAGGCGGTATATAGCGCGGGGACTTCGTGTCATGCCGGGCGACACCCGTTTGCTGGCGCTGCGGTCCCGGGCGGATGCGCCACCCGTGGTGGCGGCTGCACCGGAGGCGGCACCGCCGGCCGCCGACAAAGTGGAGCCGGAGCCGAAAAAGAACGGCTTGATGTCCTGGCTAAAGACAATTTTCAAAACCCCGGACAATACAGCTGCGGGCAGCGATACCCCGGACGACGATTACTCGTTCTGAGCCGGTTTGCCGGCAGGTTTCTTTATATAGGCGAAATGTTTCTGCAGAATCTTGTCGTAGCTGCCGTCTTTTTTCATGGCATCGATCGCCTTGTCGAAGGCGGCCACGATCGCGGCGTGGTGGGGGTTCTCCCGGCTGACGCCGATGTGGATACCGCGTACCGCCAGCGGCTTGGGAAGGATGACAAAGTCGTTCCGGCTGTTCGGCATATACTGGTTGATCTCGTACAGCAGTACCAGTTCATCATCCACGGCAAGATCGAGGCGGCCCTGCTTCAGCTTGAGCAGGTTCTGGATCAGGTTGCGTTCGCTGATCCGGGTCAGCTTGCGTGAATGGTTGAACTCCTCGTCGTAGGCATAGTCCTGCACCACGCCGATCAGCAGGCCGTTCAGGTCGCTGAAGCTGTTGAATTCGATATCGGAGCCTTTCTTCTTCACGAAGCGGATATAGGACTGGAGATACGGTTTGCTGTAATCCAGGTACTCGTTGCGTTCATCGCTGTACCAGGGCGTGGCAAACACGTCGTACACCCCGAGCTTGCCACCTTCCAGTATCCGGTCCAGCGAGTCGATCTGCAGAATGGTCTGGTAACCGGCGCGCTGCAAGGCCGTGGTAACCAGGTCGACGCCCAGACCCTGCTGCGGCAGGCTGGCATCGGCATAGGGAGGCCATTTGCCGCTGTAGACCACATTCAGGTTTTCTGCAGCAACAGGCCCGGCAACCGTTGCCAGTAACAGCAGCAGGGCGGTGATCAGCTTGACAGGATGTTTCATTCTTCCTCCGGTAAGGGGCGCGTCGGTTCAGCGTAACTATACCGCTTCGCCGGTTAAATATCAGTTTCCGGCGGGGCTGGTATGTGCCCTGGAAAGCATGGATAATCGGCTGCAATGAGCATGCCTGAACACGCTGCCACTGCGCTTGCCGAGATGGCCGCCTGCCACGAATGCGATGAGCTGCATCGTGTACCCGGGCTGGCGCCCGGTGCGACCGCGCGTTGCCACGTCTGTGGTGCAGTACTGGCGCGTAACCCCCGGGGTGGTCTGGGTCGCCCCATCGCCTTGTACATCACGGCGTTGATTTTGCTGTTGCTGGCCAATATGTTCCCGTTCCTGACCCTGGAGATCGGGGGGCGAAAGGAAGTCTGTACCCTGTTTGGCGCTTCTCGGGCGATGTATAACGCCGGTATGGGGGAGCTGGCAGTCGTCGTATTCCTGACCAGTATCCTGGCGCCTGCGTTGATGATGTCAAGCGGCCTGTACGTGATGCTGTCGGTGCGTTTACGGCAGTCGTGGCCCGCCGTGCGCCTGTTGCTGGCCTGGATCGGTCACCTCGAGCCCTGGGTGATGCTGGACGTGTTCATGCTGGGCGTACTGGTGGCTTTCGTCAAACTGGGCAACATGGCGACCATGCATACCGGGAATTCCCTGTATGCGTTCGTGGGCCTGATCCTGGTATTCGCGGCTGCGAGTTCCTCGTTTGACAGGCACCTGTTGTGGCATATGCTGGGTGTTCCGGGTAGAAAACACCAATGAGGGCCATAGACGCCGGTCTGGCGAGCTGTCATACCTGCGGGTTGCTGTTACACCTGCCGACAGCCGGTCATACCCACTGTCCGCGCTGCAGCTCCCCCATGCACCTGCGTAAACCGGCCAGCCTCAGCCAGACCTGGGCATTCCTGCTTGCCGCCATGATCGCCTACCTGCCGGCCAACCTGTACCCGGTGATGACGGTCGTTTCGTTCGGAAAGTCACAGTCGGATACTATCCTGAGTGGTGTGATCTACCTGTTCGTGCACGGGGACTGGCCGCTGGCGCTGATCGTGTTTGTCGCCAGCGTGCTGGTGCCGCTGCTGAAAATGCTGGCGCTTCTCTACCTGCTGATTACCGTGCAGCGCAAGTCAACGCGGTACAGACAACAGCGCACCCGCCTGTACCGGGTGGTGGAGCTGGTCGGGCGCTGGTCGATGGTCGATATTTTTGTGGTGGCACTGCTGGCGGCACTGGTCAACGTGGGGACGGTGGCGACCATTGAACCGGGAGCAGGCGCCATTGCATTTTCCGCGGTGGTTATACTGACCATGTTTTCGGCCATGAATTTTGACCCGCGGCTGATCTGGGATTACCAGGGAGAACAGTAATGACGACGCCAAGCCAGCCAGGTGATTTCGAGGAAGTGCCTGACGCAATCGTGGACGCGGAGAGCAAGGGCTTCCCGGTCGTGTGGCTGTTGCCGCTGGTGGCGCTGCTGGTTGGTGGCTGGCTGTTCTACAAGACCGAATCCGAAAAAGGTCCGGAGATCACGGTTACCTTCCACACGGCAGAGGGCATAGAGGAAGGCAAGACGCAGGTAAAATTCCGGGATGTTACGGTGGGCACGGTTAACAGGGTGGATTTTACGGAAGACCTGAAAGCCGTGCAGTTGAGCATTACCATGCTGGCGGGTACAGAAGAGTACCTGACGGATAAAAGCCGCTTCTGGGTGGTCAAGCCACGTGTTGGAGCGGGCGGCGTTTCCGGCCTGAGTACCTTGCTGAGTGGTGCCTATATCGCTTTTGAGCCAAACAGGGAAGGGCAAGCGCAGAAAGCGTTTACCGGGCTGGAAAAGCCGCCGATTGTCACCATCGACAAGGAAGGCACGCGTTTCCGGCTGCGGGCCGACTCCCTGGGGTCTATCTCCATCGGTGCCCCGGTGTATTTTCGGCAGTTCGACATCGGCGAGATTACCGACTACAAGCTGGCGGATGATTACAGTTATGTCGATATCGGCGTTTTTGTACAGGCCCCCTACGACAAGTATGTACACACCGGCACCTATTTCTGGAACGTGGGCGGTGTGAGCATCTCCATGGATGCATCGGGTGCAAAATTCGAGATGGAATCCCTGATGTCATTGTTGAGCGGCGGCGTTGCTTTCGAGACGTTGCCCGAGTTTCTGGATACGCCGATCGCCACGGAGAATACGGTATTTACCCTGTATGAAAACCGCAGCAAGGCGCTGGAGCGACCCATCACGCAGACTGCGACCTTTGTGCTGAGGTTTGATGGCACGGTGCGAGGTCTGAGTGTCGGGGCACCGGTGGAGTATCGCGGCATCCGCGTGGGCACGGTCAAGTCGATCGACCTGGGTGCTGACCCCATGCACAAGGGCATTGTCGGTCCGGTGGTCGTGATCGACCTGGAACCGCAACGCACCGAGGCATACCGGGATATCGACCAGGCGGATAGCGGACAGCGGGAAAAGAGCCGGTTTGAAAAAGACCCTGTGAAGAGAGTCGCGGAGCTGGTAAAGCGCGGCCTGCGTGCGCGTTTGCAAACCGGCAGTCTGCTTACCGGGCAGTTGTTTGTGGAGATCGGTCTGTTCCCGGATGCGCCACCCGCAGAGATGCTTACCGATGGCCGTTACCCGGAAATCCCGACCCTGCCGAACACGCTGGAAGGTATCGTTGCCAGTATCAACAAGATCCTGGGCCGCCTGGAAAAGGCTGACCTGCAGGGTACCCTGACCAATCTCAACGAATTGATGGTGTCGACCTCCGCGCTGGCTGCCTCGCTGGAAGAGGACGTTCCGGAGCTGTCGGACGAACTGCAGAAAACATTGCGGACGGCAAACCGGGCTATGGCGACGCTGGAAGCCAGTGCTTCGTCCGATGGTGAAATCGGGAGCCAGTTGCAGGACACCCTGAAGGAATTCAGTGCCGCAGCGCGTTCGTTGCGGGTGATGGCAGAGTACCTGGAACGACATCCGGAAGCATTGATCAAAGGCAAGGGCACACCCTGAGGACACGAACATGATGAAAACAAATCACCTGTTAATAGTCATGCTGGTGTTGTTGCAGGCCGGTTGCAGTATCGGGGGAGCTTCGCGACCCGCCGACTTCTATGTACTGAGTGCCGAACCCGGAACACCGGTTACCGGTCACAGTACAGCAAGCGCATCACTGAGTGTCGGATTGGGGCCGATTACCCTGCCTGACATATTCGATCGTCCGCAAATCGTTACACGCCCCGAACCCAATCGTCTCGACCTGTCGGAGTTCGACCGCTGGGGCGGCGACCTGAACCGGGACCTGACCCGGGTGCTGGCGCAGGACCTGATGAGTCGCCTGCATAGCGACCGTATCCTGACGCACCCCTGGTCCAGCAGTGATCGCCCGGATTTCCAGGTCACTGTGCAGGTGTTTCGCTTTGACGGCGAAACAGGAAAGGTGGCCAGGTTTGAAGGTGTCTGGCGCCTGCTCGACGGTGAGCAGCGCTGTGAACTCACCGCGCACCATTTCCGCTTTGAAGAAACCCCGGCAGGTCCGGGTTACCCGGAGTATGTCAGCGCCATGAGTCACGCCGTTGCAAGCCTGAGTCAGGAGATCGCCGAGCGGATCGCCGGCAGCACACCGGGTTGTCAGTAACGGCCAACCTAGGTCCACCCGGACGAACCAGTAACGCAGGAGCGGGCTTGCCTGCGAACCACCCGTGCCACCCCGGTTGCCGGCCACTTCCCACCGTCCGACATTCCCGTTATTCCGGTGTTGAAAGACGAACGCGGACGGTCACCGATCAGTTTTCATCATGCAAAGGGGAGGCTGGCAGCTTACCCGGAACTGGTGCGCAACGTTTCCTGCGGGATTTCGGGGCTGTCCTGTACGTCCTCAAGCCAGTCCAGCAGTTCGCGCCAGGCGGCAGTGTCTTTCTGCGCATCGCGCTCCTGCAGTTCGTGTACCCCGATGCCTTTTTCGGCGGCATTGACGTAGTGCTGGGTATCCCGCAGGCGGGCGATCACGGGAATGTCCAGGCTCTGTAAAAAGCGGTCCAGTTTTTCGAGCGCCTTTGTATGGATGCGGGTGCGGTTGGAAATGATCGCCAGGCGCTTGTTGAGCGCGCGTGCCTTGCCGACCAGCAACAGGTCACGGATGAAATCAGCGGTGGAGCTGATATCGATGGAGGAGGGCAGCACCGGGATGAGAATGACATCGGCTTCGGCCACGCGGTCCTCGATGTCGAACTCTGAATAGCCGGCCGGGGTATCGGTGATGACATAGCGCGTGCCCGCGGGTATCTGCATCTGCCAGGCGCGCGTGGTACCTTCGCGTGGCGGTTCGAAGGCGGCAATGCCGTGAATGAAGGCGTAGCCGCCGCTGCGCGCCTTGAGCCAGCGTGTCGAGGAGGCCTGCCGGTCATAATCCCGCAACACCGTGCCGCAACCCCGGGAAGCGCAGTAGCTGGCCAGGTTGGTGGCGACCGTGGTCTTGCCACAGCCGCCCTTGGTGTTCATTACCGCAATGCGCAACATGGCGAATCGGGTCCTCGAAAGGGCAGGTTTTAAAGGGATAGGATTCTAGCACGAACCCACGTATCTTTATGCAATGAATGTGCGCCATGAAAGTGGCTGAGCCGGTGCTGATTCTCAAGCTGCTGGTACTGCTGACGCTGGCAAACGGAACCCCGGTGCTGCTGAAAAAGCTGCTGGGGTCCTGTTGTGCCTGGCCGCTGGACGGCGGAGTCCGGTTTTTTGACGCTCAGCCGCTGCTGGGCTCGTCCAAGACCCTGCGCGGTCTGCTGGGCGCCTTGCTGGCCACCACGCTGGGTGGTGTTGCACTCGGGCTGGGCTGGGAGCCGGGGCTGCTGGTCGGCAGCACCTCGATGCTGGGCGATCTGTTCTCCAGTTTTATCAAGCGGCGCCTGAAGAAGCCGCCCAGCAGTCGTGCGACAGGGCTGGACCAGTTGCCGGAGTCGCTGTTCCCGGTGCTGGCCTGCCAGTCATCGCTGGACCTGACGGTATTCGAGGCGGCGCTCGTGGTGGGGGTGTTTTTTTTCAGCGAAGTGGTGTTATCACCGCTGTTCTACCGGCTGGGCATCCGCGATCAGCCATACTAGCATGCGGAATCTTCCTTCTTCTGCAGGTGGTGCAGCGTGATTTCCGGCGGGCAGTTGTAGCGCACGGTGACCACCGATGAGCCTACGCCGGTTGAGGTGTAGCCCAGCATGTTCCGGTAGCGCCAGGCACCGGAGCCCATGTGCCGGGGTAACACCGAATCAAGGGTAATCGGAATGCCGCCGGGCAGGCAGATCTGTCCGCCGTGGGTGTGGCCGGCCAGCAGCAGGTTGAAGTCAGCGTGTGCCGCCTGGCGGAAGATTTCGGGGGTATGGGACAGCAGGATGGTGCATTCATCCCGCTCTGCGTCGGCGATGGCCTTTTCCATGTTGTCGACCCGGAAATAATGGGCGTCATCGATGCCGGCGAGGCGGATTCGTGCGTTGTCGCGGCAGATGGTTTCCGATTCATTGAGCAGCATGCGGATGCCCATGTCTTCCATGCCCGGCACCATGCGTATGGTGTCGTGGTTTCCCAGCACCGCGTAGACGGGGTCTTCCAGGTGGGTGCGGATCCGCGCCATGCCCGCCAGGGTTTCTTCGATCGGGCCAAAGGTCTGGCCACGGTAATCACCGGTCAGCACACACAGGTCGTACTCGATTTCGTGCAGCAGTTCGATCAGCCGGTGCATGGCGCCGGGGTTTATGTCCACGTGCAGGTCGCTGAGATGCAGGATCGTATAGCCATCGAATTCGGCCGGTAACGCCGGCAGGTGAATGTGGTTGTGGCGAACCTGGATGCGGGCGGTATTCCGGTGTCCACGCCAGTACAGGCCGGTCAGCTTGAGCGTAATGCGGATGGCGGACTGCAGCGAATACCAGTTCTCGACATGAAAAAAATTGAGTCCCTGCCCGAAGATGCGTGTCTCGTGATCGTTTTCGATTCCCAGTCGCTGGCGGGCGTGTAAACGTCCGAGGCGGTTTTCCAGTTGGCGGACAATATCGGGGTTTTCCCCTGTTTTTACGCTGGATACCATGATACCTGGAGTATAGCGCGCTCTGTGTGGCGTTGACCGGGCTGATCGCTGTGGTAGCGGTTGACCGGGGTCAATAGATGTCGGAATTTCAGCCTCGGGTGATTGCGCTGATCGCTGTTTGTTTTACATTTAGGGGGACCCTGGTTGATTCATCAGGGCTTATCAAGGCTGCGGGAGCCGCGCAGGCACTCCTGCGCGCCGGTGAACTCAGTATAAGTCGGAGGGATCAGGATATGAAACTCAGGAAAACAGTGTTTGCTGCACTGCTGGTGGTGTTCTTGCCCATGTCGTCTGCCCAGGCGTTCTGGGGTGGCAGCTGGATGCCGTGGAACTGGTTTGACGATGACTATTATGACGGCCCCTGGGGTGGCTACCCGGGCTACGGTTACGGCGGCCCCTGGGGTGGCTATCCAGGCTATGGCTGGGGCGGTTACCCGGGTTACGGGTATGGCGCTTATCCCGGTTATGGCTGGGGCGGGTATCCGGGCTATGGCTGGGGTAGCTACCCGGGCTACGGTTACGGCACATACCCGGGTTACGGCTGGGGTGGTTACCCGGGCTGGTAAACAGGTCGTCATTCCGGGCGCAGTTCCCACGCAGGAAGTCGGGGCTTTAGCCGCTTGTCTGCCGTGTTGAGATTTTGGCCTCAAGCCTGATAATGGGGTGGTTTACTCGACATTGATGGCGGGGTGAAGGGTGTCACAGGTTCGGATATTTGCGCTGGCAGCGGCGCTGCTTGTTTCACTGCCTGCCGCGGCCGTTACACCGGAACTTCGTTTCACGGATGTTCGCTACCAGGTGCTGGCCGATGAACAGCGCTTCGACGGTGTGGTCGAGGCGGTACACAGGTCCACGTTGTCTGCACAGACCGCGGGCGAGATCATCGAGTTGCCGTTCGATGTCAACGACTACGTGCCCAAGGGTGCGGTGGTGCTGCGCATCGATGACACCAAGCAGAAGGCGCGCCTGGACAAGGCTATTGCCAACGAGGCGAAGGCACAGGCGGTGCTGACCGAAGCCGAGTCGAGCTACCGTCGTAACCAGCGCCTGATCAAAGAGAACGCGGTCAGCAAGTCCCGGCTGGACAAGTCAGAGGCCAACCTCAAATCCGCGCGTGCCCAGCTGGAACTGGCGAGGGCGACTGCCAAGGAGGCGCGGGAACAGTGGGAGTACACCGTGGTCCATGCGCCGTTCGCAGGTGTCATGGTGGAGCGGTTCGTGGAAGTCGGCGAACAGGTGCAGATCGGCACCAAACTGGGTACCGGCCTGTCGCTGGAAAAGCTGCGCATCCAGGTCCAGGTGCCGGCCCACTATGCGCAGCGCATTCGCGCCACGCAGCACAGCAGGGTGCAACTGCCCGATAACGGCGCGTGGCTGGCAAGCGATGACATGACCCTGTTTCCCTACGCGGACCCGGAAAGTCACTCGTTTACCGTGCGTGTCCAGCTGCCGCCGGGCCAGCACGGCCTGTTTCCCGGCATGCTGGTCAAGGTTGCATTTGCCGTCGGGAAGACCCGGCACCTGGTGGTGCCCAGCCAGGCGGTCGTGCATCGTAGCGAAGTGACCGGGGTCTATGTACAGTCGGCTGACGGGACGCTGCACTTCCGCCAGGTACGCGCCGGGCGCGAGGTGGAGGGTAAGCTGACCGAGGTGCTGGCGGGACTGGAGCAGGGTGAGCGCATCGCCCTGGACCCGGTGGTGGCCGGTATCGCGCTGAAGCAGCGGGGTCCGCATCATGAGTGAAGCGCCGGGCTTCTCCGGCGCGATTGCCAGAAAATTCCTGCAGACCGAGATCACACCGCTACTGGCGCTGCTGGGGCTGTTGCTGGGTATTTTTGCCGTGCTGGTGACACCGCGTGAAGAAGAACCCCAGATCGATGTCACCTTTGCCAACGTGTTTATTCCGTTCCCGGGGGCTTCGGCGCGCGAGGTCGAGCGGCTGGTGGCTACCTCGGCCGAGCAGGTGTTGTCGGAAATCGAGGGGGTTAAACACATCTATTCGGTGTCCCGCCCGGGACTGTGCATTCTCACCGTAGAGTTCGAGGTCGGCGAGGCGCGCACCGAGTCCATTGTTCGTTTGTACAACCGGCTCTATTCCAACCAGGACTGGCTGCCGGCAGGCACCGGGGTCGGGCAGCCGCTGGTCAAGCCCAAGGGTATCGATGACGTGCCGGTTGTGGCGGTGACCCTGTGGACCGAGGATCCGAAGCGTGGCGCGGCTGAACTCAGGAGCGTGGCGCATACCCTGGAAGCGGAATTGAAACGGGTGACTGGCACGCGTGACATCTATACCATCGGCGGGCCGGAACCGGTGGTGCACGTCCTGCTCGACCCGCAGCGCCTGGCGGGATTCGGGTTGTCGCTGACCGATCTTCGCAGCGCTCTGCAACAGGCCAACCAGTCCAGCGAGGCCGGTCAGCTGGTCACGGACAACCGTGCGATAGAGGTCAAGGCGGGGACCCTGTTCCGGCGCGCCGCAGAAGTGGCTGAACTGGTGGTCGGCCTGCACAAGGGCAACCCGGTGTACCTGCGCGACGTGGCCGATATCCGGCGCGGCCCGGACCAGCCCGAGCAGTATGTCTGGTTTGGCAGCGGTGTGGCCGCAGCACCGTCGGCTGCAGTGGCGGGCGAACACCCGGCGGTTACGCTGGCTATTGCCAAACAGGCGGGGACCAATGCGGTGCAGATCGCCGATCAGGTCATCGAGCGTTTGCAGGACCTGGAGGGCATCTTTATCCCGGAGGGCGTCCATACCACGGTTACGCGTAACTACGGCGTGACGGCAGACGAGAAGGCCGGCACCCTGATCAGGAAACTGATATTTGCTACCTCCGCCGTGGTGCTGCTGGTGATACTGAGTCTCGGCTGGCGCGAGGCGATCATCGTGGGAACCGCGGTGGTCATTACCCTGGCCATCACCCTGTTTGCGTCCTGGGCGTGGGGTTTCACGCTCAACCGGGTATCCCTGTTCGCACTGATCTTTTCAATCGGCATACTGGTTGATGATGCCGTGGTAGTGGTGGAAAACATTCACCGGCATATGCAGATGGGGGATGCCAACCTGGTGCAGGCCATCCCGAGGGCGGTGGATGAAGTCGGTGGCCCGACCATACTGGCGACCTTTACGGTGATCGCGGCGCTGTTGCCCATGGCATTTGTGACCGGCCTGATGGGACCCTACATGAGTCCCATACCCATTAACGCCAGCATGGGCATGCTGATTTCGCTGGCGGTAGCGCTGGTGGTGACGCCCTGGATGGCGCTGAAACTGTTATCCGCCGATGCACACGACGAGCAGCCGGATTCGCTCACGGACAGCGCGCTGCAGCGTTTTTTTCAACGCCTGCTGCAGCCGTTCCTGGGCGGTGACCGGGGCCGGCGCGCACGTTACCTGATGCTGGTGGCGGTGCTGTTGCTGATTGCGGGTTCGGTGGGCCTGGCCGCGGTAAAGCTGGTAATCCTTAAAATGCTGCCTTTTGACGACAAGTCGGAATTCCAGGTGATCGTGGATATGCCCGAGGGCAGTTCACTGGAACAGACCAACCGGGTGCTTACTGAACTGGCTGCATACCTGGCGGAGGTGCCGGAAGTCACCGATTACCAGGTCTATGCGGGTACGGCGGCACCCATCAATTTCAACGGCCTGGTACGCCAGTACTACCTGCGTGCCGGGGCCAATGTGGGCGATA
>JALSRZ010000165.1 GCA_026984515.1 Thiohalobacter sp. | reverse complement strand
TTCTGGAGCGCCCCCTGCTGGATTTTGGCGTAGAACGCACGGAAACCTACCTTCAATCTCTCACCCAATGCCTGGAACTGCTCGGTGATAATCCTGAAATGGGCAGTTCTGTGGATGAAATCCGCCCCGGCTACCGCTGTTTCCTGCATGAAAGCCACTCGATTTTTTATACACCGCGTACGCGGGATGTCCTGATTGTCCGGATTCTTCATAAGCGCATGGATGCTGACCGAAACCTTCAGGACTGAATCCTGATCGTTCTGTACAGGCTGAATATTCGGGTCGGTGGTATCGGGAAGGAGCCCATCATGTCTGACTTACAACTTGTTGAAACTTCATCCCGGCGCATACCAAACTGGAAAGCACCGTGTGTTATCCGGGTGTCGAGGTTGATGACGCTTTACGGATTGCCGAACAAGTAGAGTTGTAACACGCTCGCGGCGGCAAACATCCAGATTGCCGCCGCGTTCCTGTTTTCACTGAACAATTATGAGAAAATTCTACTTCTGGTGTCAGCTACTTTTCGGGGTGATTACTGTGTAATAAGCGGCGTTCGCGACCGAGGGCCGCGCAGGCATAGTCGACACGATGTCGAGCAGCCCGACCGAGTGAATGCCGCTTAGCGCGCGGCATGACGCCGCCGCAGCAGGAAGTCGGTGAGAAATGCGGGCTAGGCGCCGCGCCTGGCGATCCAGATCATATGGCGTACACCTTTGGAACCGTGGCTCCGGACACGGGTCTCGTCTACCCTGAACCCGGTCTTTCGCAGCCGCTGTGAAAAGCGCTGGTCCGGGCCGGCTGACCAGACTGCCAGCACGCCGCGGGGACGCAATGCGGCATACGCAGCATTCAATCCGTTCAGGCTGTAGAGCCAGTCGTTTTCCTTGCGGGTGAGCCCTTCGGGACCGTTATCCACGTCCAGCAGAATGGCGTCCCAGGTTTGCCGGCCGCGCCTGAGCAGGTGAGCGACGTCCGTTTCCTGCACGTTCACGCGCGGGTCGCGCAGCGGATGGCCGGCGTATATGCCCAGCCATTCCCGGTTCCAGGCCACCACGGCCGGTACGACTTCTGCCACGGCCACCTGTGCCTGGTTACCGACCTGTTGCAGTGCGGCCGCCAGGGTAAACCCCATACCCAGTCCGCCGATGAGCAGTCGCGGCTCCAGGGTATCGCCCAGTCGCGCACAGGCATGCTCCGCCAGCGCATCTTCAGAGCCATGCACCCGGCTGTTCATCAGTTCGCTGCCGCCTGCCAGCTTGATGGAGTACTCATCGCCGCGCCGGTAGAGGCGCAATTCACCTCCATTACCAGGCACCGGTGCACTGTCGACCAGAAGCCAGGGGTTCACGGTTGCCTGACCGGGCGGTTATCGCCCTGCGGTGGCATTCTTTTATCGTTCCAGGCAGGCATCATAAAAAAACCCCGCCGAAGCGGGGTTCTTCACATCGGTTACCCGACGAGATCTTGCTCAGGCGGCAGTAACGTTCGCTGCCTGCAGGCCCTTGGGTCCTTTTTCGATCTCATAGGTAACCGGCTGGCCTTCGGCCAGGGTTTTGAAACCCGAGCCCTGGATCGCGTTGAAATGCACGAACACGTCGTCGCCGCCTTCATCCTGGGAAATAAAACCGAAACCCTTGGCTTCGTTGAACCACTTTACAGTACCTGTAGCCATATCACTTATACCTTCATCAATTAAAAAAACAGCGTTTGCGTACAGGTAATGAAACGAGGAATACATGGGGAAACACGAAGGAGACAACCAAAACTGCGAATAACAATATCTGTAGCTGCAAACACCATAAAGGATGCCGGACGGGAATGCAAGAAATATAATTTTATTTTTCAGGGGGATAAACCGGAACCCTGCAGACGGGTGCTACCCGGCACCCGGTCGGCCGCGGCGCTTGCGACCGCCTTTCCGCCCGGGTCGTTCCGCAGCCGGCGCATCCGGCAGGCCCGTGTGCCGGGTGCGGAACGACCCGCCCCTGCCACGCCGGCCCTCCTGCGCATCGCCGGTACCGCGCGGTTGCCAGGCGGGAACCAGGTGTTTCTTTCCATTGCCGATCAGATCAGTCCGGCCCATGCGCTGCAGGGCTTCGCGCAACAGCGGCCAGTTGTTGGCATCGTGGTAACGCAGGAACGCCTTGTGCAGGCGGCGCATGCGCAACCCTTTGGGGATGGGCACGGTTTCGCTGTTGCGGCGCACGCGACGTAAGGGGTTTTTACCGGAGTGATACATGGCGGTGGCGGTAGCCATGGGAGACGGCAGGAAGTTCTGCACCTGGTCGGCGCGGAAACCATTACGCTTCAGCCACAGGGCGAGGTTCATCATATCCTCGTCGCTGGTACCGGGGTGCGCAGCGATAAAATAGGGAATCAGGTACTGCTCCTTGCCCGCTGCTTTTGAATACTTTTCGAACATTGCCCTGAAGTCGTGGTAGGCGCCCATGCCGGGTTTCATCATTTTCGACAGCGGACCGTCTTCGGTGTGTTCCGGCGCGATTTTCAGGTAACCGCCAACGTGGTGGGTCACCAGCTCCCGAACGTACTCGGGGGAGCGCACGGCCAGGTCGTAGCGCAGCCCGGAAGCTACCAGCACCTTCTTGATGCCGGGCAGTTCGCGCACCCGTTTGTACAGGCGCACCAGTGGCGCATGATCGGTTTTAAGGTTGGAACAGATGCCGGGGTAGACACAGGAAGGCCGTCGGCAGGCAGCTTCGATCTTCGGGCTCTTGCAGGCCAGCCGGTACATGTTGGCGGTTGGACCGCCGACATCGGAAATCACCCCGGTGAAACCGGGCACGGTGTCGCGGATGGTTTCGATTTCGCGCACGATGGAGTCTTCCGAACGGTTCTGGATGATGCGCCCTTCATGTTCGGTGATGGAACAGAAGGTACAGCCGCCGAAACAACCGCGCATGATATTGACCGAAAACCGGATCATCTCGTACGCAGGAATACGCGCATCGCCGTACACGGGGTGTGGCCGGCGCGTATAGGGCAACTCGAACACGCGGTCCAGCTCTCTGGTGGTGAGCGGAATCGGTGGGGGATTGAGCCACAGGTCGCGCTGACCGTGGCGCTGCACGATCACGCGCGCGTTACCGGGATTGGTTTCCAGGTGCATGACGCGCGAGGCGTGCGCGTAGAGCACGGCATCCTGTTTGACAGCCTCGTAGGAAGGCATGCGGACAAAACTGTGCGCGCGGTCGATACGCGGCCTCCGCAACAGGGGCACCGCCACTTCGCCGCTACTGTTTTCCGGTGTGGCGCAGGGTTTGCCCGGCCCCTGCGCAGCGTAGGGATCCGGGTGGGGGTCCACCCTGCCCGGCGTGTCGATCTGCTGTGAATCGATCTGCGTCCAGCCTTCGGGAATCGTGCCGGTCATGAAACCGGTACCGCGTATATCCCGCAACTGCGTGACCGGTTCACCCGCCGCCAGACGGTGGGCAATCTCCACGACCTGGCGTTCGCCGTTACCGTACACCAGCAGGTCGGCCCTGGCGTCCAGCAGTACCGAGCGGCGCACCTTGTCAGACCAGTAGTCATAGTGTGCGATACGCCGCAGGCTGGCTTCGATGCCGCCGATCACCAGCGGCACATCCCGGTATGCTTCGCGGCAGCGCTGCGCATAGACCAGCACCGAGCGGTCCGGGCGGCTGCCGCCTTTGCCACCCGGCGTATAGGCATCATCGGAGCGCACCTTACGGTCCGACGTATAGCGGTTGACCATGGAATCCATGTTGCCCGCGGTGACCCCCCAGAACAGGTTGGGCCGTCCCAGCCGGGCAAAGTCGTCCACGCGGGTCCAGTCCGGCTGGGCAATGATGCCGACCCGGAACCCCTGCGCCTCCAGTACCCGGCCGATCACCGCCATGCCGAAACTGGGGTGGTCCACGTAGGCATCGCCGCTCACCAGGATGATGTCGCAGGAATCCCAGCCGAGGTCATCCATCTCCTCGCGCGAACACGGCAACTGCGGTGCCACGCCGAAACGCCGCGCCCAGTACGGGCGCCAGGAGAACAGGGATTTTGCCATGTGCATTGCGTAAGACCTGCGCGGCTGGGGCCGCGGTCGGGAATCCTCCCGGCCGAGTATACCAGCCCGGCGTCAGCCGGAGCGGAACAACTGCCGGACCAGGCGTACGGTTTTACCGGCCAGGCCGACACTCCCCACTGGCACTCTCCCCCTATGGGTGTATATTACCAAGCGGTCAGGAGGGTATTCATGGACATACTGTTTTGCACCAGCGAGGCCTACCCCCTCATCAAGACGGGCGGCCTGGCCGATGTCAGCGGCAGTCTCCCCAAAGCGCTGCACGCGCTCGGCCACGATGTACGTATTGTCCTGCCGGCCTACCCTGAAGTACTGCAGCATTCGGCCGGACTCACCACCGTCGCCGAACTCACCCTGGTCGGCGCCACCGAGCCGGTGGAGATCCTCGCCGGCCACCTGGCTGGCAGCGAGGTCGGCCTCTACCTGGTCAACTCACCGGCGCACTTCCGCCGACCGGGCAACCCCTATCTACAGGACGACGGCAGTGACTGGCCGGACAACGCGGAGCGCTTCGCCCTGTTTGCGCGCGCCATCGTGGCGCTGGCGCTGGGCCAGGCCGACCGCGACTGGAAACCCGAACTGGTGCACTGCAACGACTGGCAGACCGGCCTGGTGCCCGCGCTGCTGTCACTGCACCGGGAACGCCCCGCCACCCTGTTCAGCATCCACAACCTGTCCTACCAGGGGCTGTTTCCCGCCGAGACCTTCCGCACACTCAGGCTGCCGGAAAGCCTGTGGTCGATCGACGGCGTGGAATTCCACGGCCAGCTGTCCTTCATCAAGGGTGGTATCGCCTGTGCCGACCACATCAGTACCGTCAGCCCGACCTATGCGAAGGAGATCTGCACCAGCGCGTTCGGTTACGGGCTGGAAGGCCTGCTGCAGTACCGATCGAACGACCTGATCGGCATACTCAACGGGATGGACAGTGACACCTGGAATCCCGCTACCGACCTGTTTATCGAGCGCACCTATAACGTCCACCACCTGCAACACAAACTGGCCAACAAGCTGGCACTGCAACGCGACCACGGCCTGCCCCGGGGTGCGCAACCCCTGTTGCTGGGATACATCGGCCGGCTGGTGGAACAGAAAGGCGTCGACCTGATGCTCGCCATACTCGATGCCCTGTTCCGGCACCCGGTCCAGCTGGTGGTGCTGGGCAGTGGCGAGCAGGCGCTGGAACAGCAGCTCGAGGCAGCGGCGCAACGCTACCCGCACCAGCTGGCGGTGCACACTGGCTATGACGAACGACTGGCACACCGCATCGAAGCCGGCGCCGATGCCCTGCTGATGCCGTCACGGTACGAACCCTGCGGGCTCAACCAGATGTACAGCCTGGCCTACGGCACCGTGCCGATCGTACACCGCACCGGCGGCCTGGCCGATACGGTCGTGGACCTGAATGAACGCAGCGCCCGCGACTACAGCGCCACCGGCTTCTGTTTCGACGACACGACACCGGAGGCGGTGCTGGAGGCCTGTGAACGCGCCCTGTCCTACTTCCAGGCCAGCCGGATCGACTGGTGGAAACTGGTCATCACCGGGATGAAAAAGGATTTCTCCTGGCCGGCGAGCGCAGCGCGCTACCTCGACCTGTACCGCGCTATGTGCGGTATCGAAAACGACGTGGAAGCACCACCGCAGCTGGACTCGATCGCGCACGGCACAGCGCTGCTGGACACCCTGACCCCCGAAAGCCGCATCCACTGATCGCGCGTGACGCGGGTTCAGGCGCGGGAGATGAACTCGCGGCTTTCGGTATTCACCTTGATCTTCTCACCCGGCGTCAGGTATTCGGGCACCTGCACCACCAGGCCGGTGCTGAGTGTCGCCGGTTTGGTGCGCGCTGACGAAGACGCCGCCTTCATACCCGGCGCACACTCGGTGATCTCCAGCACCACCGTGGCGGGCAGCTCGATGCCCAACAGCGCACCGTCGCTGATCAATGCCGAGAGGCCTTCCAGGCCGTCACTCAAAAACGGCAGTTCATCGGCCACGGCGGCCTCGTCCAGTGTGTACTGTTCGTAGCTTTCGGTATCCATGAAAGTGCAGCCGTCGGCATCCCGGTACAGCAGCTGCACGGCGCGCCGGGCGATGTCGACCGGCTCGATGTTCTCCTCGCCCTTGAAACTGCGCTCGAATTTCTGTCCCGTGGCGACATCCTGGCCGCGCACCTTGTAGAGCGTGTTGCCGCTGCGCGAGGAAGGCGCCTGCACCTGTACCTGTTTGACCATGATATTCTGCCCGCCCACGCGGAATACCAGGCCTCTTTTCAGTTCATTCGCTTTCATGCGCAGGCATTCTAGCAACAAACGTTTCACAGACCTACGCTTTCCACTACCATAGCGCCGGTTTTAAACTACGCAGGACTGGATTGTGCAGGACTTTATCCCCGGGCAGCGCTGGGTCAGCAACGCCGAACTGCAAATGGGCCTGGGTACGGTCATGAAAGTGGAGCACCGTACCGTGACCCTGCTGTTTCTCGCCACTGGCGACATCCGCACCTATGCCCGGCAGACGGCGCCGCTGTCACGGGTCCGCTTTGTACCCGGCGATACCATCCTGGATCACGAAGACCACGGCCTGCGGGTAGCCTCCGTTTCCGAACAGGACGGCCTGCTGACCTATCACGGCATCGATGAAGACGGCCGGACGGTTCGGCTCGAAGAAGGCAAACTCAGCAACTTCATTCAGCTGAACCGCCCGGGTGAACGCCTGTTCAGCGGGCAGATCGACCGGGACGCCTGGTTCGAGCTGCGCTACCAGTCCCTGCAACAGCTGAACCGGCTGGCGCATTCCGACCTGTATGGCCTGATCGGCTGCCGTACCAGCCTGATCCCGCACCAGCTGTACATCGCCCACGAGGTGGCCAACCGCTACGCGCCGCGCGTGTTACTGGCTGACGAGGTCGGCCTGGGCAAAACCATCGAAGCCGGCCTGATCCTGCACCACCAGTTGCTGACCGAACGCGCCAGCCGGGTACTGATCCTGGTGCCGGAGAGCCTGCTGCACCAGTGGCTGGTGGAAATGCTGCGACGCTTCAACCTGTATTTCAGCATCTTCGACGAGGAGCGCTGCCAGGCTATTACCGAAAGCAGCGAGCTGGACAACCCCTTCCACGGCGAACAGCTGGTACTCTGTACGCAGGAATTCCTGCACAGCCATGCGCAGCGCGCGCAGCAGGCAAGCGCAGGCGATTGGGACCTGCTGGTGGTCGATGAAGCCCATCACCTGCAATGGTCGCCGCAACAGGCCAGCCCCGGGTACCGCATGGTCGAACAACTGGCCACACATACCCGCGGGGTACTGCTGCTCACGGCCACCCCCGAACAACTCGGCAAGGCCGGGCACTTTGCCCGCCTGCGGCTGCTCGATCCCGACCGCTTCCCGGATTTCGATACCTTTGTCGAGGAAGAACAGCGCTACGAACCGATCGCCCGCGCCGTCGAACAGCTGCAGAAAGACGCGCCACTGGATGACAGCACGCTGAACACCCTGGCCGGGTCACTGAATGAAACGGATAACCGGCCGTTACTCGACCGCCTGCAGCACACCGACACCGGCAGCGCGGAAAATACCGCCGCCCGGCAGGCACTGGTGGAGCATCTGCTGGACCGGCACGGCACCGGCCGCGTGCTGTTCCGCAACACGCGTGCGGCCGTTCAGGGCTTTCCGCAACGCCAGGTCACTGCATACCCCCTGCCGCTGCCCGCAGCGTACCGGGAACTCACGCAGTCCGGTCAGGCTGCCCGCCAGCTGACACCGGAGCTGACCTGGCGGGCGGCACAGACAGGCAACGATACCACCTGGACTGAACTGGACCCCCGCGTTGAGTGGCTCAGTCACACACTGTCTGACCTGAAACCGCACAAGGTGCTGGTCATCGCCGCCAGCGCCGCCACGGTACTGGACCTGGCCGAACACCTGCGCATCCGCTGCGGTATTCACGCGGCCGTGTTTCACGAAGGCATGGGTCTGGTCGAGCGTGATCGCGCCGCGGCTTTTTTTGCGGATACCGACTACGGCACCCAGGTGCTGCTGTGTTCCGAAATCGGCAGCGAGGGCCGCAACTTCCAGTTCGCACACCAGCTGGTCCTGTTCGACCTGCCACTCAACCCCGACCTGCTTGAGCAGCGCATCGGACGCCTGGACCGTATCGGTCAGCAGGCTGCCATACAGATCCATGTTCCGTACCTGGAACACAGCGCCCAGGCCGTGCTGTTTCACTGGTATCACGAAGGCCTGTCGGCGTTCGAACATACCTGTCCGGCAGGACACACCGTCTTCACCCGGCTGGAAGACGCGCTGCACACAGCGCTGGCCCACCCGGAACAGGACATCGAAGACCTGATCGAGGCCACCCGCCACGCGCACCAGCAACTCAACGCAGACCTGCAGCGCGGCCGCGACAAGCTGCTGGAGTACAACTCCTGCCGTCCGCACATCGCCAACGACCTGAAACAGCGCGCCCTGGAAGAAGATGCGCACAGCACCCTGCCCGCCTACATGGAGGCGGTGTTCGATGCGTTTGGCGTCAACAGCGAAGAACACAGCGACGGCTGCCAGATCATCCGGCCGGGTGACCATATGCCGGGCCGTTTCCCCGGCCTGCCGGACGACGGCATGACCATTACCTATGCCCGCGCAACCGCACTGGCCTATGAAGACACCCAGTACCTGAGCTGGGAACACCCGCTGGTCACCGGCGCCATGGACCTGGTGCTCGGCAACGAAACCGGCAATACCGCGCTCACCTCGCTCCGCTACCGTGGCACCCCGCCCGGCAGCCTGTTGCTGGAATGCGTGTTTCTGCTGGACAGTGCCTCCAGTGCATCACTGCAAAGCAATCGCTACCTGCCGGCCACCACCATACGGGTCATCCTGGATGAACAGGGTCACGATCATGCCGGCGACCTGGATCATGATTTCATACAAAGGCATCGTGAAACGGTGCCGGCCGATACGGCTACCCGTATTGTGCGCGCGAAGGAAAAGGAGCTGCGCGACCTCGTCAGCGCGTGCAAGGCACATGCCGAACGACAGGTGCCGGCACTGCTCGACGGTGCAAGGCAGCGCACACAGGATGCCCTGCAGGGAGAAATCGATCGGCTCAGGGCACTGCAACTGATCAACCCCAATGTCCGCGACGAGGAAATCGAATACCTCGAACAGCAACACGCCCTGCTGGGCAAGCTGCTGGCATCCGCCACCCTGCGCCTGGATGCCGTCCGGGTCATTGTTTCCACCTGATCCGCGTGCAGCATATTCTGTGTAACAAAGGGGTGGATGTTTTTTTTGGAATTTGGTATATACTTTCTCGCATAGGCTGGCTCAACGGAATCCCATATTACTAATTAATGAGCAGCTTATATAAAAAATCGTTGCACGTTCTATAGGTCTACTCGGAAGCTCCACACGGTAACTCCTGTACATCGCCTTTAACGTTCTGCAATTGAGTACACATTTTTCATACAAATTTTAGAGGTTACTAAATTATGGTTACAGGTACCGTCAAGTGGTTCAACGACGCAAAAGGTTTTGGCTTTATCGCTCCTTCCGATGGCAGCGCTGACGTATTCGTGCATTTCTCGGCCATTGAGGGCGGTGGTTTCAAATCACTGGCTGAAGGACAGACGGTCGAGTTCGAGGTTGAGAACGGACCCAAGGGCCTGCAGGCTGCCAAGGTCGTTCCCCAGTAAGCGGCACCCGTACCGGCACGACCCGAAAGCCCTGCCTCGGCAGGGCTTTTTTATTGAATTGAGACGCGGTAATGAGTATCCGGATTTCCAGACAGCCAGGCATCCCGGACCGTGAAATCACGGTCAGCTCGGTGCGCGCACAGGGCGCCGGCGGGCAAAACGTGAACAAGGTGTCCTCGGCCATCCACCTGCGTTTCGACATCAGGGCGTCCTCCCTGCCGGAAGACTGCAAGCAACGCCTGCTGGCGCTGCGCGACCGGCGCATCACCAATGACGGTGTCATCGTCATCAAGGCACAGCAGTACCGCACCCGGGAGAAAAACCTCGAGGCCGCTATCAGCCGTTTACGACAACTGGTTCAGCAGGCCAATGTCCGGGTAAAGAAACGCCGGGCCACCAAACCTACGCGCAGCTCACAGCAAAAGCGCCTGGACCGGAAAAGCCGGCACGGCCGCACCAAGGCGTTACGCGCTAAAGTCTTCGATTAGGGACGGGCGCCGGAGCGGCTTGTGTTTCGGGTGCAGAACTTGAGTCCCACACCGTCTTCCCGGGTATGACTGACGACGGCCGACAGACGCCGCAGGCGAACGACATTGGAAGATTTGAGGCGCAGGGCAAAGGTCAGGTCCAGGCGCCGGTTTCTCGGCAGGTAGAGCGGGTTGGTTTTCAGGTACACGCCGGTGTTGCTGATATCACTCGCCATGCAGCGCCCGATCTGGTTGCCAGTGTCGGACAGGTACACACTGACCTCGACCAGCCTGCGTTCTGATGCCCTGCGTTCCATAATACTTCCCCCGCTGATGGTACCCATGGTGAGGCCTGTCGCCTCCCGATACCAGTTCTGTTTGCAAGGTTCGTGCACGAAATCCACTTTGATAACTTTCAGTCAATTACAGAACATTCCTGATCACGAAATTAACTACGAGCGTAAAATTATCCGACTTTTTTCGGATAACCTTACACTCCTGGCCCGCCAGCCGGGCCTGTCCGCGCGGGCCGGGGATTGCTACAGTGACACACCACCACACGATTTCCGACCATGACCAGACTGTTCTCACTGCTGCTGTTCCTGACGCTCATCATCGGCGCCTACCTGTCGCTTAAACCCCGGGGCGAATCCTACACCACCACTGTGCAGGGGTTTCCCTGGCAGATAGAGACCCTGCCGGACGGCTACTCGAAGGTATTCGGCATCCGGCCCGGTGAAGACACACTGGAGCAGGCGCGCGCACAACTGGGGCCGGGCCCGCAACTGGCGATCATCAGCAGCGGCGCCGAAGACTACAGCCTGGAGATGTATTACGATCGTTACACGGCCGGCGTGCTGTCCGGGAAACTGGTACTGACGGGACAGCTGCCGGCTGAACAGTTGATGCAGATGGCCGAACGCTCGACCAGGACCGGCCACCTGAAAACCGGTGCGCGCAAACTGCGCCTGCACGCAGACGACCTGCCACGGGCCTGGCAGGCACCGGTACAGGCCATTGCCTTTATCCCCGCCGCCAGGCTTGACCGGCCGACCGCCATCCGGCGTTTCGGCACACCTGCGGAAACCATTGCCGACGGCTCAAAGACACACCTGCTCTACCCGGACAAGGGCCTGGACCTGATGCTCAACGAAGATGGCAAAAGCGTATTGCAGTACGTAGCACCACGCGAGTTCTTCCGCCTGCGCGACCCCTTGCGGGGACAGAGGTAAAAACCGGGCGCCGGAACCACAGCCTGCTGCCGGGCTACACTGCTGTCGCTAACCCGCATTTCTCACCCGCCAACCAGCAGGTCTGGCAAGCCTGAGGAACAATACGTCCATCCACGTCTGCAAACACCCCCGACTCTGCCAGCAGGTTATGCACACAACCTGTAATACCGGCATGTCGTGGCAGATCTCCCTGTACCGACTGCACGTTTTCATCGAAGTTGGCCAGTAACAACAGACTGCCGTGTTGACGCGGGCGCCCGCAGGCTACCGGAAAATCCTGTCACTGCGAAGTACTCTACCACCCCCGGTGCTCCACAGCTGCTTCCCGCGCTTCGCTACGGCCGCGCAGCACAGCGTCAGGCACCTGGTACGAACAGTACGATTCCGCCCCCTAACATTCATCATAAAATACGATTTATAGCTGATTGTTTATTAAAGATAATGTTGATAGCATCACGGGCTATACATGAACCAGTCAACCATCACAGGGGACCACGCAGGCAATCCGGACGAGGCAGCCGGTCTGCACATCGTGCTGATCAGCGTACACGGGCTGATCCGCGGACAGGATCTCGAACTGGGCAACGATGCCGATACCGGCGGCCAGACGCGCTATGTCGTCGAGCTGGCCCGGGTACTGGGTGAACACCCTGATATCGCCCGCGTCGACCTGATCACCCGGCGGATACTGGATCCCTCGGTCAGTGCCGGCTATGCGCGCCACGTGGAACCGCTGTCCGAGCGCGTGCGCATTGTCCGCTTCGACTGCGGTGAAGATGCCTATATCCCCAAGGAGCAGCTCTGGGACTGCCTCGATGTATTTGCCGACAACGCTCTGCAATGGTTACGGGAACAGGACCTGCGACCCGACATCGTGCACAGCCATTACGCGGACGCCGGCTATGTCGGTATCCGCCTGTCCGCGCAACTGGGCGTACCGCTGGTACACACCGGCCATTCGCTGGGTCGTGTCAAACGCCGGCGTCTGCTGGCGCGCGGACTGCGCCGTGACGAGATCGAGGCACGCTACAACATGTCGCACCGCATCGAGGTCGAGGAAGATATCCTGGCGGCCGCGGAACTGGTCATCACCAGCACCCACCAGGAAATCGAACAACAGTACGGTCTCTACGATCACTACCAGCAGGACATCATGCGGGTTATCCCGCCCGGCACCGAACTGGACAAGTTCCACCCGGCCGACGGCAACGAACGGGACAGCGCCATCTACCGGGAACTGGGCCGCTTCCTGCTGAACCCGGACCGCCCCATCATACTGGCCCTGTCACGACCGGACACCCGCAAGAACATCATCTCGCTGCTGGAAGCCTATGGCGAATCACAGGAGCTGCAGGCCGCGGCCAACCTGGTGATCGTGGCCGGTACCCGCGAGGATATCCGCGACCTGGACAACGAGGCGCAGGAGGTGCTGACCGAGCTCCTGCTGACCATCGACCAGTACAACCTGTACGGCAAGGTCGCCTATCCGAAGTCGCACCGGCCCGACGATGTACCGATCCTGTACCGCCTGGCCGCCATTACCCAGGGAGTATTCATCAATCCCGCACTGACCGAACCGTTCGGCCTGACCCTGATCGAGGCGGCAGCCAGTGGTCTGCCCATCGTAGCCACCGAGGACGGTGGCCCGCGCGATATCACCGCCAACTGTCACAACGGTTACCTGATCGACCCGCTGGACAAACAGGACATCACCAAAACCCTGCTGAAAATACTCAGCGACGCCAATGCCTGGCGGGGGCTCGCGCAGAGCGGCCTGAAAGGTGTGCGGAAACACTACTCGTGGCAGGCCCACACGCAGACCTACGTTTCCGCCCTGCACCGCCTGCTGGCCTCGACCAGCACCACACCACCCGCGCAGCTGCGGCGGCGTGCCGGCCTGTACCACGACCGCGCGATCTTCACCGACCTGGACCAGAGCCTGCTCGGCGACGCCGGACCACTGGCCGATTTCCTGGAAATCATGAAGACCTACCGCAAGTGCACGACCTTCGGTATCGCCACCGGCCGGCGCCTCGACTCGGCACTGCGCATCATGAAACGCTACGGCATCCCGCAGCCGGACGTCCTGATTACCAGCCTGGGCACCGAAATCTGCTATGCCCCGCGCCTGACAAGGGACAGCGCCTGGGCCGAACATATCGACCATCTCTGGAAACCCCGGGCGATCGTGCGTGCGCTGGCCGACCTGCCGGGCATCCAGCTGCAACCCAAAATGGAACGCAGCCGTTTCAAGATCAGTTACTACATCGACCCGGAGCAGGCGCCCGGCCTGGACGAGATCAACCGCCTGCTGCACCAGCAGGAACTGACCGCCAACACCTTCCTGTCGTTCGGCCAGTTCCTGGATATCGTGCCGGTGCGCGCCTCCAAGGGCTTTGCCCTGCGCTGGTTTGCCGACCAGTGGGATATCCCGCTGGAAAACATCCTGGTCGCGGGCGGTTCGGGCGCTGACGAGGATATGATGCGCGGCAATACCATGGCCGTGGTGGTCGCCAACCGCCACCACGAGGAACTGTCCGGGCTGGAGGATTTCGAAAACATCTACTTCGCCAGGGAACCCTTTGCCGCCGGCATACTGGAAGCCATCGAACACTACGACTTCCTGGGTAACTGCAACCTGTCCGGGATGTAAGCATGCGCCTGCTGCTGTGCACAGACCTGGATCGCACCCTGTTACCGAACGGGCCGCAACCCGAATCGGAACAGGCGCGCAGTCGCTTCGCGGCCCTGGCCAGGCGCCCGGAAGTAACACTGGTGTACGTGACCGGGCGTGACCGGCAACTGGTGAGCGAAGCCATGAACGAATACAGCCTGCCGACGCCGGATTTCGTCATCGGTGACGTCGGCACCACCATCTACGAGGTCGGCGCTGAAGACTGGCAACCATGGCCGGACTGGGAACGGGAGATTGCGCCGGACTGGGCCGGGCTGGAACATGCGGATATCCGCCGACTGTTACATGACATGACAGCACTGCAGGCACAGGAAGCGACCAGACAGAACCGGCACAAGGCCAGCTTCTACGTGCCGCTACAGACCGATACCGAAAGCCTGTCCCGTGACATCCGCCGGCAGCTCGACAGCGCCGGCATCCGGGCCAGCCTGGTGTGGAGCATCGACGAAGCACGCGACAGCGGTTTGCTGGATATACTGCCGGCCGGCGCCAGCAAACAGCACGCGGTGTCATTTCTCATGCAACGCAACGGCTTCGCGCTCGCCGATACCGTATTTGCCGGCGACAGCGGCAACGACCTGCCGGTGCTGGCCGGCGACATACCGGCCGTACTGGTTGCGAATGCCAGCGCGGAAGTTCGTCACCAGGCGCTGACGCTGGCCAGGGCACAGGGGCACGCGGATGCATTGTATATCGCACAGGGAGACTTTATGGGCATGAACGGCAATTACACAGCGGGCGTACTGGAGGGGGTCGTACATTACCGTCCGGAAGTCCGTGACTGGCTGCTGCAGGACACGGATGCGGTGTATACAGATGGCTGCTGAGCAACGACCGGTCCTGTTTGGCGAGGTGTTGTTTGACTGCTTCCCGGACGGGCAGTCCGTGCTCGGCGGCGCACCATTCAACGTCGCCTGGCACCTGCAGGCATTCGGTCAGGCACCGCTGTTCATCTCCCGGATCGGTGACGATGCACTCGGCCGGCAGGTCCGGGAGGCCATGCTCGGACACGGCATGGATTGCAGCGGTCTGCAAACGGACCCATCGCATCCCACCGGCAAGGTCAACATCACCCTGAACGATGACGGCCACAGCTTCGACATTCTGCCGCACCAGGCCTACGACTATATCGACCGGGACGCACTGCCCCCCCTGCCGGAAAACGCCCTGTTCTACCACGGCAGCCTGGCAGCCAGGAACCCGGTTTCCGCGCAGGCGCTGTCCTCCCTGCGCAGTCACAGCCGTGGCCGGCGCCTGGTCGACATCAACCTGCGCACACCCTGGTGGCAGCGGCAGGCAGCACTGCAACTGATCGACGGGGCCTGGATGGCAAAACTCAACGACGAAGAACTGCTGCAACTGGTCCCGGACGCGCCTGATGATACGACCCGGATACAGCAACTGATGGAGCGTGCAGGCCTGCAACTGCTGCTGGTTACCCGCGGTGCAGAAGGTGCGGAACTGCTGACCGCGAATGCAGGGCATTACCGTGTCCAGCCGGAATCGGTGACTGCCGTGGTCGATACGGTCGGTGCCGGTGACGCACTGACCAGCGTGCTGATCCTGGCCCTGCTGCAGGACTGGCCGTACCAGCAGGCGCTGGAACGCGCCCAGACTTTTGCTTCCGCCATTGTCGGCCGGCGCGGCGCCATCGTCGAGGATGCCGGGTTTTACCAACCTTTCATGAACGAATGGGGCCTGGCATGACACTGGCACAGGAATTACTGGACGCCCTGCAACGCTACTTCCGGGAACAGCGTAACCACGCGCACCTCGTACTCCACCAGCTGGGGGATCTCGGCAAACCCCTGCTGCTGCGCGACGAAGTGCAGGACGCCTTTGCCCGCCTGTGCGCATCACCCGGTAACGAGCAACTCACGGACACGCCGCTGGCCCGCATGCTGCAGGCGACACAGGAAGCCGTGGTCGAAGCAGACCGGTTTTATTTCGCCCTGCGCATCCGGGTCGGGCGCTGGATGTACCTGCGCCTGAACAGCAACCTGATGCTGGCCGAGGAAATAGCGGTCAGCGAATTCCTGTACACCAAGGAACGCCTCGTGGACGGGCGCCGCGATGATACGGACTCTATTCTGGAAATCGATCTCGAACCCTTCCTGCGCGGTTTCCCGAAAATGCAGGAGACCCATTCCATCGGACGCGGGGTGGAATTCCTCAACCGGCGCCTGTCCAGCCAGCTGTTTGCGGACAGTAAAAAGGGTAACCGCCTGCTGCTGGACTTCCTGCGCGTGCACCGCTACCGGCAACAGACACTGATGCTCAACGAGACGGTGAACAACGTCAACGCCCTGCGCACGGCACTGCGGCGCGCAAATGAGCGCCTGCAATCGGTAGCATCCAGCACCCCCTGGCAGGAACTGGCGCCGGAGCTGCGCGAGTTGGGTTTTGAGCCCGGCTGGGGCAGGGATGCCACCCGCATCCAGTCCTACATGGAGCTGCTGCTGGATATCCTCGAAGCCCCGTCGCCGTCCAGCCTGGAGCAGTTCCTGCAGAACATCCCGATGATTTTTTCCATCGCGATCCTGTCACCGCACGGCTGGTTCGGGCAGAGCGATGTACTGGGTCGTCCCGACACCGGCGGACAGGTAGTCTATATCCTGGACCAGGTGCGCGCGCTGGAACGTGCCATGCACTACAGCCTGCAGGAACAGGGCCTGGACATCGACCCGCAGATACTGATCGTTACACGCCTGATCCCGGATGCCGAGGGCACCAGCTGCGACCAGCGCATCGAAACTGTGGAAGGCACGCGCAATGCGCGCATACTGCGCGTGCCTTTCCTCGACGCGGACGGACAGGTGTTACCGCAATGGATATCGCGCTTCGAGATCTGGCCCTACCTGGAACGCTTCAGTCATGAGGTGGAGCGCGAGTTACTGGCGGAACTCGGCGGCCGCCCGGACTTCATCATCGGCAACTATTCGGATGGCAACCTGGTGGCCTCACTGCTATCGCAGCGACTCGGTGTCACCCAGTGCAACATTGCGCACGCCCTGGAGAAAACCAAGTACCTGTATTCCGACCTGTACTGGCGTGAAAATGAGGAACATTACCATTTTTCCTGCCAGTTCACCGCCGATCTGATTGCCATGAACACCGCCGATTTCATTATCACCTCGACCTACCAGGAAATCGCGGGCACCACGGACACGGTCGGCCAATATGAAGCGCACGGCGCCTACACCATGCCCGACCTGTACCGGGTAGTGCACGGCATCGACGTGTTCGATCCCAAGTTCAATATTGTTTCGCCCGGCGCGGACGAGGATATCTATTTCCCGTACACAGACACCGGGCGGCGTCTTACGCACTACGACGAGGAGATTCGCGAACTCCTGTATGGAGCTGATGGCACGGACAAACGCGGGGTCCTGGCCGATACCGGCAAGCCCCTGCTGTTCACCATGGCGCGCATGGACCGGATCAAGAACATCACCGGCCTGGTGGAATGGTATGCAAACTGCCCGGCACTGCGGGACGAAGCCAACCTGGTAGTAGTGGCCGGCCACCTGGACCCGGCCCTGTCGAGCAACGAGGAAGAGTACGAGCAGATCCGGCACATGCACCAGCTGATGAACCAGCACAACCTGGACGACCAGGTGCGCTGGCTCGGCATGTACCTCGACAAGACGTTTGCCGGAGAGTTATACCGGTTTATCGCCGATTCGGGCGGGGCCTTCGTGCAACCGGCCCTGTTCGAAGCCTTTGGCCTGACGGTCGTCGAGGCCATGAGCACCGGGTTGCCCACTTTCGCTACCCGCTTCGGTGGACCGCTGGAGATCATCGAGGACACGGTTTCCGGCTTTCACATCAATCCCAGCCAGGGCGACCGCGCAGCACAACGTATGGCAGACTTCTTTGCGCGCTGCCGGGACAACCCGGAAGAATGGCAACGCATCTCGACCGGGGCGCTGGCGCGCGTCAGTAACCGTTATACCTGGAAAGGCTACGCGGAACGGCTTATGACCCTGTCGCGCGTGTACGGGTTCTGGCACTACGTAACCGACCTGGAACGTGATGAATTGCGACGCTACCTGGAAATGTTCTACAGCCTGCAGTACCGACCGCTGGCGAAGGCCATGCTGGAGTGATCTGAAATCGCTGCCGCGGGTTCCGGCACCGGGTTCCGGCACCGGTTTCCGCGCATGTTTATTTCGCATACACTGTCCGCAATATGCCGGTGAGAACTTATCCCTGCGGTCGCAGTCAATTAATCAGGCGCAAAGGTAAAAACCATGAGGCCATCCCGATGAAATTCAGTTTCTTTCTGTTGATGCTGGCGGTCGCAACGGGTCTTGCCGGTTGTGCATCCAGCCTGTCCGGCGACACCTACAGCCGCTCCGAGGCACGCTCGGTTCAGCAGGTCGAATACGGCGTAATCGAACAACTGCGGCCGGTCAATATTGAAGGCACCAAAACACCGGTAGGCAAAGGCGCGGGGGCGCTGATCGGCGGCCTTGCCGGCAGCAGCATCGGTCACGACACCACCAGCAGCGTAATGGCGGTCATTGGCGCGGTAGCCGGTGGGCTGGCAGGCGCGGCTATCGAAGAGGGTGTAACCCGGACCAGCGGTGTGGAAATCACCGTCCGGCTGGACAACGGCCGGAGCGTGGCGATCGTACAGGCCCTGTCCCCCAATGAACGCTTTACCGTCGGTGAGCGCGTACGCCTGATCCGCAGCGGGCAAAATGCCCGCGTTGCGCACTAGCCCGCATTTCTCACCGGGTTCCGTAGCGAGGCGGTGGCAGGTCGTGTGATAAGCGGCGTTCGCGACTGAGGGCCGCGCAGGCATAGTCGACACGATGTCGAGCAGCCCGACCGAGTGAACGCCGCTTAGCGCGCGGCATGACGCCGCCGCAGCAGGAAGTCGGTGAGAAATGCGGGCTAGACATCATTCCCCGGGCGCAGCACTCCCGGCGCTTTTCTTTCCTGTAAACATGGCCCTGATCAGGTTCTCGTGGTGCAGTCGCCCGGAAACGATGACCCCGGCAACGTGCAGGAAAATCAGCAACAGCATGAAGTTTGCCGAGGCTTCGTGAATTTCCTCCCAGAACTCCTCCCCTGCCGATTCCCCACTGTGCCCGCTCACTGATGGCTCGTCCGCACTGTCATCGTCATCATCCGCGCGGGCCACACTGATCACTGCCAGGGTCGAGGGCGCACCGGCCAGTGGACCCAGTCCTTCCTCGATGGCGTATACCTTGAGTCCGCTGATGCTGACCACGAAAAGCGTCGCCAGCAGGGCCATAATCATCCAGCCGCCCGCCGGGTTATGGCCGATATACCGTTGCGGATGTTGTGCGCGCAGCTCTTTCAGGTACTGCACAGCTGTGCCCGGCGACACCATGAAATCACTGAAACGCGCGTGACGCGTACCGATGAAGCCCCAGAGCACCCGGAAACTGATGAGTCCGAGCACCGCATACCCGGAGTAGATGTGCCAGTTGCTTTCTTCTTCCCCGGTCAGGTAGCCGATGGTGAAGGCCAGCACCAGGCTCCAGTGAAAAATCCTGACCAGTGGATCCCAAACCCGAATTTCCTGAGTCATCCTGTCGTCCTCGTTGATTGCAGTGTTGCGGCTACTATCCGGTATTATTGGTCAGGAATCATCGGACCCATGCGATAAATGCTACCGCATGGGACAAATGCCCGATATCATAAGCCATTGTTTTAACAGGCCACCACTATATGTACAGCGCCCGGACCCGGGAAACCGTCCTGATTTTTGTCTTTTTCATCGTCGCGGCTGCCAACGGGCTTGACCTGGTGGCCGATCTCGCCCACGGCGCCGACCGCGGGCATATGCTCAAGGAAGCCCTGATCGTCGCGATATCGATGCTCGCGATTGCCTGGCTGCTATGGGGGCTGCGACAGCAGCGTCTGAAAATCCTGTCCCTGCACCAGGAACTGGAAAGCATCGGTAACCCCCGTACGCCACCCCGGAAATATGTGCTCGAAGCCCGCAAAAACCTGGGGAATGTAGTCAGCCGGCAGTTTGCCGAGTGGGCGCTAACGGACAGCGAGGCGGAGATCGGCTGGTTACTGTTGAAAGGCCTTAGCCTGAAGGAAATTGCCATGCTCAGGAACACACAGGAAAAAACGGTTCGGCAGCAGGCTTCGGCCATCTACAGAAAATCAGGCGTCAGCGGTCGACATGCCTTTTCAGCGTGGTTTATAGAAGACATCCTGTAAATCCGGTCGGTCAGCGTCCGCGCTTACCCCGCCACGGTTTGCGGTACAAGCGGCTCGGCCCGGCCTACAGCGCCAGCTCCGTCCGCAGGACGTCCAGTTGTTCGCTCGCTTCCAGCCAGTCGGCTTCCACGCGCGCGCAACGGCCATCCAGTTCCGCCTTCTCCAGCAACAGCGTTTTCAGGCGCTCCCTGTTTTCCCCGTCGTAGAGTTCGGGACTGGCCAGTTCGCTCTCCAGCTGCTGTTGCCGGGCGTGCAGACGCTCCAGCTCGGTCTCGGCCTCGCTTACTTTTTTACGCAGCGGCTGCAACTGCTTGCGCTGCTCGGCCTGCAGGCGCCGGGTTTCCTTCCGTGTAGCGGCGCCCCCGGGGCGGTTGCCCTGCTGCGGCACACGCTTTTCAGCGCGTCCCTGTTCGCTTAGCCACTGCGGATATTCGTCCAGGCTGAGCGGGAAATCGTCCACACATCCATCGTGCACCAGCACCAGTCGGTCACAGGTGATGCGCAGCAGGTGGCGATCGTGCGACACCAGCACCACGGCACCGCCATACTCCTGCAGGGCCAGGGCCAGTGCCTGGCGCATGTCGAGATCCAGGTGATTGGTCGGCTCGTCCAGCAATAACAGGTTGGGACGCTGGTATACCAGCAGCGCCAGCACCAGCCTGGCTTTCTCACCACCTGAAAAGGGCCCCACCGGCATCTGTGCCTGCTCACTGGAAAACCCGAACCCGCCGAGGTAATCGCGCAGCGACTGTTCACGCGCCTGCGGGTCCAGCTGCTGCAGGTGTTCCAGCGCTGAATGCCCGGCCTGCAGTTGCTCCAGCTGGTGCTGGGCGAAATACCCGGTTTTCAGCTCTTTTGCGGCAACGTACTCGCCCTGCTGCGCCGGCAGTGCGCCTGCCAGCAGTTTGATGAGTGTGGACTTGCCCGCGCCATTGGGACCCAGCAGACCGATGCGATCACCGGGTGCCAGCACCAGGTTCACCTGCTGGAAGATACGTTCGCTGGCATAGCCCGCCGCAACCTCATTCAGCTTCAGCAACGGGGCCGGCATTTTTTCGGCCGCCCGAAAACTGAAATGAAACGGTGAATCCACGTGCGCCGGGGCGATCTGCTCCATACGCTGCAAGGCCTTCAGGCGACTCTGCGCCTGGCGCGCCTTTGTCGCCTTGGCGCGAAAGCGCTCGACATAGGAACGGATATGGGCGACCTCCCGCTGCTGTTTGCGGTATTCAGCCTGCCGGGCGGCAAGGCGCTCGGCGCGCACCCGTTCGAAGGCGGAATAGTTACCGCTGTACAGGGTGATGCGCTGCTGCTCCATGTGCAGGATGTGGCCGCAGACGTTATCCAGGAAGTCGCGGTCGTGTGATATCAGCAGCAAGGTGCCACGGTAGCTGCGCATCCACCCTTCCAGCCAGATGACCGCGTCCAGGTCCAGGTGATTGGTGGGTTCGTCCAGCAACAACAGGTCGGAACGACACATCAGTGCCCGACCCAGGCTGAGGCGCATGCGCCAGCCGCCGGAAAATTCACGCACCGGCCGGGTTTCGTCGGCACTGCTGAACCCCAGGCCGTGCAGCAGCTGCGCGGCTCGGCTGTGTGCCGTATAGGCGCCGATGCCTTCCAGCTGCTCGTGCAGCACCGCCAGGCGTGCACCCTGGTTATCCTGCTCCGCCTGTGCCAGCCGGGCCTGGACCGCGCGCAGCTCGGCATCCCCGTCCAGCACGTAGTCGATCGCGGCCTGGTCGTCCGCAGCGGTTTCCTGTGCGACGTGCGCGATGACCCAGTCCGCCGGGCGCCGCAGGTCCCCCGAATCCGCATGCAGCTCGTCGAGCAGCAGCGCAAACAGGCTCGATTTGCCGCAACCGTTGGCACCCGTAATCCCGACTTTCTGCCCGGGATGGATCTGCAGGCTGGCGTGCTCGAACAGCAAGCGGGTACCGCGCCGCAAGGCAAGATCACTGAAATTTAACATGCCGTGATTGTAACCCGGCCTCTGCAAGCTGCGTTATCACTGGAGAATAACGGCGCAGCGGGATAAACTGGCCGTGCCTGTTCAGACGCGATGCCAGGATCAAGAACATTGAAGCCGTACAGCCCCCCGGCGGATACCGGACTGGACCTCCTTTACCGGGATGAAGCCCTGCTGGTAGTGAACAAACCCGCCGGCCTGCTGTCGGTGCCGGGCCGCGGCGCCTCCAGGCAGGACTGCATGGCCACGAGGGTACAGGTCGCCTGTCCCGACGCCGTCACGGTGCACCGCCTGGACATGGAGACATCGGGGATCATGGTGATGGCACTGGACCGGGCGACACACCGCAAACTCAGCCTGCTGTTCCAGGAACGCAGGGTGCAGAAACGCTATATCGCGGTGGTTGCCGGCTGCATGCAGGCGGCCGAGGGTGAAATCAACCTGCCCCTGTCCGCCGACTGGCCCAACCGGCCCCGGCAGAAGGTCGACCGCGAAAACGGTAAACCGTCCACCACCAGTTTCAGGGTTATCAAACGTAACCGGCACTCGACCCGGGTCGAACTCCGGCCGCGCACCGGCCGCACGCACCAGTTGCGCGTCCACCTGCGGGCCCTGGGGCACGGCATCCTGGGTGACCGGCTGTACGCAGATGGAGAGGACGGCAGCGAGCGTCTGATGCTGCACGCGGAAGCACTGGCCTTCCCGCACCCGCAAACCCGGGAATTCATGAACTTTGAATGTACGACACCTTTTTAGGATGAAACAGAAACCCATGTTACTGGAAGACTATTACTCGGAAGACCATTCCAGGGTCAGCTTCTCGCGCCAGCAGGCCAGCGATTTTGCCAAGCACATCGCCGGCGACTTCAACCCCATCCACGACCCGGATGCAAAACGTTTCTGTGTCCCCGGTGACCTGCTGTTCTCACTGGTACTGGCAAAGTGCGGGCTGAGCCAGAAAATGCGCTTTGTCTTCTCCGGTATGGTCAATGACGGGGTGGCGCTGGATTTCCCGGACACCACGGCTGCAACGCTGGATATCGTCGACGGCAACGGCAGGAAATATCTCAGCCTGGAACGCTCCGGCGAAACCACCCGTGACCGCGAACTGATTCGCGACCTCACCAGCCGTTACGTGCGCTTTTCCGGGCAGACCTTTCCGCATATCCTGGTCCCCCTGATGGCGGAACAGCAGGTGATGATCAACCCGGATCGTCCGCTGGTCATCTATGAAAGCATGGCCATCGACCTGGACCGGCTGGATTTCAGCGACCCTGAACTCGAGCTGACCCGGCCCGTCCTCGAAGTCGACGGCAAACGCGGCAACGTGCGCCTGGAATTCTGCCTGAAGTCCGACGGCGAAGAAGTGGGCCGGGGCGAGAAAGCAATGGTGATCAGCGGATTACGCGCCTACGACGCCGACCGGGTACAGGACATGGTCGACAGCTACACCTCTCGCAAACAGAACCTGGCAAGCTGATTCACCCGCCTTGGAGTGTCACTCACAACGACTCCTCAACCCGTTCCGCGGGGTAATGAACATCATCACCCACGCGGGCGCCGAAGCGGTGACCACCGACGGCCTGCACTGGGACATCTATGTACGGGACCCGGAACTGGTCAGCGATATCGACGACCATATCCCGGTGCAGACCAGCGAAATCCGCTACGGCAGCTGGTCACAACAGGCCGGATTGAAGCGCGGCGCCATCTACCCCTCGGAAGATTTCAGGGTCCTGGAACAGTGCGGCGCACAGGTCTATGAATACCTGTTACAGCACCATACCGACGTACCTTTTCCACTGCGGGACACGACCGAACTCTGGCTGCTGGACCAGCAGGACAGGCCGCTCGCACTGCTGAACAGCGCAACCGAACACAGCCTGCTCGAACTGGACTGTTTTATCGACTGGCGGGCCGGCCAGGCCTGCCACAGGCATTTCCGTTCTTCGGCGACGGAAACGCTGACCGGTCTCGCCGGGACGGACTGCCAGGCAGGGCAGTACCTGACACAACTGGTCAACGAACGCGCGGGGCAAACGCCTGCAGCCCAGTGGTTCAGGCGTTGTCCCGATGGATCCGGTATCGGCCTGCAAGGCATTCACCTGCAGGCCGGGCTGGAAAAACGCACCCTGCCGGCCACGGACTTTCCCCGCTACTTCCTGCAGGAAGATGGCTGGTCAACGCCCCAGCAGCGGCTGGTGCGGGATTTCCTCGCCTGGCAGGCGCCCTGCCAGTTACTGTTGCAGGACCTCGACCGCCCGGCGCGCGAACGCTTCGAACAGCTGGCTGCAGCGCGTGCGCTGGAGGTGGACCGGCACTTCCGCCTGTACCCGCAAATACTGGACCGGGACGCTATCCAGGCGGCGCGTGTCGAGGCCGCGCTGCGGCGCGACGAAGCGCGGACCGAACGGGAGGACGAAACCATGGCGACCTACTATATTGAACTCAATGTCACCCGCACCAACTAACCCGTTTAGCCGTCATTCCGGCGCCTGCCGGAATCCAGTACACTCACCCTGCCGGCATCCTGAAAGCGCCGGAACAATGTGTTGATCCGCGCCCTGCCGGACTGAAATACAGCAAAGAGTCTGTTCATGTACTGGTTTTCACGAAAAAAGAAAAACGAACCGGCCATGCCGGGGCTGATTCTTCCCGGCGGCGGTGCGCGTAACGCCTACCAGGCCGGCGTACTCAAGGCCATTGCGGAAATACTGCCGGACGATACCACCAACCCCTTCCCGGTCATCTGCGGAACCTCTTCCGGGGCGCTGAACGCCGCCATACTGGCCAGTAACGCCACCCGCTTTTCCGAGGGCGTCACGCGCCTGACCGGGATCTGGGAGAACTTCAGTTGCGACAAGATTTTCTACACAGACGCCTGGACCGCCATAAAAAGCGGCGCACGCTGGGCCGCCGCTTTTGTTACCGCCAGCCTGGGCACCTCCTCGCCGCGCGCACTGCTCGACAACAGCCCGCAACGCAGCTTTATCGAAAGCCATATCCGGCTGGCGCGTATCCAGCATGCCATTGACTCCGGCGCGCTGCGGGCGCTGGCCATCACGGCGTCCAGCTACAGCAGCGGCCATTCCATCAGCTACTTCCAGGGCGTCGATGGTCTGCTGCCCTGGCAGCGCACACGCCGTTTCGGTATCGAAGAAGAAATCAGCATCGATCACCTGATGGCCTCCTCCGCCATCCCGCTGGTTTTTCCCGCGGTGTGGCTGAACAATGAATACCACGGTGACGGCTCCATGCGCGAAAGCACCCCCCTGAGCCCGGCCCTGCACCTGGGCGCCAACCGTCTGCTGATCATCGGAGTGCGCAACCCGACGCCGGACACCGCGCCGCTGGCCGGGGCCAGCGTCCCCTACCCGAGCATCGGGCAGATTACCGGTTATATGCTCGACACCCTGTTCATGGACAGCCTGGATGCCGACATCGAACGCATGAACCGCATCAACCACATGCTCACCGAAGTGCCGGACAAACGCGTCGAACTGGACGACACCACCCTGCGCCCGATCGAGTTCCTCGCCATCTCGCCCAGCCGGGACGTGCGCGAGATTGCCCAGCGCCACGCCGTCGATTTCCCGCGCTCGGTGCGGCTGTTGCTCAAGGGACTCGGCGCACTGACGCAGGAAGGCCGGCCACTGGTCAGTTACCTGCTGTTTGAACCCGGTTTTTGCCGGGAACTGATGGAACTGGGCTACCGGGACGGCCTGACCGCACAGGAGGAAATACGGGAACTGCTGCTGAGTGAATAAGCCCGCCAGGCACTAGCCCGCATTGCTCACCGACTTCCTGCTGCGGCGGCGTCATGCCGCGCGCCAGGCGGCGTTCACTCGGTCGGGCTGCTCGACATCGTGTCGACTACGCCTGTGCGGCCCTCGGTCGCGAACGCCGCTGATCACACGACCTGCCACCGCCTCGCTACGGAACCCGGTGAGAAATGCGGGCTAGGAGCCTGAATAATGCTAGACTACGAGCTCTTGTCGTTCGTTGATTCTCAATAGCATGAAATTCTTCTTCAAGTACTTTTTCAAACTGGTTCACCTCGTGGTCGGCCCGCTATTACTGCTGTGGGACTGGCTGACCAGTCCGAAGGGTGTGCAGCGGCCCGCGCAGGAACAGCAACGGATCGACGCTGTAACCCGCCGGCTGACCCTGTACCAGTTCCGCAGCTGCCCGTTCTGTATCCGCGTGCGCCGCGCAATCAAGCGTCACTCGCTCAATATCGAGACCCGCGATGCACTCAGGGATACGGTCAGTCGCCGGCAGTTGCTGGAAGGTGGCGGGAAAATCAAGGTGCCGTGCCTGAAAATTACCGATGCACAGGGCAACACCACCTGGATGTATGAATCCGCCGCCATCATCCGGCACCTGGAGGAACAGGTTATCCCTGCCGGATCACCGGATCGTCCCCCGGTTTCCACACCGGGTACCTGACCATTACCGCTTCGAACAGGGCGGATCGAAGCAGGCCGTCCAGCCAGTGCCGCAGCCGCGGGTAAGGACTCCGGTCAAACCAGTCCCGGTCCACGTACGCAAACTGCCGGATGAACGGGAACAGGGCGATGTCCGCCAGCGAAAGGCGTTCTCCCAGCAGGTACGGATGCTCCACCAGCAGGTCTTCCAGTTCCTGTAAAAATTCTTCGCAGCGGGCGCGGTATTCCTCTACCGGGTGCTCGGGGTGGCGGTCCGCATACTTGTAGTGGTCCAGGTCCTCCTTGAAGGAGTAGTCGTTCATCTCGATCAACTGGTCGGCAGGTCCCAGGTAACACGCATCCTCGCCCAGCCAGCCGTCCGGGTCATTCTGGCGCAGCGCCCACAGCAGGATATCCTGGCTTTCATCCAGCACCTGCCCATCGGACAACACCAGCACCGGCACCGTTGCCTTGTCACTGGCCTGTGCAAGGCTGGCGGGTACATTTTTCAGGTCCACTTCGCGGAGTTCCAGCGTGATGCCGCTGTACCATAGCGCCAGCCGGGCGCGCATGGCGTAGGGACAGCGGCGGAAGGTATAGAGTACCGGAAGTCGTGGTGTTGCTGTGCTCATGCCGTGTACCGCAGGCAATCGGCCAGCCGGGCCTGCATCGCCTGCGCCCCCAGTTTGTTCATGGTGCGAATATTGCGCGCCGGTATATCATCCGGGTTACCATACCCCGCCAGCGCCTGTTCGATACTGGCTTCGCGCAACAGGTGCAGCGCCGGCCAGGGGGAACGGTTGGTGTAGTTTTCCGCGTCGCTACTGCTGGTACCGGCGAAGCGGTAGTCCGGGTGAAAACTTGCCACCTGGAATTCACCCGCGTAACCGCCCTGCTCCAGGAAGTCGTCGACCACGGCAAGGAAGTCATTGTAGTCGAGGAAATCCGCGAGCACATGCGGATGGATCAGCAAGGTGGTCTCGATCTCCTGGTGGTCAACTGCGCGCAGCTGCGCAAGTTCCTGCTCCAGGTCGACCAGCAGTTGCCCCGGTTCACCGGCAGCGCTTACCACCAGGCGCACCTTGCCTCCCTCATACGGCTGGCGGGCAAAGGGACACAGATTGAGGCCAATGACCACCTGCTCGATCCAGCAGCGAAAACCCGCTATCACGCTGGCGGAATCGCTTATTTGATGACCCGGTAACAGGGTACGTACTCCTTGCCGGGCAGTTTCATGCGATGCTGGGCAACAAACGAATTCAACAGCGCATCCATCGGCTCCATGATCTCGGCATCCCCCCGGATCTCGAAGTGACCGTGTTCCTCGATCGCGCGGATACCTTCATCCTTAACGTTCCCGGCCACCACACCGGAGAAGGCACGGCGCAGGTTCGCGGCCAGGGTGTGGCGTTCCTGGTCCCTGCCCAGCTCCAGGCTGCGCATGTTCTCGTGGGTGGGGATAAAGGGCTGCTGGAACTCGGCGTCTATTTTCAGCATCCAGTTGAAATAGTAGGCATCGCCGTGCTCCTTGCGAAAATCCCGCACCTGCTGGATGCCCGCGTGCATCTCCCGGGCCACCCGTTGCGGGTCGTTGATAATGATGCGGTAACGCTGTTGCGCCTCAAACCCCAGCGTATCCGCGATAAAGTGGTTGATCTGCTCAAAATACTCGGCCGCCGTTTCCGGACCGGTGAAGATCAGAGGGAAAGGAATGGACGCATTGTCGGGATGCAGCAATATGCCCAGCAGGTACAGGATTTCCTCTGCCGTGCCGGCGCCGCCCGGGAACACCACAATGCCGTGCCCGGTACGCACAAAGGCCTCCAGGCGTTTTTCGATATCCGGCATGATGACCAGGTCATTCACGATCGGGTTGGGTGACTCGGCTGCAATGATGCCGGGTTCGGTGATCCCCAGGTACTGGCCGTCGTTGATACGCTGCTTGGCGTGACCGATGGTGGCGCCTTTCATGGGGCCCTTCATGGCGCCCGGACCACAGCCGGTGCAGATATCCAGGCCGCGCAGGCCCAGTTGATACCCCACCTCCTTGGTATAGTCGTACTCCTCCCGTCCGATCGAGTGCCCGCCCCAGCACACTACCAGGTTCAGATCACTCATCGGGCGCAGGATACGGGCATTGCGCAGGATGTGGAACACCGCGTTGGTGACCCCGTCCGAACTGTTCATGTCAAACTTCGGGTTGTCATCGATCTCGTCGCTGACATAGACAATGTCGCGCAGCACGGCAAACAGGTGCTCACTGATCCCCTTGATCATGGTGCCGTCGACAAAGGCGTGGGCGGGAGCACCCTTCAGTTCCAGCTTGATGCCACGCTCGGTCTGGATCACCCGGATGCTGAAAGACCGGTAGCGCTCCAGCAGTTCCTTGCCGTCATCCAGCGCACTGCCACTGTTGAGCACCGCCAGCGAACAACTGCGCAGCAGTTCGTACAGGCCGCCGTGACTGGTATCCAGCAGCCGGCTGACCTCGACCCGGGAGAGAATCTCCAGCCCTCCTTCGGGGTTTACCAGGGCATCCACTACCTCATATTTCATATCGATTACACACACCTCGCATGGCGAACACCGCCACACGCAGACTGTAGCGGATCAGCTGCATTCATACGAGCGCTTTCCATACAGGCAGGCCGCTACTGCTGTCGCTCACCTCCTGCAGCCCTTTGACCCGTTTGATACTGCCGCCCGGGATTCCTGCCCGGAAAGACCCCGATTTGCGGAACAGAAAACGGTTGACCAGTTTCTGCACCCGTTCATCCTTGAGGATAAAACCGTGGTCGTAGTCCCGGAAGAAGATAGCATCGTCGATCAGCAGGGTACGCACCGATGCGTAATACTTGCAGGAACTGACGTGCGGCACCCGGCCGTCACCATCGACACTGCGCATCCCGTTTTCGAAATCGACGAAGTTTTTCGGCTTCCTGCCGCGGTTGCGCCTGACCTCAACAGACTGCCAGGTCTCGAAACCATGACGCACAATGACCAGGATACGCTTGCGCAGGGATTCGGACAGCTTTGCGATGTCGGCCAGGTCATTGTTCAGCGTGCTACGCGCATCCTTCAGCGCCATGCGGAACTTCTCCGCCAGCGCATCACCCGGCTCAGTGATATTGGACTGCCAGTGCCGGTAATTCAGGAAACTGTGCCTTGCACTGCCGCTGTCGAAGCGGCTGCTACCCGCGTAGACCGGCAACAACTCCAGCGCGCCGGGGAAAGTCCGTACCAGTTTGCGGAATTTTGCCTTCACACTGGAAAAAAATCCTTCCCCGACCAGTACCGCACTGGTGATGTCCAGCGAGCCATCGAAAGGGGGCACCACGAACACGATGCGATGCACACCGGTACTGCCGTACTGTTTCAGGTAGCTGCGCAGTACCGCGTTGCCCAGGCTATGGGTGATAAAATCAAAACTTTTCAGCTCCGCACCCAGCGCCCTGGATTTACGCCGGATATAGGCCAGGAAATCCCGCAAACGCCGGCCGTTCTCGCGGGCCGAATGCCGCCAGTCGTAATTGAAGATATACACCGGCCGATCGGTATCCAGGTCGCGCAGAAACTCCGCGTAGGCCAGGTCCTCGATTTCACCGGCGCGGATCAGCGAGTCGAGCCGGTGGTCGAAATATTCACCCGCCTGGAAACGGGTCAGCTCCAGGTCTTCGATCGTCTCGAAGTTGTACTGCACCCCGGACCAGATAGTGTCAAAGGAAGCCTTGTTGGTCTCGACCAGGGTCGTCCCCTTGATCCCGGGTATAAACACCACTGCATCCGCACTCATCACACACTACTCCCTGTGTTATTGGCCGGGTTTCCCGGCCAGTGACGCCACGGTCATCACTGCGGTGATCAGCAGCGCGACCATACCCAGTGCCACCAGGGCTTCCGCCATGGTGACCCCGAACAGCAGTTCCGGCGTATACCCGCAGGCTTCCCAGACCTTGAACAGCAGCGGGAACCACTGGTCCAGCGCAAACCAGGCCGGCAGGCCGGAATCAAAACTGCAGCTGCCCTCCACGGTACCGCGCTCGATACCGAGCAGCATCCAGGCACGTTCCAGCAAGCCGATGCTCAGCGCAACGGTCAACACATGTGACAACACCAGCAGCAGACGGGAACCACGCACCAGCAGGGCCACCGCAGCAACCAGAACAAATCCCAGCACCCAGATACGCACATGGATACACAGTACGCAGGGGTAGTAATCGAGTGCATACTGGTAGTAGAGCGCCACTGCATCCAGTGACAGTCCGGTTGCCAGCACAGCCAGCCAGTACCAGGCACTGCCGCCCATGCGGGCCAGTCTGTTCAGCATGCGGGAACCCCCGTTACTCTTTCCATGACACCAGCCATTTGTTTTGTTGAAAGACCCCTGATCAATTCGTACTCCGGCGAAGGCCGGACAAAAGTGCTTGCGCATTCAACGCCGCAGGCGGCCCGAAAAGGAAGCGCTTCACTATGGTTGCAACGCAGAGCATCCGTGTCGTCGCTGAACTCCCTGGATCCCGGCCTGCGCCGGGATGACAGTATTAAGGAATCGATCGGGGGTTCCCTCAATATGTTCAGCTACATTGTAACAGGACGACGCCTTCACCGGCATCCCTGTCACGCCTCCACACCAGACAGATCACCCTCAGTCGCACTGTGCTCCCTCGCCAGCACCACGTACACCGCCGGCACCACGAACAGCGTAAACAGTGTGCCGATGCCCAGCCCGCTGGCAATGGTCAAACCGATATGAAAACGACTGACCGCGCCCGGGCCGCTCGCCATCAGCAGCGGCACCATGGCCACCACCATCGACACCGTGGTCATCAGGATCGGCCGCAAACGGATCGCAGCGGCTTTTTCCACGGCGGCACGCCGCTCCAGCCCTTCCCGGATCTGCAACTGGTTGGCAAACTCCACGATCAGGATGCCGTTCTTGGCAATCAGCCCGATGAGCGTGATCAGGCCAACCTGGGTGTAGATATTGATGGTAGCAAAACCCGTGGTGATAAAGGCCAGCGCGCCGGCAATGGACATGGGCACCGACACCAGGATGATGAGCGGGTCACGCCAGCTTTCAAACTGGGCGGCCAGTACCAGGTAGATGACCAGGATGGACAGGGAAAAGGTAATCAGCAAGGCGCTGCCCTGCTGCGCATACTGGCGCGAGCCACCCGCGAAGTCCCAGCCGAAACCGCGTGGGAAAATTTCCCGTGCGGTGGACGCCAGGAACCCCAGCGCATCCCCCAGCGGCACGCGCGGCGCCATGACGCCCATGACGGTGAGCGAGTTGAGCTGCTGAAACTGGGTGCGCTGGCTGGGCTCGACGCTGTCCTGCAGCTGCACAAGGGAATCCAGCGGCACCAGTTCCGCGGCGCCGTTGTCACGCACCAGGTCGGTCGCGGACAGCCCTGCCGACAGGTTGACCAGCTCTCCCGAACCAGGGCGAATATAGTAGTCCTTCAGCAGTTCCGGCTGCAGCCGGTAGTCCCGCAGCACCTGCGGGATCACCTTGTAACTGCGCCCTTCCAGGCTGAAGCGATTGACATCGTTACCACCCAGCAGGGTCGCCAGGTTGCGGCCGATGTCGCGCATACTGATACCCAGGTCACCGGCCCGGTCGCGGTCGATCACCAGGGTGGTGCGTGGCCGGCTGTACTGTATCTCTTTCATCAGGAACATGAAGCGGCCGCTGGCCATGCCACGGCCGATCAACTGGTCCGCGACCCGGTCCAGCTCACGGTAACCGCCTTCACTGGTAATCACGAACTGTACCGGCAGGCCGCCGCCCGAGCCTGGCAGGCTGGGGCGCGGGAACACCGCGATCCGGAAACCGGCGATTTTCTTCAGCTTGCCCTGCAGTTCAGGCTGCACCTGCATCTGTGAGCGCGCCCGGGAGGAAGGGGGCTGCATCTTGAAACCGCCAAAGGTAGTGGTCGGTTCACCACGGCCCAGCAGAAAAAAACTTTCGTGATACTCCGGAATGCTCTCGAAGGCCTCCACAATCTGTCGCGTATAGGCCTCGTTGTACTCGATGGTCGCGGTCTGCGGACCGGTGGCCTGAAAAAACAGGATACTCTGGTCCTCTACCGGTGCCAGTTCACTCTTGCTGGTCACGAACATGAAAACGATCGATACCAGGATCACCGCTGCAAACGCCAGGGTAACCGGCAGGCTGTCCAGCATGCCGTGCAACAGTGCGCGGTAACGGCCCGCCAGGCGGGTAAACCAGTGCTCGACCCATGCTTCAAAACGGCCCTGTTGTCCATACGGCTTGAGCACACGGGAGGACAGCATGGGCGACAGGGTGAGCGCCACGATCCCGGACACCACCACAGCACCGGCCAGCGCAAAGGCAAATTCCGTAAACAGCGTACCCACCAGCCCGCCCATGAAACCAATAGGTGCATACACCGCCACCAGTGTGGTCGTCATGGCGATAATGGGCAGGGCCAGTTCGCGGGCACCGCTCAGCGCCGCGTCGAAACGTGACCGACCCTGCTCCACGTGCCGGTGCACGTTCTCGACCACGATGATGGCGTCGTCGACCACCAGCCCGATGGCCAGCACCATGGCCAGCAGGGTCAGTAAATTGATGGAAAAGCCCATCAACAGCATCAGGAACGCGGCGCCTACCAGCGACAGGGGCACCGCCACGGCCGGCACCACCGCTGCGCGCATGGATCCCAGCGACAGGTAGACCACCAGCAACACGATCGCCACCGCCTCGACCAGGGTCAGGAACACTTCGTCGATGGAATCCTCGATGAACACACTGGCGTCATAGGGAATGTGCGCCTGCAACCCTTCGGGCAGCTGTTTGCGGATTTCCGGCATGAGATCGCGAATCTTCTGCGCCACCGTCAGCGGGTTTGCGCCCGGCGCCTGCTCCATACCGACAAAAATCGCCGGCTTGCCCTTGTACCAGTTGGTAGAATCATAATCCTCTGTACCCAGCTCGACGCTGGCCACGTCCGACAAACGCACCAGCGTGCCGTTGGCCGAGCGCAGCACCAGCCGGCGAAAATCCTCTTCGCTGGCGAGGTCGGTGGTCGCTGTCAGGTTGATCGCGGTATAGGCGCCCTTGGTCTGCCCCACCCCGGCAAGGTAGTTGTTGGCGCGCAGCATCTCCCGTACATCGTTGGCTGTCACTCCCAGTGCTGCCATGCGCTGCGGGTCCAGCCAGATACGCATGGCGAAAATCCTGTTGCCGATCAGTTCGGCGCGCGCAACACCGGGTACCGCCTGCAACTGCGGCTGCACTACGCGCAGCAGGTAATCCGTGATCTGTGCAGGCTGCATGCTGTCGCTGTAGAACGCGAGGTACATAAGCGCCGTGCGGTCACCGGTGGTCGAATCGATCACCGGGTCGTCGGACTGCTCCGGCAACAGGTTGCGCTGACTGGCTACCCTGGCCTGGATCTCGGCGACCGCGGCATCGGGGTCATAGTTGAGTTCCATGTGCGCTTCGATGGTGGAGCGGCCCTGCACGGAGCGCGAAAAAAGGTAGTCGATGCCATTTGCTTCGGCAATCGCCTGTTGCAGCGGTGTAGTGATGAATCCCTTGACCAGTTCGCTGCTGGCGCCCGGGTAGACCGTCGTGACGGTCACCACGGTATTGCGTGTTTCCGGGTACTGGCGAACCTCCAGCGAGCCCAGCGCGCGCAGGCCGACCAGCAGGATCAGCAGGCTGATGACACTCGCCAGTACCGGGCGGTGTACGAACAGGTCGGTAAACTTCATTTGCCGATGGTTCCGGCGTCGAGTTCCACGCGGTTATCGATGACCACCTTCTGCCCGTTACGCAGTTTTACCTGGCCGGCGGCCACTACCGTATCACCTGCCTGCAGGCCCTCCACGATTTCGATGCGGCCGTTACGCACGGCACCGGTTTTCACCCGGCGCCGCTGTACCTGCTGCGCGCCATCCTGTTCCTGGATGATGAAAACCGACTCACCGTACGGGTTATAGGTAATCGCCGTACGCGGCAGGGTCAGCACACCGTCACGCTTCGGCAGCCCGGTACGCACCTCGGCAAACATACCGGGACGCAGTCGGTGTTCAGGGTTATCCAGCTTCGCACGCAGGCGTACACTGCGGGTACCGGGGTCGATACCAGGGTTGATCGCCACGATCGTGCCCGC
>JALSRZ010000164.1 GCA_026984515.1 Thiohalobacter sp. | reverse complement strand
TTCCGTCCACATTGTCGGTGGCGGTGGCGCCCGGGTCGCTGAACACGGCTCCCACGTTGACGGTCAGCGAACCGCCTCCGTTGAGCCGGATCTGTGGCGGGTCTTGGTCTTCCACGGTAATGCTGGATTGGGCGCTGCCAGTGTTGCCGGCACTGTCGCTGGCGCTGAAGGTGACCACGGTAACCCCCAGAGGAAACTGCGTCGGGGCGTCGTGGCTGACCGGCAGCGCTCCGTCCACCGCATCGTTGGCGGTGGCCTGACCGAGGAACCCGCTGATCGCGGCCGATGCGGCCGGGGTGCCGCTGCTGTCCACCGCTGACACGGTGATCGGCGCAGGGGCATTGACGATCGGTGGCATATTGTCGCCCAGTACCGTCACCGTGCGGGTCACACTTGCCGTATTCCCGGCCTGATCGGATACCCGGTAATCGATCAGGTAATCCCCGGCCATCGAAGCATCAACCGTGCCGGAAACGATGATATTGGCGGTGAGATCACCATCCACATCATCGCTCGCGGTCGCCCCCGGGTCCATAAAGGTGGCTCCCAGTGCCAGCTCCACCGGATTGGCACCAAGCAATGTGATGACCGGAGGCGTGACGTCCGGCACGGTTACCGTAACCAGAACGGTTTCACTGTCACTGGTCTGGGGCGTTCCGTCATCGGTGACAGTAAATACAATCGAATGATTCCCTTGGTCCGCTACCGAAGGCGTCCAGGCAAACTCTGCCGTGCCATCACCATGATCGGTCAACTGGCCCGGCGCCCCGGTGCCGATCGAGAAGCTCAGATTGTTGCCATCGGCATCGGTCGCGCTCAGGTTCAAGAGGAAATTGCTGCCTGCCGTGACTGTTCTGTTACCAATAGGAGAGAGATGTGGCGCCCGGTTGCGGTCATTGACGGTCAGCACAATGGTTTCGCTGTCGGAGGCTGCCGGGACAGCGCTGTCGCTGACCGTGAACTGGAGACTGTAACTGCCCGCCTGATCGTAGCCGGGATACCAACTGAAGCGCGCCTGCCCGGTACCCAAATCCTCGAAGGTGGCACCCGAAGGCAGCGCGGAAACCGTAAAACTCAGTACATCACCATCATCAGGGTCCGTTGCATTGAGATCAATGATGATCGCTGTGCCTTCATCCGCATTGCGGTCCCCGACCGGGTCCAGCAGTGGAGGCGAATTGTCTGGCAACACGGATTCCGTGGAGAACAGGGCATCATCGAAATACACCGGCAATTCTTGCCCCGTTTTTCCATCCAGTTCCCTGAATTCGAACTCGGAGAAAGAGGTCGGCGAAATCAGGCCGAAAAAACGAAAGGCTGGAGAAGGCAGCTTGCCGAGCAGATGGGTGCTGGCACCATCGATGATCACAGCGATGTTTGAGCCAGTCGTGACGCTCGAGACATAGATACCCACCGATCGCAACTGCAGCCCACTGGCCTGCCCCCGAAGACCGTCGAAAGGCTTGCAACTGTCGGGCGGATTATCGATATCACACTGAGTCGGATCGGTATTCTGGGCCAGTCCGTGAGCGATATCCCAGACCGCCCATTGCCCGCTGCGAGCAAAGCCGCTCCCCGAATAGAGGTTGTTGCTGCCAGGAAAGTTGGTCGTCCAGTTGATGAAGCCGCTGCTGACAGCGGGAGTACCGGTGACGGTTCGGGCCGGCTGCCAAGTCGATCCCTCGAAACTTTCTGCAAACACATTGAGTCCCAGTGCGGCCAGACGGTCACGATAGGCTTGCTCCTGCCAGCAGCTGACCACCCCACTGGCCGCATCGGTCGTACACGCCTCCAGGGTGACTGTTGCGGAGGCAATCTCACCTGCCGTACCGTGAGCCTGGTAGCTGAAACGGTCCACACCGGTGAAGGTTTCATCGGGGATGTAATCAAAGGAGCCGTCACTGCACAGGGTTGCACTGCCGTTCGATGGGCAGCTCAGTTGCCCGTGCATCGGCGGTGAGACCAGGGTTGCCGTGATGCCGGCTGTATCTCCATCCAGTCGATCATTCTCAAGCACACCCAGAGGCTCGACCAGGAGATAGCCGCTGGACGGTATCGGGAAGAGGTCATCGGCCGCCACCAGTTGCCCGGCGAGCGCCGGGCGATGAAGGATCATCAGGCCAGCCATCCACAGCACTACCAATACCTGAGTCCTGGAGATTTGCATATCCAGCCCCCTGTTGCCGAACACACCCGAAGCGCCCGAAAGCACCGGCCCATTTGGGATTACTCACCCATATCTCAGTATGGACCTATTGACAGGCGACCAAACAGGGGAAAACGCGGTTTTGCGGGGTGATTTTTTCAACTTTTAAGGTGGATTTTTTCCACCTCGGCCCGCCGTTCAGAATTGGTAATAATAACTCAGGTAAAGGGAGTAGGCGGTCTGGTCGTTCAGTTCGGGCAGATTGAAGTTGGAATATTCAAACCCGAAACTGCCTTCCAGGTTCAGGTTGTTGCGCGGTTTGTAGCTGAGCTTGAGTTCGGGTGAGACAATCCACTGGCGCACATCATCGGTCTTGCTCTGGCGGTAGTCCAGACGCAACCGAGGGGTGTAATAAATCCCTCTCTCGCTGCGCAGGCGTGATCGCGCCTGCAGGGACAATACGGAGGAGCTGTCAGAGTCGGTGAGGCGCAGCCCCCAGGTGGCATAGTCGTCGCCGTTCAGCCAGCCCTTGAAACTGTAATCGGTGGAGAACTGGATCTCATCCGTTGCTGGGTTCGCTTCCACACCGCCCGACGCCACCGTGGCGTCGGTCGCCGACCAGGAAACATTCAACGACAGGATACGGTCCAGTCCCATTGTATAACTGGTTCCGAAGAACAGGGTCTGGTTGCGGGCCGTGCGGTCCTCGGCCAACTGATAGATCTCATCTTCGGACAGTCGCTGTTTGAGCTCATCGAGGGTGGTTTCGGTCTGTCCCTGCAAGGCATTCAGGGTAGACAACGCGGGCGTCAGACGGTAATCCCAGTTCATATTGAAGGTCCAGCGCGTGTCCTTGCGGTAGTTGCCCACCAGGCTGACATGGTCCACCACACTGTAGAAAAAATCATACTCGAAGGTACCGAACAGAAACCCCTTGTCCACCGTATACTGCCATTCCGCACCCAATGCCTGCCGATCGTTCAGGCCGGACGCCTGCTGATTGTACAGGTAGCTTTCGACATTCAGATGCTCCTTCGGACTGAACTTGATTCCTCCACCAACGAACAGCTGGTCTCCATTCAGCCCATCACTTGTGGTATGCACCGGAGCGCCCACAAACAGGCTGTATTCAAGATCCCTGTAGGCACTGTCGAGATAGACCAGCCCGTCGAAGCGGCCGGCAATCCCGCTGATCGTGCGCGACTGTCGACCGCCGATGATCTCGAAATCGTGCTGCTGGCTTGCATAACGCGCCTCGGCACGGCTGAGGCGGGTGTCGGTGGTCTTGCCATCGAAGTCACGGATTACGCCACCATTGAAACGCAGCATCAGGCTGCTGTCCTCGGCCTTTCTTCGCGCAGTAACATCCAGGTCCGTCGACAACAGGGATCCGGTCTGCTCGGTGCCCTCACCCTGCTGATTTAGCGTGTCATTACGGTAGTACTGCGAAAAGGTTCCGAAGTACCGCCAGGATGCCGACCTAGGCTCCACCTTTTTCAGTTTCTGGCGCGGCTCCTCGCGCATGGTCACCAGACCATCGAGCCGGCTGCGGATGCGTGGCGCGAGATCCGAATCCGGATAGCGTGACAGGAATTCCCGGTACAGCGCCATCGCCTGCGGGAACTTGCGTTGGCGCTCTCGTGCGATACCGGCCAGCTCGATCGCCTTCTGAACCTGTGCTGGCGCGCCAATCTCACGCAGTTTTCGAGTGATGCGCAGCACTGCATCGTAATCCGCATCGATGAATTTCTGACGCGCCTGGTCGAGCAGTTTTCCGGCCAGCTTGATGTCCACCTTGCCGCCGGATTCCTCCGTGGCGACCGGCGGCGTGAACCGTTGAGTTCCTCGTGAGCTCTTGCGACCGGTACGCAACAAGCGCTGCAACTCGCGCATCTCCTCGGGACTCCGTTTCACGAGCCAGGCGCCGGGGAAAGACTCGCGGATCTGTTCCAGTTCCTTCCCTGCATCCTCCTTGTTCAGAAAATTGCCATACATCAGCCGGAAGAAAATCTTGTCCCGCACGCGCACGCGGATCACATAGAGCGGCCTTTTCTCGAGCCTGTCGAGGAAGCGGAGCTGGTTTTGCCGAGGTACACGTACATCCGACAACAGGCTGAGGCCGTAAGGCAACACCGTGGCCGAACGGTCACCTTGCTCCCAGATCTCCTCGACGCCTACATAGGCCGCTGCAGCAGCAGGCAAAGCCTGTGGCGCCGCCAGCAGCAGGCACACCCAGACCACGAACTGGCGCAACCTGACCGCATGCAGAAAACCGGGAGCCCGCGACAGGCGGGCTCCCGAACCGCTGAACACTGCACAGATCATTTTGGCGCCATGATCCTCAATCGAAGTCACCGTCAGAAACCCGATGCTCGCCGTTACGCCGCTTCTTGATCGTGGTCAGGCTGCTGTCGGTGTACTGATGGCAAGCGCCGCTGCAGTCGCGCAGCTCCGAAACGCTGTAGTAGATCTTCGGCGTATCCACCTTCTTGTGCGGACCCGACTTGTAGTCATTGGCATGGCAGGCCGCGCAGTCCGGCTGGTAGGTCGGGAACGGCCAGGTCACGGTCTCACTGTTGTTGCCATGACATGTCCGACAACTCAGGCGCTTGCGGTGGTCTCCGGGGTATCCCGGTGACTTGTGCCGGTAGGAAGACACATTCCAGTTATTGGTGCTGTGGCATTCCACGCAATCCCGGTTGGTAACAAAATGCCCCGACCCCTTTCCAGTGGCAGTGGTGCCGTTGTGGCAACTGGCACAGTTGCCGCTGACATTGTCATGACTGAAGCTGGCCGGAGTCCAGGCGTTGGTGCTGTGACACAGCGCACAATCGTCGGTGGTAACGATGTGATTGGTCGATTTGCCAGGAGCCGTGGTTCCATTATGACAACTCACACAGGTTCCCTGGACGGCCGAATGATCGACTTTCTGCACCGGAGACCACCGGGTCTTGAGGTGGCACAACTCACAGGCATCAGTCGTCGAAATGTGGTTGCTGTTCTTGCCGGTCGCGGTGCTTCCATTGTGACAACTAACACAATTGCCGGTCACGGTGCTGTGATCGAAAGTGGCCGGGGTCCAGGCATTTGTCGTATGGCAAAGATCACAGGAAGCCGTGGTCACGATGTGCTGCGAAGGCTTGCCCATGGCCGTGTTTCCATCGTGACAGCTGGCGCAGCTTCCACGCACTTCGTTGTGATCGACCCTGAGAGTCGGTGTCCATGCCGTATTACGGTGACAGGATTCACACTTGTCGGTGGTATTGATGTGATTACTGCTCTTGCCCAGGGCCGTGGTGCCATTGTGGCAGCTGGAACAATCGTTACTGACCGTGGAATGATCGAAATTGGCCGGCTTCCAGGCCGTGGTGGAATGGCACAGTTCACAGGCATTCCCGGTCGGTACATGCTGCGCATTCTTGCCCGGCGCAGTGACACCGTTATGGCAACTGGCGCATGTGCCCTGTACGGCGGAGTGATCAACCCGCGTGGGCGGAACCCAGGCCGTGTTACGGTGGCACAATTCGCAGGAATTACTGCTCGCAATATGATCCGGGTTCTTGCCCGTGGCCGAACTGCCATTGTGGCAGGTTGCACAGCTGCTGTTGACGGCGGCGTGGTCGAAGTTGGCGGGAACCCATCCACTGGTGCGGTGGCAGACCGCACAGTTCTCGGTGGTGGCGATATGATTCGGATTCTTTCCGGTAGCAATACTGCCGTTGTGGCAGGTCATGCAACTGCCCATCACCGCGGTATGGTCCACGCGTGTTACCGGTGACCAGGCGTTTGTCGTATGGCAGAGCTCACAATCGTTGCTTGTGGCAATGTGTGTGTTGCCCTTTCCGGTTGCCGTGCTGCCATTGTGGCAACTGGTGCAATTGCCGGTCACGTTCTGGTGATCAAAACGGGCTGCGGCCCAGTTGACGGTATTGTGGCAGGTGCTGCACTCCTGGTTTGTCGGTATGTGCGTGCCCGGCTTTCCGGTGGCCGTGCTTCCGTTATGACAGCTGGCACAGCTGCCGGTCACCTGGTCGTGATCGACCCGGCTGACCGGCGTCCAGCCCTGAATACGGTGACAGGATTCACAGCTGTTGCTGGTTGCCACATGGTCGGGGTTCTTGCCGGTGGCCCGCACACCATTGTGACAGCTTGCACAGTTGCCGGTCACCCCGGCATGGTCGAAGCTGCTGACGCTCCAGTTGGCAGTGCTGTGACAGGTTGAACAATCGGCGGTGGTGGCGATGTGGTTCTTTGATTTTCCCATGGCCACCTGGTTATTGTGGCAACTGGCACAACTGCCCTTGACCTGGTCGTGATCTACGCGGCTTACCGGCGACCAGGCAACGGTACGGTGGCAGGTTTCACACTGGATGCTGCTGTTGATATGGCGCGACGACTTGCCGGTAGCGGTTTTTCCGTTGTGGCAGCTCGCGCAATCGCCTTCCACGGTGGCGTGATCGAACACGGCATTGCCCCAGGCAGTGCTGCGGTGGCAATCACTGCAGTTCTCTCCACTCTTTATATGATCCGGGCTCTTTCCGGTTGCGGTCTTGCCGTCATGACAGCTCTGACAGCTGCCCTTGACCGCGAAATGATCGACCTTGGGCACATCCTCCCAGTTCTCGCCGGTATGGCAGAACTGGCAGTCCTCGGTGGTATTCATGTGCTTCGATGAAGGCGCGCTGGCCTTTACGGCCCCTCCACCGCTGTGGCAACTGCTGCATTGCTTGGGCGTACC
>JALSRZ010000163.1 GCA_026984515.1 Thiohalobacter sp. | reverse complement strand
ACGCATATCAGCATGATCCACCATCGCAAACTGCCTGGCCGTGCCCTGACCCAACGCGCTTGAGAAATACGATGAAATGAATCAGCCTATTGACAGGTCAAAACATATCAGCCCGCATTTCTCACCGCCTGTTCTTTGACGCTCAGACCACCTTGCGCTTCGGCTCCCGCCATCTATACTTTTATGCAGGTCACCGGTATCCGGGCCGGAGGGTTATAGCTGCGCGCCGCCCGGAAGGAGGTCCAGCTGTGATTGTGACCACCATCGATCCAGTCACTGGAAACAGGGTGCCGGATCCGGAACACCACCCCTTTGTCGTGGAAGGCAGCGGGGTGGCGGCGATGAAAATATATTTTGAGTCGGAGGAAACCCGGCATGCCTACCTGATGGCCCTGCCGGATGATCCCAGCCGATATGCAAAGGGCGGCCCACCAGAACACTCCTGACCATGCACTACCTGATGCAACACATCGAACAGTACCTGATGTCCTGTCGCGAACTGACTGCGTTCTGCTCACAGAACGGCTGGATCGACAAGGACACCCTGTGCTACGAAATCCTTGAAGAAAATGACCACCACATCGTCGCCTTTGTGCAGTTCGACGAAATCATCATGGAAGGTTCCGGACGTATCGCCGGCCGCATACCCTGCCAGGGCAGACTGTGCCTGACACTGGACCGTTTCGGGCAGGTCAGCCGGGCTGAGCTGCTGTAGAACGGAACCCGCGTTTACCTGCCGGTCGAACTGGAAGGCGGGTGGACCGTGCAATCGATTGCCTGCGGGGTGGTGCTGTTTTCGCTGTTGGTTCAGGCACCGCTCGTTGAACCGCTATTGAAGCGGATGCGGATTTTATGGCGCCGGATTACATCGAAACAAAGCCGTTTTCCAGCAGGCGCTCCACTTCACCGGGCCCGTAGGGTACCTGTCGCAGGAAGGGCGGCACCTGGTCCGTAGCGATACCGAGGTTGCGCATCTGCGTCTGGCAGATACTGATATCCACCGCCCCCAGTGCAGCCAGTTTCGCGGCCCGGTCGACCAGTCCCTTGTACTTCGCGTAGTTCTGCACGGCAAAGAATGCGACCTCCGGCCCGTGCAATACAATACTGACCAGCGGTGCTTCATTTTCACTGCGCGGGCGGTCCAGCAGTTGCTCAACCCGGGTGAACAGGATATCCAGCTCCTGTTCCGTGTGAACGCTGATATCGGCGACCAGGTTGGGCGGCTGCCGGGAAGGTGGCGGAATGATGGGTTCCAGTGCCGGTGGCTTCACTGCGGTTTCCGCCGGTGCCGGTGTGGTCATCAGCATGCGCTCCGCTGCGAGCCAGAAACCCAGCGCGACAACTACCAGGATCAGCAGGTTACGTAACATGAACAACACCGGACAGGTACGGGTAGTGCATGGTGTCCCAGCCTGCAGCGCAGCGCAAGTACATCCGCTACAATAAGCGCCCCGGAACGCCGGACCAGGCTATTATGAATCGTTTTCCGACACAGCTGGAAAATTCCGCGCGCAGACAGATCGCCGCCTGGCTGCTGCTGTGCTGCGCCATGATCTTCGCCATGGTCGTCCTTGGCGGGGCCACGCGGCTCACCGGGTCCGGACTCTCGATGGTGGAGTGGGACCCGATCTTCGGCATTCTTCCGCCGCTGGACCAGCAAGCCTGGGAAGCG
>JALSRZ010000162.1 GCA_026984515.1 Thiohalobacter sp. | reverse complement strand
TTGCGTTTCACGCGCCAACCATTCAGTGTATACCATCCATGGAACAAGAGCTTCAAGGATTTCCCTTCGATGGTGAAAGCATTTTCCGGTAAAGAAGGCTGCGAGGAAGTGCTGTAATCTAACGGGAAAATCCAGCGGACGCAAAAATACGCGCCGCTGGTTTAGACGTTATATGTGAATGGAGGCTCAGTAATGGTATCTGAGTTGAGCGATAAACATAGAGTCGTTGCTCACCTTGTAGACGAAGCGATGCTCATCATTGATACGCCGGGACCAATAGCCTGACAGGGCATGTTTTAATGGTTCTGGTTTTCCGATACCTTCACATGGAGAGCGTCGCACGTCTTTTATTAATAGGTTTATGCGCTTTAGAATTTTTTTGTCGGTTTTTTGCCAGTACAGGTAGTCGTTCCAGGCGTGCTCCGAGAATATGAGCTTCACTCGTCCAGATCCTTCTCGAACCCCTTGCCTTCTTCGAGCTGGGAAATGGATTCAAAGAGTCGTTTAACGTTCTTTGGGCTTCGTAGCAGGTAGGTGGTCTCTTCGAGAGATTCATAGTCCTCAAGGGAGAGCATCACAACGGCGCCCTCACTTTTTCTTGTAATAACAATGGGTTCATGGTCTTCGCAGACTTTTTCCATGGTTTTTGCTAACGTGTTTCTAAGGGCTGTATAGCTAAGTGCTTTCATGGCAATGGGCCTTAATGTTGTACATGTACGTAGTATTGTACAGAATAAATTCACATATAACAATGCGTCCCAGTCCGACGCGCGCACCGCGCGTGGCTGGCCTTAATCGTGTGTGCCGGGCATGGCACTTAACTAGCGTCAAGGCATCATAGAAACGGGAACGAATCTGCCCGGCCTGTGGTGCTGCGCTATTCCATTACCGAAGCACCCGGCGCAAAATTTCCTATATTAAGGAGTAACAGCCCACTTGAAACGCATGGCGGCATTGTCCAACCAACGGCTCCAAGCGACGCATAAATGCGCGCTTGAGCCGAATCGTTATCGCGCCGGGCAAGGCTCGGCGTATCTTGCAGGGTGAAAGTCCCTGTCGGGTAAGGGTTAGCCACCCACCCGTATCGAGTCTTGCGTCCCTGGCGGAGTTGTGTGATCCACGACGAACAAGAGGGGCGAAGCGTAGACAGAGAATCCTGTAGGCCGTAGTGTGGTTCCGTTCAGCTGAAGATGTATTCAAAAGCGAGGGATCATCTGCAAAAATGAACCTGGAATTCCACCCGGAAGCAGACTGAAAGGATCAGCCCGATTGTCGGAAAATACATCGCCGGAGCCTTGCTGCTGATGGTCGGCATGTCGCTTTTGTCCTGTGCGGGAAAACGCCCTTCGGATCTCGGGGTTTCTTCTTCAGGGCTGGCTGCCTGTCCATCTTCTCCGAATTGTGTATCGAGCGATGCACAGGACAGTGCGCACCGGGTGCCTCCGTTTCAGCTCAGGGAGGCGCCGGCTAGCGCATGGCAAGCGGCGCGGGAACAGGTATCCCGCTTGCCTCGTACCCGTATTGTCAATCAGAGCGCGGATTACCTGCACGCGGAGTGTCGGAGTGCGGTGTTCGGTTTTGTCGATGATCTCGAACTCCATCTCAGGCCGGGCGAAGGCGTGATTGCGGTGCGGTCCGCTGCGCGGCTGGGCTATTCGGATTTCGGTGTCAACCGGCGTCGGGTTGAACTTTTGCGCACCCGTCTGCTCCATAGTACCCGGGCCGACATCGTCGAGTAGCGGCCTGGCAGGCTGCCAGGCGGGTCGCGGACGGCAATGTTTTGCCATGAGGGCGGCAATTGCCTGTGTGGCAACCCGGCGCGGAATCTGCTGCGCTCATTAACTGCTAACAAAACAGCAGGATAAAGTTGCAGCCGCTGGCGAAGCCTGGCGGGAATGAAACTTGCTCTGTTCAGCCAGTGAATGGTGAAAACAAGGGGCAGGTATGAATCAATCCACAATTTTCGGCCTCCTGGGCGGTGTAGTCCTGCTGACGGGCATGGTCATTCTGTCGCCCGAGAACGCCGGCGCTTTCCTGAATGTTCCGGGTTTGATCGTCGTGATCGGCGGCACGCTGGCGGCGACCCTGGTCAGTCGCCCGGTTTCCGAGGTGCGTGCCCTGTGGCGTCGCATCCCCGGCCTGTTCCGGGACGAGGAGAGCACCATCGACACGGATGTGGCGCAGTTGCTGGCTTTTGCCGAGCGCTATCGGTACAGCACGCCGCGTACTGCGGAGCGTGCCCTGTCTGCCATCAGTAACCCGTTTCTGTCCACCGGTCTGCGCCAGGTTATTGAAGGGACCAGCCTGGACGAGCTGGTCAAGTCGCTGCAGTGGCGCATTGCCGGGGTGCGCGCACGAGAGAATGCGCAGACCCAGATCCTGTACAGCATGGCGTCATTTGCCCCGGCGTTCGGCATGCTGGGCACCCTGTTCGGGCTGGTACATATGTTGTCGGGCATCGGTGACAGCGGGCTGAACGAAATCGGCGGCACCATGGCCTTTGCCATGCTCACCACGGTGTACGGTATCGTCGCCTCCAATCTTGTGTTTAAGCCGCTGGCGATGAAGCTCGAGCGTCGCACCGGCAAGCAGCTGATGGAGCTGACGACCCTGATGGAAGGTGTGCTGCAGGTTCACGACAAACGTCACCCGACGCTGATCCGGGAAGCACTGGAATCCTTCAATGCGCACTTCCAGACCGGGGAGCCGGTGCGTAGCAAACTGACCCTCGTCCGCGCGGCGTAACGGGCACACGCATCCGGCGATTGCCATGGACTACGCAGCTGAACGACATTTTGTGTCACCCGACACCGTGCTGCAGGGCGACGACGCGGGTACTCTGCCGTGGGAGGCGGACATCGGTTCGTCCCGCGCGCGGCAGGATACCTGGCTGTTGAGTTTTATCGATATCCTGGCCCTGCTGTTAACGCTGTTCGTGCTGTTGCTGGCCTACCAGGACAGTGAGAGGAAGCCGGCGCTGCCGACTCTGGCGCCGCAGCAGTCTTCCGCGGCGGAGTTCAATTTCAAGCTGGATGCGTTGGGCCGTATTTTCAGGCCACCGCTGCCGGTTTCCGCCGATGCACTGGGTTCAGAGGGCTACGCCATGCCGGGCCCCGGGCTGTTGCCGGTGGATGTGCAGGAGGCGAGGAGCGATCAGGCAACAGCGGCTGCCACGATGCCCGTTGACCCGGTGCCGGAACCGGTCGTGGAAGCACTGCCGCTGCAGCAGCCGGTTGAGCCGGTGGCGGTTGAAACACCATCGGTGCAGGATGCATCGATAGCGGGAGCTGTCCCGGTTCCGAACGGGGAACCCGCCCCGGTTGATACGCGAGAGGTGATACCGGACGAGGCGGTGCTTCCCGGGAAGCCGGATGCGGCACAGGCGCTGCTGGAGGTGTTCGAGGCCAGCCGACTGCGCGACCAGGTCGAGGTGGCCGTCCACCCGGGTGAAGTGACGCTTGCAATCAGTGACCGGATACTGTTCGACCGGGGCAGTGCTGTGCTTACACAGGAAGGCCTGGTGCTGCTCAGGGACCTGGCGGAAGTGCTGGAGGACCAGCCTTATCTCCTGTCCGTCGAAGGGCACACGGATAATACACCGATCAAAACGGCGCGTTATCCCTCGAACTGGGAGCTTTCATCGGCGCGTGCCGCGGTAGTCACGCGCAAGCTGGTGGAACAGGGTGTTGCTTCCGACAGGGTGCGTGCCATCGGCTACGGGGCGACGCGCCCGCTGGCGGACAACGACAGCCCCGAAGGCCGTGCCAGGAACCGGCGTGTTTCCTTTGTGCTGCAGGTCGAAGCGCTTCCTGACCCGCAGCGCGGGCCAGCTGCTGACTGAGTTTGCTGTTGCCGGTCCTGAAGGGTCAGCCGGCCCGTTGTGTTACTGCTTCATTTTCATTGATCCAGGCATGCCGGTGCTCGCTGATCAGCGCGTGGGCACGGTTGGCGAGAGAGCGGTCCAGTTCAGCGGCGCGCTGTAATGCTTCGCAGCCTTCGCGCAGATTGCCCGATTTCAGCATCTCGCAGCCACTGGTGAAACACAGGTTGGCGTCGTCCAGGTTGGCCTGGTACATGGTCCGGTAAACGGCGACGGCTTTTTCCCCGTCCATGAATTTCCCCGCGAGTTTTACGTAACGCAGCGCGGAATCGCCTCTCAGGCCCTGTTGCCGGGCGCGCGCCTGCAGTTTTTCAAAGCGCAGCCGGTCGTTCTGGAAGGCAGCGTGGCGACGGTTCCATTCCGGTTCAATCAGCGTCTGCCAGTGTGTATCCAGCTCCTTGAGGATGTCCGTTGAAGCGAACAGGTCGTCAAAGGCGCTCTTTTCCGGTAACCGGGACCAGTGCAGGTGCTCGATGTTCAGATCGGCCAGCAGGTCGCGCAGGTCGGCGTCGCTGATGGTGCTGCTGCGGGTCTGTGCCTGCAGCAGCCAGCGGCGGGCCGAGCGCTCGCTGAGCAATTTCTCCAGTAACAGGCCGAAATGGGAAAAGGGTTTGACGACCGGCGCCGGGCAACGTTCGGCGGCCTTGTAGATCATCGGCCAGTACTGCCTGTTGAGGAAGGCGTTGGCGACGACCAGGTTGGACAGGTATTCCATGGCTTTCTGTTCATCGGTGTTCTCCAGCACCCAGCGACTCTGTACCTGCACCCGTTCGGCGCGCAGTTCGGCGCTGAGCCTGAGTGTTACCCGGGAAATCCACCGCAGCGGCCTGAGCGTGAGGGTGGCCAGCAGGGAGCTGCGCTGCTCCAGCGCGGCTACGATCAGCGGCCAGTCTTCAGCGGCCTGGGCCAGCCAGCCGGTCCAGCTGTGCCGGCTGCGTGCGGTGGCGGCGATGGCGCCTGCCAGCGCCAGGCGGAACTGTCCCGGGGACAGGAAGTACAGCAGCGGTGCCCCGATCTGCAGCCGGTAGCGGTGTAACAGCGGCACCGGCCAGGCCGGTGTCGCCTGTATTTTCAGATCGGTGTCGGGCGTCAGTTCGAGCGTCTCCGGGGCGCGTACCCCGAAGTGCGAGACGCGGCGCTCCAGCATGGTCAACAGTTCGGGAGACTGCTCCCTGGCCACGCGTACGCCCTGCGGGGTTTCCGGGCGAGTACGGTAAAACTGGATCGAGAGGTAGCCGCTGAACAGGCAGATCGCACCCAGCACCTCCACCATGAACCAGTCGAGCGGTCCCTGGATATGCTGGAAGAGGTAGACGCCGCCGATGGCGGCAAGCGCCAGCGTGACCAGGGGCGACAGCATCAGCAGGCAGCCGCCGATGTTTGCCAGTGACAGGGCAGCGAGGCGTACCCGGCTGGAACGGTGGAGCATCTGTGACCATTTCCGGCGTCCCGGTTCCAGCCAGACGGCGATCTGGCCCTGTACTAGCTGCTGGTTCATTGCACCTTCTCCTGCATCGGTGGGGCAGGGAAATTATCGACCCCGCAAGGGGTGGTTTCAGCGACCTGTTTCACACCGGTGCCGCCCCAAACTGAGAACCGGGTTACAGAAACGGCATCTATGTCATAATCCGCTTTTTTTACCGGACGGAAGTCCGCGGAGAAGCCTGTTCGTGCCCCACCCCCTGAATACCGGTGCGATGCCGGTCTGGTTGCGCTACGAGCGCTGGTCGCGCACCCGGATCCCGCAAGCGCTGCGCGCCTGGCTGCTGGATGCCGGGTCCCTGACAGACCGCCTGAAGAAGCATTGTGACGGTTGCTTCGAGGTGCGTGTGCTGGCGGAAGGGTGGCAGCGTCCCCGGCTGGATGAAGCCCGCGCGCTGGGTATGCCGGCCGGCCGGGTCGGCTGGGTCCGCCAGGTTCAGTTGCTGTGTGATGGAACGCCGTGGGTGTTTGCCCGCACCGTGGTGCCGGCAGGTACGTTGACCGGTGCGCAACGGCGCCTGGCGCGCCTCGGTGACCGCCCGCTGGGTGCGTTCCTGTTCGCGGACCCGGGCCTGCAGCGTGGTGCGGTGGAACTGGCCTGTATTCGCAGCGGGCAGGCGATGTTTCGTGCTGCGAGCCAGGGGCTGAAACGGAAGCCGGCGGCCATCTGGGGACGACGCTCGGTGTTCCGCTCGGGCGGCAAGCCGTTACTGGTCGCCGAGCTGTTCCTGCCCGCTATCGAAGGCGCGTCCTGACAGCCACTGCTCCAGTGGCTGAATGTAGGGCGGCTGACCATTATCCAGGAACCAGGAGTCGACCGCGTAGCGCTGGCCGGTGTCTGTATCGCGGATGACGGCGGACCAGTGCAGGTCCAGTATCCAGGGGTGCCTGAGACGGCGTTCTTCCACCGTGTGCCAGTGCAGCAGGCCGTCCGCGTCCATCAGGCGGAGATAAGTGGTGGTGTTCTTCGATTCCGATATGCAGTCGAGCTGGCCTGGCAGCCCGGCGCCGGCGACATTTTTTGCCAGGTCCCGTGAGGTGCCGGTGATGGCGCCGACCTGCGTCTCCAGCAGGGCAATGGCTTTGCGAATCTGTTGACGTTCTTCCTGCGCGTTCGACGTCGTTGCAAACAGTGCCCGGATTTCCTGCCATTGCGCCGCGGACAGTGAAACCGTTTCTCCCTCGTCACAGTGGTAGTCGGTACAGCTGTAGAATGGCGGCGGTGCCGGCGCTGCTATTCCCGTCAGCGGGTACAGGCAGGTAAGATAGACCAGGATCCGGCGTGCATTCATGAGACGAAAATAAGGGATTACGGGTATTATTTCCAGCTCCGACATGAGAGAACGACTGACCCGGTATGTCCGGCTGATGCGCCTGGACCGGCCGATCGGTATTTTCCTGCTGATGTGGCCGATGTTGTGGGCCCTGTGGATCGCGGGTGAAGGCAGTCCGGACCTGCGGGTGTTGCTGGTGTTTGCGGCGGGTGTCGTACTGATGCGTTCCGCGGGTTGTGTCATCAATGACTATGCCGACCGGAAATTCGACCCGCACGTGGAACGCACCCGGGAACGACCCGTAGCCGCGGGCCTGGTCAGTCCCGGGGAAGCGCTGCTGCTGTTCGCGGTGCTGTGCCTGGCGGCGTTCGGCCTGGTGCTGCTCATGAACCGCCTGACGATCCTGTTGTCTTTCGCGGGGGTTGCCCTGGCGGCGCTGTATCCTTTTATGAAACGCTTTACGCACCTGCCGCAGGTGTTCCTGGGGGCTGCGTTTGGCTGGGCTGTGCCCATGGCTTTTGCGGCGCAGACCGGTGCTGTGCCGAAAGTGGCCTGGTTGCTGTTTGTGGCAACGGTATTGTGGGCGACGGCCTATGACACCATGTACGGGATGGTGGACCGCGAGGACGACCTGAAAATCGGTGTCAAGTCCACGGCGATTCTTTTTGGCGAGGCGGATCGCGCCATCATCGCAGCAATCCAGGTGCTGTTGATGCTGGCGCTGCTGATGGTGGGGCAGGTCGCCAGCCTGGGCGGGTATTACTATTTCGGCCTGTTGCTGGCGGCGGGGCTGGCACTGTACCAGCAATACCTGATTCGCGAGCGCGAACCCGGGGCCTGCTTCCAGGCGTTTCTGAACAACAACTGGTTCGGTGCCGCGGTGTTTACGGGTATCGTGCTGGATTACCTGGTGCGGGTTCCTGCGCCGCGGTGAGAATTCCGGGCTTAGCCCGCATTTCTCACCGACTTCCTGCTGCGGCGGCGTCATGCCGCGCGCTAAGCGGCGTTCACTCGGTCGGGCTGCTCGACATAGTGTCGACTATGCCTGCGCGGCCCTCGGTCGCGAACGCCGCTTATCACACGACCTGCCGCCTCGCTACGGAACCCGGTGAGAAATGCGGGCTAGGCGGGCAGGAATTCGATCGGGTAGGTGATGGTGACCGGGTCTACTGCCTTGGCACCGAAGTTGAACAGCTTGATGCGCTGCACCAGCTTGCGTTCCAGCCGGGGGTCGCCGAGTTCGCTGGATACCATGCTGATACTGGTAATCTTTCCTGAAGGCGCGATGGTCAGGCGGATTACCAGTTTTCCCTGCAGCGTCGGGTCCTTGCGCAGTGCGCGGTTATACAGGCCGTAAATTGCACTCTTGTTGCGGTCGAATACCACCTGGATTTCCTCGATGCTGCGCGACGCAGCACGACTGTTTTTGCGTGCGTTCTTGCCCGCAGGTTTGGCGATGGAACTTTTTACCCGGGTTGCGGTGCGCGCGGCCAGCCTGGTCGAGCCGGTGTCGCGACTCATCGCCGCCGTATTGATGCCCCGGCTGCTGCTGCCCACTTTCGAGGTGATCAGGGACCGCTCGGTCTTGCGCGCGCTCGATCCGCTGTTGCTGAGCCGCCTGGAGCCTTTCAGTTCATCGACCGACTGGTCGCGCAGGTCGGCGAGTGAATCCTGCAGGGCCAGCAGCCCGGCCGTAGAGGCCTTTTTGCGTGCCTGTTCGATGGCGTCCACCTTCGGCTTTTTCGGCACGACTTTCTTTTCGACTTTGGGCGGCACTTTCTTTTTGGGCAAGGGCTTCTTTTTGGCCAGCGGTTTTGGTTTGGGTTCCGGTTTTTTCTCTACCTGCGGTTTTTTGCGCGGTTTCGGCTCGGTCTTTTTCTCGAAAATCAGTTTGGCCACGCGCGGAGGAAGCTCGACTTCCTCTTCCACCGGTTTTTTAACTACCGGCAGCAGCGGTATGGCAATACCGAACGCGATGGTGAGTGCCAGCGTGACGAGGAGGATTTTACGGAAACGGCGTTCGTCTTCCGCGGAAATCGACCAGGGCAGGGAGAGGGAGTGGGAATAGACCATTATATTTCCTGGTCCCCCGCAGCCGTGGTCTTCTGCATCACGGCCAGCGAGATTTTCCCGAAGCCGGCTTCGGTGCTGGTCGCCATGACTTTTTTCAGCAGCCGATAGGGAATCAGCTTGTTGCCCATGATGGTCACTTCCATGGGCTGTTCCCGGCTGCCGTCTGCCGGCAGCACGCGGCGCCTGTTCTGCCGTTCCAGCTCGGCCCTGAGCGGTTCGATCACCAGTCCCTTGCTGTGCTCTGCATCGCGCACGGAAATCACCTTGCCGCCCTGCACCAGGATGTCACTGGCCGTGACCACGATGACAACATTCTGGCGGGGTTTCTGTTCGGCAATGGATTCGGGCAGCTCAATGTTGCGGGTGCTGGGCAGGACTTCGCCCTCCCCGGAGTTGGCCAGCAGGAAGAAGACCAGGATGGTGAAGATGTCCATCAGGGAGACCATGTTGAACGCCGGAGCTCCCTTGTTGCGTTTGTAGTGGCGTTCCATGCGTTTGGCGCGACGGGACTGTTTCATTTGCGGTCCTTTGCGGAAGTGCGCGTTCTGGCAGCCGGGGCGTCCCCGATGGAGATGGCAGGGAACAGTTCGGCGTTGACGGTCTCGCCGTCCTGCTCGACCTGGGCGACACGCAGGGTATCCATCATTTCCACCAGGCGTTCATAAGCAATATCCGTTTCCAGTAACAGGGTAATGTCCCGTTTGTCCGGGAAGCGGGCCTTGATCTGTTGCAGCAGCTCAGAGACCTGTTGCAGGTGGCTGCCATCGGGCTGTACTTCCACCTGTTTCAGCAGGCCGCGCTTGCGGTCCCCGATCTCCACGACGTGGTTGCGCAGGATGACCTCGAGCTGCAGTTGCTCGGGTTCGTCTTTCGGGTCCTGCTGTTCGGCCGCCGATGTCGGCAGATCCAGTTCCAGGATGGTGATGCGCGAAAATACGGCAGAAATCAGCAGGAACGGCACCAGTATGACCATCAGGTTCATAAAGGCCGTGATATCCAGCTCCGGCGGTCCGCCGGAACGCTTGTTACGCCAGCGACGTTTCATCAGGCGGAAGTTCCGCGGCGCTCGGTGAGGATATTAAGGAATTTAACCGATGCCATTTCCAGGCTGTCGACGAGTTCCGTGGTCTTGGTCTGCAGCACGGTGTAGATCAGCAGCAGCGGAATAGCGGCCATCAGGCCGAATGCCGTGGTGTTCATGGCCACCGAGATACTGGCAGACAGCATATCGGCTTTTTCCGCCGGGTTGGCGTTGGCGACCGCGGTGAATGCCTGTATCAGGCCCATGATGGTGCCCAGCAGGCCCAGCAGGGTGGCGATGTTGGCAAAGGTGGCCAGGTAGTGGGTACGTTTCTCCAGGCGGGGCACCGTTTCCATCAGGCCCTCTTCCATGGCGACTTCCACGTCATCCCGGTGGGCGGTGACATTGTCGGTGCGGTCCAGTCCGTAGCGCAGGATGCGGCTGAGGGCGGATCGGGACTTTTCGGTAACGGCAATGGCCTGGCTGTACTTGCCTTCCATCAGCAGCGGCATCACTTTTTTCCAGATGCGCTGGTTGGTGGCGCGTGCCGCGGTCAGGTAGACATAGCGCTCGATGGCAATGGCGGCGCCGAGGGCCAGGACGACAACGATGGGATACATAAACACCCCGCCGGACTGGAAAAACTGAACAAATGTCGAGAAGATATCCATCGTGAACTCCTTAAAAGTGCCTACTGTTTCTCGGGGATCAGGCCCGTATCTTTAATCCGTTTTGTGAACTGTGTCGAAATATTCCAGTTTGCGTCTGAAAACATCCGGATCGACCGGCTGCAGCGTCTCATCGATCAGGCTATTCACCGGACGCTCGGGTGTCAATTCCGCGTTGGGGTCTTTCCACGGCACGATAAACAGTGCCTTGGGCAGTTCGCGGTTACCGATGACCGCCATGCCCTCGAGGTCCATTCGCTCCTCGGCCGCCGCCGGCAGGGCAGCGGCGGCCACGAGGAATGCGAGCAGTCTGCAGGTTTTTTTCATGGTGTCGACCTCGCGCTGGCAGTGCCGGTCCGGCGGTCCAGGTCCACTACCCAGCGTTCGACCGTCTGGTCGGGTTCGTCGATCAGCTCCAGGTAACGCCGGTAATGTTGCAGTGCCAGCGCCGGTTGCCGCAGGTAGAGATCATACAGAATGCCGATATTGCGGTGCGCGAGCGCATACGCCGGATCCAGTTTCAGTGCCTTTTTGTACGCGTCCAGTGCGGCTTCGAAGCGGCCCTGTTCGCGGTAGCTGATACCCAGTTGCTGGTAGATGACCGGGTTGTCCGGGTTCAGTTCAGCCGCCTTCGCCAGGGCGGTCACGGCTGCAGCGGGTTCGCCGACTTTCCGGTAGGCGATGCCCAGGTTGAGGTGCGGACCCGCGAGTTGCGGCTGCTGTTCGATGAAGGCCTGCAGTACGGGAATGGCAGCCCCGTAGTCACCGCTTTGCATCAGTAGCAGCGCCTGGTCATAGTCGCGCGGCAGTTTGGCAGCCTGTCCGCTGTCCCCGTCACGCGTGGCAGTACTGCTGCAGCCGCCCAGCAACAACAGGAGGGCCAGGCCCGTGACGAGCGTTTTACTGCAGTGCGGCGACAAAGTCTTCCCCCTTCTCTTCCTTCGCGTAACGTACCGGTACCAGTTTCGCCAGCGCCAGCATGCTCTTCTTTACCCATTCGTCGTACAGTCCGTCAACAATGCGCTGTGCATTGGCTTCGTGGACGTCGATCGCTTTTTCCTCAAAGGGGTAGGCCTGCTCTTCCAGCAGGATATCGTACTGTTCCAGTTCCTCGCCATTGAGGTTGCGCGGGCGTTCGGATTCCAGCAGTGCCACGCTGAAGTCACCGTACAGCTCGCCGATGCGGTAGGTGGCCTGCGTGGTTACTTCGGATACGTTGTAGGCGGCGGCTGCCGTGTAGCCCTTGATCGAAGCCTGCATGTATTTCTTCTTGCGCGCGAGATTTTTCTTTAGCGGCTCTTTCAGCTGGATGCTTTGGTAGATTTCACGATCGGGCTCGACCAGCGCCAGCCTGGCGTGTGCCGCCAGGTAACGGGTGCGGTCGGTGCGTGCCCGACCCGCGGCCCGGTCAGCACGGATGATCTGCTCCCGCCAGTAACGTACTTTGGCAGGGGGGCCGGCGTCCCGGAACAGCTGCACCAGCTGATAGCGGGCTTCCTCCGCCGGCTCAACGGGATCAGGATAGTTTTTTACAAAGCGTGTCCAGGCGTCTATAGCCTGTTGTTTTCGCCCGGCCTGCTGGTACAGCGTGGCCGAGGTCCATGCGGCCTCCCGTCGCAGGGCCGGGTCTGACCCGGTTCTGGCAATGCGCCCGAATTCAACAGCGGCGTGCAGGGGCTGATTATTCTTCTGGTACAGCACGGCCAGTTTGCCGGTTACATCTTCCTGCAGTTCGTTGCCGGGGTAGCTGCTGCGCCACTGTTCCAGGATGCGGATCGCGGCCGGCCACTGCTTCAGTGCAATGTAGGCGGCCGCGGCATCATACCGGGCTGTTATGTTGATGTCTGAGTCCGGAACGGCGTCCTTGATGCGCAGGAAGTGTTCGGCCGCGGCAGACAGGTCACCCGCGGCACGTTCCATCTCGCCCTGCTTGTAAATACTGGCCGCCAGCTTCTCCTGGATTTTTTCCCGCTTGTCGCTGTGCTTTGGCATGCGGGCGAGTACCTGCTGGTAGGCGGACTCGGCCCACTGGTAGTCCGCCAGGTCGAAGCGGGCGTGTGCGATTACCGTCCACGCGGATAGCTGTAAACTGGCCGGTGCCGCCGGGTTTTCCGCAACCGGCCGGGCTGCTTCGATGGCGGCTTCGTATTCCTTCAGTGCATAGAGCTGTTGGGCGGCCAGGGTGCGTACCGGCAATGCCTGTTTGTGGTCCGGGAAATGCTTGGCGAAGCGCAGCGCGCTGTCGATGCCGGCACGATGCCATTCAGCCCTGGCGGTGCCTTTTAGCGAAGGCTCGTGTTTGCGGTAGGCCAGCAGCGCGGCATAACCGGCCTCGGACGATTTCCTGTGTGGTTCGTAGTCGTAGGCCGTGCGTTCGTACTGCACGGCCGCCAGCCCGTGCCGGCCGCTGCTGGTGAGCAGTTCGGCGTACAGGAAATTCATGTAGGGTGCCTGTTCGCTGCCCGGGAAAGCGCGCAGGTAGAGCTGGTACCAGCGGCCTGCCTGTGCGTAGCTTGCCGGATCGTTTTTCTGCTGGGCCAGGGCATGATAGTGGCGTGCCACATCGCGCAGGTGCCGTTGTACCTCCGGCAGAATGTAGGGAGACTGACCCGGATCGTAGCGTTTCCAGTAGTCGCTGGCGGGCTGATAGCGCAACACGAAGGCTTCTTTTTCGGCCAGTACGCGTTCTGCGAAGCCGGCCTTTTTATAGACATCGATTACGTTTGACTGAAACAGCGGCGCTTCCGGGTGACCGGGGTGAACTTCGGCAAACAGGCGGTAGGTCTCCGCGGCGTCCGTGTAGCGTTCCTTGGACAGGTGCAGGGCGGCGAGGTTGGAGTAGATCAGCGGTTCGTACTTGCGGTTGCCTGTGCGTGCAAAATAGTCACGCACTGCATTTGCGTCACCCAGGTAGGAAAAACTCAGGCTGATGGCGCGCAGGGTGTCGTTCAGGCGTTCCTGTTCCGTGCGCCTGACATAGTCCGGCATGCTGGCGGAATCGTGATCGGGGATGGTTTCATCCAGCAGTTGCATGTAGGCGTCCAGTGCAGCCTGGTAGTGGCCCTGCTTGAAGTGCGCCCATCCCAGCTTGTACAGGGCCTGCTGGTGAAAGGGGGATTCCAGTCCATAGGTATCAACCACGGCCTGGTACGCCTGTTGGGCCTGTGCATAGTCACGCCGTACAAACAGGTACTCACCACGGCGGAACTGGGCTTCGTCATACTTGTTGCCCGACTGGTAGTTTTGCGTGTAGCGCGTGAGGGCCTGCATGGACGGTTCGATAGCGCCGGCCTGGTCATAGGCACGTGCCAGCAGGTACAGGGCGCTTTCGTTGTCGGGCAGGTCCGGGTAGCGCTCCAGCAGCTCCTCGTACAGCTGCGCGGCACGGGACTGACCGCCCGGTGGCGGAGCACCCTGTTCCACCGCTTCCTGTTCCGCCGCCAGTTGCAGGTCGGCCAGGCGTCGTATGGCTTCCGGGGCGTGTTCGCTGTCCGGGGATTCCTGCAGAAAGGCTTCGTACTGGCGTGTGGCTTCGGCGCGGTCCTGTGCCGGGCTGTCGGTCGGGACGGCGGGCAGTTCCTCCGCGGGCAGCGAGCCTACCGTGACATAGGCGTCATCATCAAAGCGGGAGAACAGTGAACAGCCGCCCAGTGACAGGGCGACAGTCAATGACAGCAGTCGGGGCAGGCGCTTCACTGCTGTACTCCATCCCCGCTTGTCCCGGGTTGCTGCGAAACCTGGTCGTAGCTGCGTGCCAGCGCATAACGTGCCTGCAGCCGGTAGCTGGACAGTCGTTGCCGGCGGGTTTCCAGTTCCTTGAGCGCGAGTTTCTGCAGGTGTTCACCGGCATCCCTGCGTGCCATGTCAATACCCGGCAACAGCGCCAGGATGCGCTGACGCAGGGCTGCGATGCGTGTATCGAAGCCGTCGAAGCCCGCCTTGACGTCCGCCAGCGCAGTGCTGACCTGCCTGTGCCTGGCGAGGGCTTCGCCGGTGAGGGTGTCGAGTTCCCGGATCTGCTTTTCTGCCTTGCGGAGTCGCACCCGGTAATCCGACTGAATCTGCCAGTAGAGGGTACCCTGCAGCCAGCGTGCGCGTTCCTGTATCTTCCGGTAGCGCGGTTCGCCAGGGAGGGATGTCAGTTTTTCCTGTATGTCCTGCAGGGTTTTCCATTGCTGCTTTTCCTTGCTCGTGGCGAGGTGCAGCGGGTCACCGTTCTGGTGTTCTTCCTGGACCAGGTCCTGAAAGTGCTGCCAGCGCTGGCGCAGGGCGGCCGCCTCCTGCTGACCCAGGCGTTGCCTGACCCGCGGTGCACGCTGTTCATACGCCAGTCGCCGGGCCTCGACCATGTCATGGTACAGGCTGATATTTTTCAGCCAGTTATGCAGCAGCTGTTCCAGGTAATCGAGGTCACGGTAGTCTTTCAGGGTTTCCTGGAATGGATGCCCGGACAATATGTCCACCAGGTAACGTCCGGAGGGTACGTTTTCCAGGGTCGGGTGCGCATTGAGCCAGCCGCCGGATATCCCCGCGTCATTGTCTGTCTGGCTCAGCAGTGAGACCAGCGCACCGGAGCGTGCAGCCTGGATGGCATCCGCCAGGTACTGTTGTTCCCGGTCATAGAAATCCAGCGCCTGCTTGTAAAAGTATTTGGCGCGCTGGTTGTCGCCGATCTTGCTGAAGGCATAGGGGACAGCGAGGTGCACTTCCTGCACCGGGGCATCATGACCGGACAGTTTCATGAGCGCCAGCCAGGGAGTGAGCGCCTGTTCGTAATCGCCGCGCTCGGTATCGGCCCAGCCGGCTCCCAGTAACGCAGCCTGCATGAACGGACCCTGCAGGCGAACCCGGTTGAGGTACTTGCGGGCCTGTTCGCCATCGCCCTTGCGCAGCAGTTCGTAGCCCAGGCCCAGGTTGGCACGATCGCGCAGGGCGCGCAGCTCTTCACTATCGGCGCGCTGGTCGCCCAGCTTGTCCAGTATGGCCTGACCCTCCCTTACTTTACCGGCGCGCAACAGGGCAATGCCCCGGTTGATGCGCAGGTAGTCTTCCCAGCGTTCGGGAACAGAGGCTTGCTTCAGTATCCTGGCGGCCTCCTCGTTCTGCCCCGTTTCCATGTGCAGGTTGGCATTCAGCAGCGCCAGCTCTGCGCGCATGTTTTTGTCCCTCGGCTTTTCAATTTTCTTCAGCGTCTCGATCGCCTGATGGTGGCGGCCGCGCTGGTAGGCGATGCGGGTAATGTAGTACCAGACCCGGTTGCGTAATTCCCTGTCGGTATCCTGGTCCAGCAGGCGTTCGAAGCGGGCCTGCGCCTGGTCGAGCATGCCGTAGGACAGTTCCAGGCCGGCCAGCAACAGTTCTGCTTCCTGCCGGTGATGTGGCAGCTGGTTGCGTTGTTGTGCGGCCAGCAGGTGGGTGATGGCCGTGAAGTAGTCGTTCTGGTAGAAGTGAAACAGGACTTCCCCGTAGTGCAGGTCGAGAACCTCCTGTGGTTTTACCGACACGGCACCACTCCCGGCGCTTCCCGCCAGGCACGCCCAGAACAGAAAAAAATGAAGCAGGCGCTTCGGCATTACCACTCCCTGACTTCAAACCCGGGCTGAAAGTTGCTGGTCTGGTCGACGATTTTCAGTTCAACGTATTTGGGACCGAGGCCCTTGTTGATAGTCATCGTGGTCCCGCGCTTGTAATCCCGGTCGTGAGGACCCTTGCCGACGAAAAAAGCAACGAGCTCGTGGTCGCCGGTGCGCAAGTTGCCGATATACAGGCGTTGCACGCCACCGCGTGCCAGAGCGTCAAGCTCGCGCTTTGTGTAGAGGTAGTCCACGACTTCCTTGCCGTCGATCTTGAGTGTTACCGAATCGAGTTTGAAGAACTCTCCTACGTTCAGGGAGATGAATACCGAGACCTGGGTGTTGGAGGGGAACAGCAGTTCTTCCTCGAGCAGGAACAGGTCCCGGTTGAGTTCCAGTACCTGTTGCTTGAGGGTCTGGACATCGTCACTGATCCCCTTTTCCGGCGGTGCGGCGGTTTCTGCGGCAAGCAGTAAAGGCCAGACCAGCAAGCCGGTCAGAATTCCCCTGAGTAATGCTTTCATACGCTCTCCCTCGGCGTTCCGGACACCAGCGCATGCCTGGAAACGGGTATCAATGCTGGACGGGATCCGCAGCCGAGTGCCTGTTCACACCCGAATGGTGAACCTGTTCTCCATCCGCAAGCTGTGATCCGGTTCCCATATTTATAGAATAATCCTTTCATAATCAAGGCAAACTCCGTGCCATACAGCCGTTGAACCAGGACCCGGGCCGGTGCCCGGCAACGGGGTTGTGACGGGTGTTGCAGTACCACTGAAGCGGTCTGTCCATATCGATCTCCATCAGTGCGCGGATGTCCGGGTTGCGGCTGCGTGGCGCTCACCTGCCGCTTCGGCCGGTTGCAGTTCGTCCGAATAATGCAGTTCACCGTGGCGGTCCACCAGGATGGCATCGATACCCGGCAAGCGGTTGACCAGCGCCAGGCCTGCCCTGGTGCCCAGTACAAACACGCTGGTGGACAGGGCGTCGCTGGTGGTTGCATCCGGTGCGATGATCGTGACGCTGCGCAGTTCGCGGGCGGAGTCACCGGACTGCGGATCGATAATGTGGTGGTAACGCACGCCATCTTCCTCGAAATAGCGTTGATAGTCTCCCGATGTCGATACGGCGACGTCCATCAGGGGAATCACCGCAACCATCTTGTCGGCCTCTCTTGGGTCGCGTATGCCGATGGTCCAGGGCCTGCCCCAGCGATCGCCAATGATGCGGCTGTCGCCACCGGCGGTGACCAGTGCCTGCCGGATACCCATGTCCTGCAGCAGCCGGATACAGCGGTCCACGGCGTATCCCTTGGCGATGCCTCCCAGATCGATACGTACGCCGGGTGTGCTGAAAGCTACCGTATGCCGGTCCTTGTCCATGACCAGGTTGTGGTAGTCGATCAATGCGGCAGCCTTCTTGCGCCGGGCGGCATCGGGTCTGATGGCCTTGCGGTAGTCATACAGGAAACCGACACTGGCAAATGTGATATCGAACGCGCCGCCGGTCAGGTCGGAGAAATCCTGCGCACGCTGAATCAGGGTGAACAGTTCATCGCTGACCGCGAAAGCGTGTTGCCGGGCGCGGATATTCAGCTGTGCCAGTTCGCTGGTGGCGAGGTAGGGGCTCATTGCGTGGTCGATACGGCGCATCTCCGCGAGTACCCGGTCTACTCCCTGCCGGGCAACGGCCGGGTCCGGGTGAAACAGTTCCACGGTGATCCGGGTACCCATGATATCTGCATTTTCTTTCAGCCAGCCGGCGCTGACGGGGACCGTAATGACCAGCAGCGAGAGGAAAAGGCTTAGCGTGTACAAGATGGTATGCGCCGGTCAGTACCAGACGGAGGCAAACAGCTGGAACAGATCGGCGGTAAAGTCATAACCGGGTGCATTCGCCTGACGGGCATCCGAGTAGTTGTCGTAATCGAACCAGATGCGACTGTATTTCACGTTGAGCGTGGCCTTGTCGAGGTAGCCCCAGCCGTCTTCGAACAGGTCATAGCTCAGCGCTACACCCAGGGTCTGGTCCTTGAACTTGCTCAGCTCCTTGTCGCGGGCCATGAAATTCTGCTGGTCAGGGAACTGGAACAGGTCGGAATAGAAGTCGGCCTGGTCCTGCTGGTAGTAGCGGTAGTTGAATTCGACAATCCAGCGGTCCCACAGCGGGTGTACATAACCGACCTCGACATTGTGGGCATCAATATCCCAGTCATCCGTGTAGTAGCGGTAACCCGCCTTGACCGCTGCGCGGTAGGGCAGGTAGTAGATAAAGTTTGCCGACACCGCGTTGCTGGTACGTGTATTGGGGTAGGTTTCGGGTGTGTTGAAGTTCCAGCCGGCGGAAGGGTCCAGCGGGTCGTTCTGGACGCGTACCTTGCGGTACGGGCTGTGCAGGAAGCCCTCGTCGGTGATCGCATCGTAGTTCAGGCTCAACAGCAGGTTTTTGGTCAGCACCTGGGTCAGGGAAACGTGGTAGTTCCTGTGTTCCGCCGAGCGTTCGAAGGATGAATCCACGTTACTGGATACGTCGTCATCCCCGTAGGAATAGCCCAGCGTGACCGTGGTCAGGTCACCGAACATGGCCTGGCTGATGGAAAAATTGTAGGTGTCGGACTGGTAATCACTCTCGTCGCTGTTGCTGTAGCCTGCTGTCATGGTGGTATCGGCGTGGATGTAATCCACGCTGCCGGTCCACTGGGTGCGCTGTTCGTTATACGGGCTGCCCTGCGTAAGCACGTCGATCGATGCGCTGCTGATGCTGTCGACGTAGTAGTTTACCGAGGCCGAAAAGCGTTTGCCGTCACCCTTGCGAACCAGGTAGGAAGGCCCACTTACGTCGACGCCGCCGCCATCGTAGGAGTGGTACATCGCGTCGGCCCGGTCTTCCGGCAGAACGCCGGCCGGCGCGGCATGACTGACGAGGAACAGTGCGGACAGTAGCGCTCCCGGGTGTCTCCTAGTTGCACCCACAACCACCCCCGTGCCCGCCTTCTGCTCCGCGGGCGCCTTCCCTGACCTGGTAGATGTGGCTGATGTAACCGTCTGCCACCGGGTCCCGGCTGAAGCTCATGACGGGGTCGGCGAGATGGGCCCGTTCATAGGGCTTCACCCACGGCTCCACCTGGCTGCAGCCGCCCAGCAGCAACAGTGTCAGTGCAATAAGAATTCCCTGGTAGTTCACGTTTATTCCCTGATCAGCTCCCGGACCTGCTGCTGGTACGATTCCTCGTAGCCGGGTTTATACCCCTGGTGCAGGTAGCGGATATTGCCATCCCGGTCGACCAGCACCGTGCTGGGCATGGCGACCACGTTATACAGTTTGCTGACGTTGCTCTTGTTGTCGAACAGCACCGGGAAGTTGACCGGTAACTTTTTCAGCATCTGGCGGGCTTTGGTCGAATCTTCCTCGACGTTGACGCCCAGTATCGTAAAGCCCAGGGGCTGGTACTGCTGGTACAGTTCGTCCAGCAGGGGCATTTCCTGGCGACACGGCGCGCACCACGATGCCCAGAAGTTGATCATGACGACTTCACCGCGGAATTCGCTCAGGCGCAGGTTTTCACCGGTCTGGCTCTTGAGGGTAAAGTCCGGGGCCGGGCCGGCATCGATATCGGCGTACGCCGTGCCTGCGACCAGCAGGCTGCCCATGATGGCGGTGCGCACCGCCTTGCGGATGGTTTTCAACATCGTATTCATTCACTGTTCTCCTGCATTCCTGGTGGTGGCGGGTGCCGGCTTGCAGCACACCGCTTCCAGCGCTGTATCGGCAGCTGCCCGGGTGCAAAATGAGACCCGGTTCACGCTTCAGAAAAAGATCGACAGCCCCCCGGTAAACTCAAGGTTATGGTTGGTCTGTGATTCGCCGAGGATGTTGACATCGAATACATGGTCCCGGGCGTCGACGCGAAATGCCAGCCAGTCATTGGCCAGCAGGCGATAGCCGAAACCCACGTTCCAGGTAAATTCATCTTCACCGCCAAAGCTGGTGCTGCCGGCGCCGCCGATCAGGTAAAAATCCGAAGTGAATGCCCATTTGCTGCCGATGAATCCTTCCCCGGGAAGAATATTGAAACCGACCGACAGGTTGTAATAGTCGAGGTTGCGGTCATTGTCGCCGAGCACGTTGATTCCGAATATCCGTTCCGCGCTGCTCTTGTCGGTGGAAGTGTGTCCATAGGCACCTTCGACGAAGATGTATTCCGTTACATGGTAGGCCGCGCGTGCGCCGTACACCGGGTTGGTGCCGAAATCCTCGACATTCATCAGGCCGCCGAATATGCCGATTTCAAAATCCTCGGTATCAATATCGGCTTCGTGCACTTCACGACGTTCGATTTCCGGACGTATTACCTGTTCCGGCGCGTCTTCCGCCACCGCAACCGCCGGAGTGAACGCGGTGCCGGCGGCCAGTGCCAGTGTTGCAGCCGCATTCAGAAAAAGACTGCGAATCCCGCTTTCCATTCATTGATCTCCTGGTTGTCGTCCTTACTCTGGAAAATGACGTAGTGTTTGTACTGTGCCCGAAAAATAAAGCGCCGCGCCAGGTAGACGCGCAGACCGGCGCCAACGTGCGCCAGCTGGTCAGTCTGGTCTTTTTCCTCGACCAGCGTGGGCTTGGGGTCGTTTTTGATCACGCCGGTACCGATGCTGAAAAACGGCGAGAATCGCCAGGCCGGGTAGGGGTGTATCACCAGGCTGGCATCGGCCATTTTGGCGTCCGAGAAGTCGAAGAATATTTTTGACGCGGATAGTTCCAGGGACAGGTTGGGCATGAAGAAGAAGCTGCCGTAAACCGTCATGACTTCGCCGCTTTTGAATGCTCCGCCCATGGCGCCCATTTCCCAGCGGTGGAAGGCAAACTCCGCCTGGGTTGCGTCGGTTATGTCCGTGTATTCACCCGCCGGCGTCAGGGTGCGCTCCAGTTGTTCACGCGCCACCCAGCCTTCCTTTCCGGTCGCGGTACGCACCTTGAACCAGTCGGTCCTGCGCTTGAGGATTTCAATCCACGCATCCTTTTCCTCGACGTGGAACACCGGGTAGCCTTCGCCGGCTCCGCTGTGCAGCTCGATATAGGGATCGGCAACCTGTACCTCGATCGGCTGCTGTTCTGTGAACAGCCCGTCGAACAGGCCGGCATGCGCGTGAGCTGCCATAAACAGCAGGCAGAAAAAAACAGGCAGGCTGTACTGTAAAGAGGGTGTGATCCGGGTCACTGCGTACTTACATCCTTTTAATACGTCAATCCGGTCCGGTGGCCGCCGGGGGCTACTGGGGAACAGCAAACGGGTTATTGTAGTATTGTCCGCCTATATCCAGCCATTCGGCAATCAGTTTCAGCTCCGACGGCAACAGGGTGCCGAAGTGATCCGTGTCGGCCGGGTCCTCGAAATGGCTGAAGAAGCGAGTACTGGCCAGTGCCCCGTTAACGGACATGACCTGCGGAACATTCACCGTGATCAGTACCGGTTCCATATAGGGTATCAGTGCCGGTATGAACACGGGGTTTCCACTGGCATCGACCATCGGGACTCCGCCGGCATCGACAGCCTGCCTCAGGATGGGGTTGCCGGTAATCAGGTCAAACTGCGGTACGCCACTTGCCACGAAGTCCTGCATAAGCAGCGGATTCCCGTTGCTGTCCGTGCTGGTGGTGAAGGCGGGTATCATGATCGGGTTGCCGGTGACCGGGTCAAAAAGGGGATTATTGTTGACGTCGATGTCCTGCACGAGCAGTGGATTGCCGGCCGCGTCGGTTGCCGGTGCCATGACGGGTCCCAGCACCGGGTTGCCGGCGGCATCGAGCTGCAGGACATCGTTGTCGGTTGCCTGAATGAACTGCGGGTTGCCGCCGGCGTCCGTCAGTTGTTTGAACAGCAGGTTGCCGTTGGCGTCCCTGGCCTGCTGGAACAGGGGATTGCCCGCGGCATCCGTAGCCTGCACCTGGTCAAGAATCTGGCCGTTGGCGTCCAGGCTCTGGGCGTTGTCCGGGAAGAACAGTTCGCGGTATGACTTGAAATGATCGGGAACCTGCTGATCGGGTCCGTCGGACAGGTCCAGCTGCCCGGCCGGTACCATCGGGTTGCCGGTCATGCGGTCCACGTTGCTGTGACAGTTGGTGCAGGTGCCGGCACCGCGGTTCTTGCTCCAGATGGGGTGAATATGGGTTTCGTAGTTGATCGTGATCCGGCAGTTCGTGGACCAGCTGGCCAGGCAGGCTGTGGCAACTGGCGGTGTCAGCAGTGCATCCATGGTCGGGTCGACAACGTCATCATTTAAATCAGCATAGCTGTAATCAAAGGGTGTGTCTATTGCCCACCAGACGTCCGAATAGATGATGTCCCCGGACAGGTCCAGCGCAGTACTATCCAGGCGTGTGCGTGCTTCGGCCATCGTATCACCGAAATTGCCGAACAGGGTTGAACCGTTGAAGCTGTAACCGTCGATGGGGGCCCCGCTGTACAACGGTGTGAAAAGGTCGCTTCTGCCGTGCGATACGCCGGCGTTTGCGGCATGGCAACCGCTGCAGGTCAGTATTTCCCCGGGGCGGAGCTGTAACCAGTTCTGGTGTCGATTGCTGATGCGTTTGCCGTTCTTGTCCAGCACGCTGATGGCGAAGGGCGTGTTGGCGGGCACCTTGACCCGAACCGAACCGTCCGGTTCGATGGGCGCGTAACCGATGATTTCCCGCATCAACTGACCGACGCTGCGGCCGAATGCCGTGCCGGGCAGGGTCACCAGGTCACGGGGCGGTATGCTGACCGGCTTGACGATACGCAGGAAGCGGGCCGGCCGGTTGTCCGCGCTCGGGGTCAGTGCCGGGTTGGCCAGTGTATCGATATCGGTGGCAGCCGAGCCGAAGCTGTTAAAGCTGCCGTCGAAATCGTACACGCTGCGGATATCGAGAATACCGGTGTTTTCGCTCAACAGCGACGGATCGAAGTCATAGCCTGTGGTTGCCGGCGCCTGTCCGTCTGAACGGATCGAGGGCAGCTGCCGGGGCTGGGCGGCAACCACGTCACGGTACAGGAAACCTTCCTGCGGAATGAATATCGGTTGCTGCGTCTGTTCATCCATGTCGTAGAGATACACGCTGTACAGGGGCGGTGCCTCTACCACTGTCGGACTGGCAAGACGCTCCGTGGTGCAGGGCACAATGACATTGTTTTCCAGCAGGCGGCATGGGCTCCAGGCCACCAGCGCCCGGTTGGTCCCGTCCCAGAACGGGTAGAAAGAAGTGAACCGGCCTCCCGGCGAGGGCATATTGTCTGAACGAACGGGATTGAAACCCATCGATACCTGGGCAGGTCCGTTGAGGATGCCCTGGTTGATGGCGGTGGTCTGGCTGTTGTCGACATAGTTGGCGGTGTCGATCTTGATGATGTCACCCCCCTGGTAGGCGCCGGTATAGGGTTTCATCAGCGCCATGATCGAACCGTCCGGGAATTCGCGCGCCTGGGTAAACTGGATGATGGCGCCATCGGTACCGGTATCGTGACTTTTGGCACCGTACAGCAGCCGCAGGTTGGTGCCGTCCGGGTTCATTTTGTACAGGTGGACCGCATCGTTGCTGCCGGCATTGTCCCAGCGGGAAAACACCACTTCACCGCTTTCGAGTACCACCGGGTCCAGGTCATGGCTCTGGTTGAAGGTGACCTGTTTGATATTGGTACCATCTGCATCCATCACGTGCAGCACAAAGGACGGTGTCCGGCGGTTTTCGTCCAGTGCTGAAAACTGGGGCTTGCCCTCGTCCACCAGCATGGCTTTGGATGTACGCTGGCGCGTGGATGAAAAAATGATCCGGCCGTCCGGCAGGTAGTGCGGCGCGATGTCCTGCCCTTCTTCAGCCAGCAGGTCGGATTGAATGATGCGTGTCAGGGTGTCCGCGGCAATGTCGTATTCCCAGATGTTCCAGGTGGGCTGATCCTCGGGCGCGGCATTCTCGATATCCGGCAGGCGCAGGGCGAACAGCAGTCTGGTGCCGTCGTAGGATATTTCGACGTCCTTGACGTCACCCATTGTCCCGGTCAGGGCGGCCGTTACATTACGTTCGTTGGCAATGGGCGAGGCCAGGTCGCGGTAGATCAGTTCGCCCCCGGGTGTGAACGCGGCGGGATCGCGGACATCCGCGTCATCCATGGCCGGTACCGGTTGCCGCACGTAGGCAATGCCCAGGTCGGCGACCAGGGGCGCCAGGCCGCTACCCGTGCTGCCACCGCCGCCCCCGGCACCACCGCAAGCGGTGAGCAGCGTGCTGGCGAGCAGCCATACCCCTGTCAGCAGGTGCGTCGTGCTGCCGGCCGTGATCGCCCATTTTCTGTCGCGTAGATTCAACATGCAGTTTTTATACGAAAAATACCTTTTGTGTGCGGGTCATCGCGGCCTGGCTATGGTAGCCGCCCGTTTTAACTAGCAAAGATCAGGCCGGTGCTGTCCCCTGTCGTCCCGGGGGTGCCACCTGACCTTTAATATATGGGCCTATTCGGCCGGTCCCCGGATTCCTTCAACTGTTGCTGTTTGCAGACAGTGCCCGGCCACGATGCCAACGTTACGGCTGCATTGCCGATGACTATAGGGCGCGGGTGGACGTTTGATCTGTGATGCCGGTCACGATCCGGAAGATCGGCCTGGTTCAGCAGGTTCTGCCTGTGAACGGGGCATCAAGTGCGCTTGCGGAAATGCCGATGGTTGTGGACTGGTTCACAGAAAGGCGGCTTCTGCTGCACTAGATTGGCTGCCAACACCGGGCGAATTCAGGCTGGACCGGATTTTGCTACCTGTCCGGCCATGACAGATCACACAAAACGGGGCTTCCAATGACGAAGACAGCGCACAAACAACCTGCAGTCTGCCGGGAGGGCACACGGGGGAAGCGGTACCGGCTCAGTCTGGCGGCGGGCATGATGGCGTTGGTGCTGACCGCGCCCGCGCTGGCGGGTGACCGGGAAAAGGCCAAGCGCATGCACGACCGCCTGACCGGCGTACAGCCGACGGCCGCCGTGCTGGATGCCATGGAAGCGGCCATGGGTGATCCCAAGACGGCGGCCCTGATGGCCATTGACCCGGCCGACAATCCGCAGAATGCAAAGTATTTCTACAATGTCACCCTGAAGAACTTTGCCACACCCTGGACCAACGAGGCACAGGATGTATTTGCGCCCCTCAACGATTACACGGCGCTGGTAATCGGTATGGTGCGCGATGAGGTGCCTTTCAACCGGCTTTTTTCCGTTCCTTTCACCTATGCGGGCGCCGGTTCGCTGGGCCTGAGCCCGGTTTCGCCCACCAATAACAATCACTATGAAGAGCTGGAAGCCAGCGGTGTCGATCTTGGTGACAGCTCGAAATTTGTCCAGGTGCCACAGGCCATTGCGGCGCCGGCCGGTGCGTTCACCACCCGCGCTGCGGCACGTGCCTTTTTTATCGACGGCACCAACCGCGCCATGTTCCGCTTCGCCATGCTGAACCATCTGTGCAAGGACATGGAGGAAGTCGAGGACCCGACCCGAACGGCTGATCGTGTTCGCCAGGATGTCAGTCGCAGTCCGGGTGGCGACAGCCGTATTTTCATGAACAGCTGTATCGGCTGCCATTCCGGTATGGATCCCATGGTGCAGGCCTTCGCCTACTACGATTACGTGTACCCGGATGGCAACGAGGATGCCGGCCAGCTGGTGTACACACCCAATGCGGTGCAGCCCAAGTACCTGATCAACTCGGATAATTTCAAACCAGGCTATGTGACGCCGAATGACAACTGGGATAACTACTGGCGCAGCGGCCCCAACTCCAACCTGGGTTGGGCCAGCGGTGGTCCGGGCGGCAGCGGCAGTGGCAGCGGTGCGGCCAGCATGGGCGACGAACTGGCCAACAGTGTGGCGTTCGAGCGTTGCCAGGTGACCAAGGTCTACCGAACGGTTTGCCTGGGCGATCCCGACCAGGGCCAGGTGGATACCATGCTGGTTGATTACAACGGCAACAACAAAAGCCTGAAACAGGTCTTTGCCAGGGCTGCCACGTTGTGCATGGGCAACTGACAGGACAAGAACAGGGGAAAGGTATCATGAATCCAGCCATCGATTTTCTGTCAGCAGCCGGCGACCGTGGTGCGCTGCGTGTGGTTCTGCAATGTACGGTATGCCTGCTGGCAGCCATGTTGCTGAGTGCCTGCGGTGGCGGTGCGTCTACCGAAACCAATCCGACTGCCGGCCTGTCGAACAACACCGGCAATCTGGGTATCTCCGCCTATACCGGGCCGAACGCCCAGACCGCCGATATCCGTGCATTCCAGGTGAATGTCTGGGAACCCCTGCGGGTACCCACCAAGTGCGGGGCGTGTCACAGCCCGACTGTGGGACAGACGCCGATGTTTGTGCGCGACGACAACGTCAATGACGCCTATGCCGCGGCCAACCCCTTGATCGACCTGGACAACCCCGCCGCTTCGCGACTGGTGACCAAGGTAGCCGAAGGCCACAACTGCTGGGTATCCAGCCCCGCGGCCTGCGCAACCGCGATTACCGGCTATATCCAGGACTGGGCGGCCGGCACGGCCGGCGGCGGCAAACAGATTCTGCTCACGGCCCCGGTGATCAAGGATCCCGGCGCTACCCTGACCTTTCCCGCCACGGCTGCCGAGACTGCCTTCGCATCCACGGTCTGGCCGCTGGTGAGGGGAACCGCGCAGTGCGTCAACTGCCATATCGATTCGTCCGCGACCAAACAGCAGCCGTACTTTGCCAGCGACGACGTGGACGAAGCCTACGAGGCCATTAAATCCAAGATCAACCTGAACGACCCGGCTTCATCGCGGGTAGTGATTCGCCTGCGCGACCAGTTCCATAACTGCTGGACCGGGGCAGCGCCGGCAGACTGTGTCGCCGACGGGGCAACCATGGAAGCCGCCATCGTGGCCATGATCGCGGGTTCCCCGCCCATACTTCCGAATTCGGTGCAGGCGCCAACCGTGTTCAGCAAGGCCCTGACGCTGGCCGACGGGGTAGTTGCGTCGGGCGGTAACCGCTACGAAAAAGACATCATTGCCCTGTACGAATTCAAGACCGGCAGCGGCAACGTGGCCATCGACAGCAGTGGTGTCGCACCGGACCTGAACCTGACGCTCAGCCCGGATCCCGATACCTCCGGCGATATCGACTGGGTCGGTGGCTGGGGCATCAGTATCACCAACGGGCGTGCCCAGGGCTCTACCACCAGCAGCAAGAAGCTGCGTGACCTGATTACCTCGACCGGTGAATATTCCATCGAGGCCTGGGTGGCCCCTGCCAACGTCACCCAGGAGGGTCCGGCGCGTATCGTCAGCTATTCGGCGGGTACCACGGCGCGTAACTTCACGCTGGGCCAGACCCAGTACAACTATGATTTCATGCAGCGCTCCAGCACCACGGACGGGAATGGCGAGCCCATGCTGTCGACCGCTGACGCGGATGAAGACCTGCAGGCCACGTTGCAGCACGTGGTGGTTACTTTCGATCCGCTGAACGGACGGCGTATCTACGTCAATGGCGTGTTCACTGACGATATGGATCCTGTGCCGGCAGGTAATCTCAATGACTGGGACGATACCTTTGCCCTGGTGCTGGGTAATGAAGTATCCGGTGACCGGCAGTGGCAGGGCACCATCCGCATGGTGGCCATTCACAATCGCGCGCTGACACAGGAGCAGATCCAGCAGAACTTTGACGTTGGCGTGGGCGAAAAATTCTTCCTGCTGTTCTCGATCGGTGATGTGGCCGGTGTGCCCGCCGACAGTTACATTATGTTCTCGGTGGAACAGTATGACAGCTACAGCTACCTGTTCGACAAGCCGACCTACATCAACCTGGACCCCAACAAGACGCCAGGCACTATTCCGCTCAAGGGTATGAGTATCGGTATCAACGGCCGGGAAGCGAGCGTCGGGCAGGCTTACCGCAACCTGGACCTGAGCATTACCGATGCCTCCTATGACCCGGTTAACGGTCAGGTGCTGTCCAGTATCGGTACCATTATTCCGCTGGAAAACGGGCCGGACACGGATGAATTCTTCCTCACTTTCGAAGTGCTCGGCAGCGCCAGCAACATCCCGCCAGCGGAGACCCCGGTTCCGGTACCGAATGTACCGGCGCCGGCCCAGGTCTCCGACATCGGTGTGCGTACCTTCGACGAGATCAATGCCACCATGGCCGCGGCTACCGGTGTGAGCGAGCAGTCGGTGAGCACGACCTTCGACACGCTGCGGCGTCAGTTCCCGTCCGTCGAGGACATGCAGGGCTTCCTGTCGGCCCACCAGATGGCGGTTGCGCAACTGGCGATCGCCTACTGTTCCAGCCTGGTGGACGATGCCTCGCTGCGTGCCGGTTTCTTCAATTTCGGCAGTACGGCCGCGGGCGATGCCTTCTTTACCGCCCCTGTGGTGACGGCATTCAATACGGCCGCGGGTGATTCGGCGGAAAAGAACCGGATTCTCGACGCGCTGTACGACCGTATCGTAGGCATACCATCGGCCGGTGGCGGTAATGAGTTGCTGAGTGCGCCGTTGCGTTCGGAGCTCAAGGCAGAGCTGATCGGCCCCAATGGCGTGAATGCCAACAACCTGTTCGAAAAACTGGCGGGTAGCTGTGTCAACCCGGGTGATTCCGGCTGTGACGCCGTGCGGACCCGGACGGTCGTCAAGTCCATGTGTGCGGCCACGCTGGCCAGCGCAGCGATGCTGGTGCAGTAGTGATGTGGCAGGCAAACCGAAAAAGTGCGAGGAAGACTAACCATGGCTAAACGTAAACAACCTCTGCACCCGGACGCGCCGCTCAGGCACCGGGATCATGCGCGCCCGGTAACGAGGCGTGATTTCCTGGCCCAGGGCTTTCTTTCCGGTATGGGTATGACGCTCGGTGGTTCGGCGCTCAGTCTGCTGGCCAGTTCCCGGGCGCACGCTTCGCACGGACTGTCGCCGGACCTGATCGCGCTGGCCAATTCGCTGCGCGATGCCGGTGGCAACCCGAGTTGTTCGCTGGGTGGCACCGGTTCCAATCCCCTGCCTTTTATCTGCTTCGACCTGGCCGGTGGCGCCAATATTGCCGGTTCCAATGTACTGGTCGGCCGCGACACCCAGATGGATTTTCTGACCACGGCCGGTTACAGCAAGCTGGGTCTGCCGGGGGACATGATCCCGGGCGGGACCGAGGCAACCCCGTCTGCTACCGGTACCAGTAACGGGGATTTCACCGATACCACCTTCGGGCTGGCTTTTCATTCCGACAGTGCTTTCCTGCGCGGGATGGTGGCGAGCGCGCCGACGGTGGTGGCCAGACCGGCCAACGTGGATGGCGTGGTGATTCCAGCCCGTTCGGGAAATGACACCGGTAACAACCCGCACAATCCCATGTACGGTATCGCCAGGGCCGGTGGTGACGGCAGCGTGGTGACGCTGATCGGTTCCCGCAACTCTGATTCGGGTGGCAACTCGATGGCCCCGGCCATGATGATCGACCCGACCATCCGGCCCAGCAAGGTGGACCGTCCCAGTGATGTGACCGGCATGGTGGATACCGGTGATCTGACCGCGATCCTGAGCGAACAGGACGTGGTATCCGTCATGGAGTCAGTGGCGCGCGTCAGTAACAGCAAGCTGGGGGCCGTGACCACCGGGCTTTCCAGCGACACGGTGATCAAGGACCTGGTGCGCTGTGGTTACCTGAAGGCCGCCGATATCGCAGACCGGTTTGCCGGGGTTCCCGTGGACCCGGCGGGCGACACCCGGATTCGTGGCGGTATCTTTACCGCAGCCGAGTTCGACAACGACCGCGAGTTTCAGAAAACCGCATCGGTGATGAAAATGGTCATCGACGGGAATGCCGGTGCCGGAACCATCGCCATGGGTGGCTACGATTACCATACCGGCGACCGTTCAACCGGTGAAACCCGCGACCTGAGGGCCGGGCGCTGTATCGGTGCCTGTCTGGAATACGCCGCGCTGGTGGGTAACCCGGTGATGATCTATGTGTTCAGTGACGGCTCCCTGGCCAGCAACGGTACCGTGGATAATTCGACGGCCGGCCGTGGCAAAGGCGTGTGGACCGGTGATAACTCCTCTACCGCGGCTTCGTTCATCCTGGTGTACAACCCGAACGGTGTCACGGCGCTGCGCCGCCAGATCGGTGCGTTCAGTGGTGACGGATCGGTGATCACCTCGTCCAGCCCGGCTGCCAACAACGTCAACTTGCTGGTGGAGACGGTTCTGCTCAACTACATGTCGATGACCGGTCAGATTGGCCAGTTCTCCAGCCTCTTTACCGGCTTTGGCACCAATCCCAGCGCAGTGCTGCTCGACAGTCTGACCGCTTTCGGGCCACTGGCCTGAATCCAGTGCAGGGGGACGAGCCGCTCAGCCGTCCCCGAAGTTACGCTCGATCGTCCTGGCGATCACCCAGGCTTCTACCCGCTGTGCGCCCGCCCGCTTGAGGGTGCATGCCAGCTCATTGAGGGTTGCGCCGGTGGTGAGTACGTCATCCACCAGCAGAAAACATTCACCCGGCACGGGGCGTGTCACCGAGAACGCGCCACGGACATTGCGCCGCCGTCGGTCGGCGGGCAGGTCGGACTGGGCCGCCGTTGCGCGGCGTTTCCGGCACAGGTTCGGTGCCAGTACATACCCCTTGCGCACCAGCGGTCTGGCTATTTCCAGCGCCTGGTTGTAACCGCGTGTCCGCAGACGGTCGCGGTGCAGCGGGACCGGCAGCAGGTTGGCCGGTCGGCTTTCAGGCGCTGCAACCCGTTGAGCCAGCAGGGCGCCCAGCAGTCGCGTGGCCGTCAGGTCCTGCCGGAATTTGGCTTCCTGGATCCACCGGTCGACGGGCGCGCGGTAAGCAAACAGCGCCTGGCAGCGGTCAAGGTGCGGGGGCGATTGCTGACAGCGGGCGCAACGGCTTGCAGTGGAATCCGCGGGCAGCGGGACCGCGCAGCCGGAACAGGTGCGCGGCAGCCAGGGCAGCTCGTCCTGGCAGGCCGCGCACAGCGCGACGTCCTGCGTGCCGGTCGGTGCGAGGCACAGCCTGCAGGTCTGCCGAAACAGGACCGACTGTAGTATATTTAACCAGTTGTAAACCAAAGCCATCCATCCATGGTTGACAATGAGTCCGGGGCGGCCGCATAGTTCGGCCCACTGTGAGCAGTCTAACTGATTGAACGGTATGCCTGAAGCTGAAATTTCTGCGTCGCTGGGTGCGGTCGACCGCCTGCTGCCGGGACGCAAGGCGCGCACTGCGGCGTCTGTCTTCAATTACGGCAATATTCTCGCCATCCTGGTACCCGTTCCGCTGGGTATGCTGTGGCTGGGTCTGTCGATGCTGGTGTACGCCATGAACCGGCACCACCCCAATGAAAAGGTGGGGCACTATACCCAGCAGGCCGCCTACCGCTTTTACGGCATCACGGGATTTTTTGTCGCCGCCGCCACCTTTATTCCCGGTGGGGGCTGGAATTATTACCTGATTGCCTGGGCGTTTGCCGCCCTGGTGCTGATTCCCTGGTCGCTCCTGGACCTGGTTCGCATCCGTCGGGATCAATGGGACGATATGGAGTTACCGGTAGACCACCATGAAACAGGCAGCCACTGAAAAATATTCCCGGCCAGTGACCGCTCCACTGCGCTTCGACTGGACACAGACAGAGATTGCGGCGTTGTTCGATCTGCCGTTCAATGATCTGTTGTTCCGGGCCCAGCAGGTGCACCGTGAACACTTCGATGCCAACGAAGTCCAGGTCAGCACGCTGTTGAGTATCAAGACCGGCGGCTGCCCGGAAGACTGTGGCTACTGTCCCCAGAGTGTTCACCACGAAGCCGCCGTGGAAGCGGAAAAGCTGATGGATGTCGATGCGGTGGTCGATGCCGCACGGGCGGCCAGGGCCGCGGGAGCCAGTCGTTTCTGCATGGGCGCAGCCTGGCGTAACCCGCGCGGTAAAAATTTCGAGCGCGTGCTGGAGATGGTGGAGCGGGTGCGTGCGGAGGGCCTGGAGACCTGCATGACGCTCGGCATGCTGGACGCACAGCAGGCGCAGCAACTGAAACAGGCCGGCCTGGATTACTACAACCATAACCTCGACACCTCGCCGGAATTCTACGGCGACATCATCAGCACCCGCACCTATGAGGACCGCCTCGATACCATCCATCACGTTCGGGAGGCCGGGATGCACGTCTGCTGCGGGGGTATTCTCGGCATGGGCGAGGCGCGTGTGGACCGTGTATCACTGCTGGAACAGCTGGCCTGTCAGCAGCCGCACCCCGAGAGCGTGCCGGTAAACCTGCTGGTGAAAGTCGAAGGGACGCCCCTGGCTGAACAGGATGACCTCGATCCTTTCGAGTTTGTGCGCACCCTGGCGGTGGCACGCATCCTGATGCCGCAGTCGCACGTACGCCTGTCGGCAGGCCGCGAGCAGATGAGCGACGAGCTGCAGGCCCTGTGTTTTCTCGCCGGTGCCAACTCCATTTTCTATGGCGAGAAGCTGCTGACGACCCCCAATCCCGAGGCAGACCAGGACCGGCTTTTGTTCGAGCGACTGGGGCTGCGACCCGCCTGAAATGCGATGCAGAACCTGACGGCCGCGCTGGCCGCACGCAAACAGCAGCAGCTTTACCGGGTGCGACAGACCCTGCAGGGTGCGCAGGGCACACAGGTACGGATCGACGGCCGGGTCTACCTTTCCTTTTGCAGCAACGACTACCTGGGACTGGCCAGTGACCCGCGCCTGGTCGAGGCGTTGAAGGAAGGCGCCGACCGTTTCGGGGTCGGCAGCGGTGCCGCCCACCTGGTGAGTGGACACAGTTATGCTCACCAGGCGCTGGAAGACGATCTCGCGGCCTTTACGGGACGCCCCCGGGTACTGCTGTTTTCGACCGGATACATGGCCAACCTCGGGGTGATTTCCGCGCTGGTCGATCGTCACGGCCGGGTATTCGAGGATCGTCTGAATCACGCCTCCCTGGTGGACGCCGCTGCGCTGAGTCGCGCCCGGCTGGTCCGTTACCCGCATAACGACATGGACCGGTTACGGGAAAAACTGTCCAGGGTCAGCAAGGGTATGCGCCTGGTGGCCAGCGACGGGATATTCAGTATGGACGGTGACTGTGCGCCAGTGGCCGAACTGGCGCGACTGGCAACCGGGCATGGCGCCTGGCTGCTGGTGGACGACGCGCACGGCCTCGGCGTGCTGGGTGAGCAGGGCAGGGGCTGGTTCCTGGACCAGTTGCCCGCCGTGCCTGACAACGCGCTGCTGATGGCTACCCTGGGCAAGGGACTGGGTACCTTCGGGGCGTTCGTCGCAGGCAGCGAGGCGCTGATCGAAACACTGATCCAGCAGGCGCGTACCTTTATATATACCACCGCCCCGCCACCGGCGATTGCCTGGGCCAGCCGGACCGCACTGCGGCTGGTGCGCGAAGGGGATCACCTGCGGGCGCGCTTGCGGGAGCGGGTGCAGTATTTCCGTGACGGTGCGCGCGAGCTTGATCTGCCGTTGATGGCATCCGGCACGCCGATCCAGCCGTTGCTGGTGGGTGACGCGGGTGCTGCATTGCGCCTGAGTGAGTGCCTGCGAGCGCAGGGTTTGCTGGTGACCGCGATTCGACCACCCACGGTGCCGGAAGGCACCGCGCGGCTGCGGATAACGCTTTCCGCGGCCCACGAAGCGGTGCAGATCGACCGCCTGTTGGAAACTGTGGCGGCATGCCTGGAAGGGGATTCCCTTGCTGCACGTTGAGGTCAGCGGTGCCGGTCCCGACCTGGTGCTGGTGCACGGCTGGGGCATGCATGGTGGCGTCTGGGCGGACTGGGCCAGCGAGCTGTCCGGCCGCTTTCGGGTCTGGGCAGTTGACCTGCCCGGGCATGGCAACAGTCGCTGGCAACAGCAGGAAACACTCGGTGCCTGGGCTGCCGCAGTGCAGGAGGTGGTGCCCGTCGACGCCTGGTGGCTGGGCTGGTCGCTGGGCGGCCTGGTGTCGCTGGCGGCACTGGCCGACCGGTCTGCCCGGGTAAAGGGGGTCGTGCTGCTGGCCAGTACACCGGCTTTCGTCACCAGGGAGAGCTGGCCGCACGCGGTGGATGCGCAGCTGTTCGGGCAGTTCGCAGCGCAGCTGGAAAACGATATCGACCGGACACTGGCGCGGTTTCTTGCCCTGCAAGTGCGGGGAGCGAAGCGCAGTGGCGAGACGCTGCGCAAACTGCGCATCGCGTTTCGCGACCGCCCGCAGCCGGCTGTAGCGGCGCTGCAAAGAGGGCTGCACTTCCTGCAGGCGTCGGATTTGCGCAGCTCCCTGCAGTCGCCCGCAGCGCCGGTGCGCTGGTTGCTGGGGGAGCGTGACACGCTGGTGCCCGCGGAGGTGTGCGAGTGTTTCCCCGCCATTCCATCCAGGCGTATCGCTGCGGCGGGGCATGCTCCGTTCCTGTCCCACCCCGAGCCATGCAGCGCCCAACTGGATGAGTGGTTGCTGGACAAACAGGAACAGGTGCCGCATGCAAACGGCTGACCGGCTTCCCGACAAGGTGGCAGCGCGGCGCAGTTTTGAATCCGCCGCACGCGGTTATGACCGGGCTGCCGTGTTGCAGCAGGAGATCGGGCAGCGTCTGCTGCAACGCCTGGAGCTGGTGAAAATCAGGCCGGAACGTATTCTCGACCTGGGCTCGGGTACCGGACAGTGTATCCCCGATCTGCTGGCGAGGTACCGGAAGTCGGAACTGGTTGCGCTGGATATCGCCCTGCCCATGCTGCAGCGGGCACGCCGACGCGGCCACTGGCTGCGCCGGCCGCGTTGCGTGTGCGCAGACGCCGAACGCCTGCCTTTCGCAGACCGGCAGTTTGACCTGGTGTTTTCCAACCTGATGCTGCAATGGTGTGTGGACCTGGACGCGGTGTTTGCAGAACTGCACCGCGTGTTGCGGCCCGGTGGGCTGTTGCTGTTTACCAGTTTCGGTCCCGATACCCTGCGCGAGCTGCGCCTCAGCTGGGAACAGGTCGACAACCGCAGTCATGTCAATACCTTCCTGGATATGCACGACGTCGGCGACGCCATGCTGAGGGCGCGTTTCTCGG
>JALSRZ010000161.1 GCA_026984515.1 Thiohalobacter sp. | reverse complement strand
TAATCAGCTGGTGAGGTACGCTGTCCCGGGTTCGGCCCTTGTCGCGCAGGGCCAGGCGCTGGTGCACTCCGAAACGGTGCTGCTCATCGATAATCACCAGGCCCAGCTGCCTGAACGCCACGTCGTCCTGGAACAGGGCATGGGTGCCGATCACCACCTGCACGCTTCCGTCTGCCATTCCTTCCAGCACCTGGCTGCGCGCCTTGCCTTTTACCTTTCCGGTCAGCCAGCCGACCTGGATACCGAGCGCATCGAACCAGGCCGAGAAATTGGCAAAGTGCTGTTCGGCCAGCAGCTCGGTCGGCGCCATGACTGCCACCTGGCAGGATGCCGCGACCGCCTGCACGGCGGCTGCGGCCGCCACCACGGTCTTTCCCGAACCGACGTCTCCCTGGACCAGGCGCATCATGGGGTGCGAAACGGACAGATCGCGTAACAGTTCATCGATCACCCGTTGCTGGGCGCTGGTCAATGCAAAGGGAAGGGACTGGATAAAAGCCTGCAGGCGCTCTCTGCCTGCGTCCAGCGGTATCGCCTGCAACCTGCGTGCGCGCAGGCGTATGCGCCGCAGGCTCAGGTGGTGGGCGAGCATTTCCTCGAAGGCGAGGCGTTGCTGCGAGGCGTGGGTGCCCGCCTCCAGCAACGCGATATCCGCATCGGCGGGTGGCCGGTGCACGTAGCGCAGTGCGGACTGCAGGTCACCGAGTTGCAGCTCTGCCCGCAGCCCGTCCGGCAACCACTCGGGCAGGCTGTCGGCGGCCAGCTGTTGCAGGGCCTGGTCGCTGAGCTTGCGCAAGGTCAACTGGTGTATACCCTCTGTCGTCGGGTAGATCGCGGTAAGCCGGTCGTCAACCGGCAGCGTTTCGCCCTCGACCAGGCGCTGGTATTCGGGGTGCACCATTTCCAGCATGGCCGGCCCGCGTCGCACTTCCCCGTAGACACGCAGTCGCGCACCCCGTTCGAAGCCCTGCTGCTGCATTTTATTAAAGTAGAAAAATCGCAGCAGCAGCGATCCGCTGCCGTCGCTGACACGTACCAGCAGGCTGCGGCGCCGCCCGAATTTGATTTCAGCCAGGTCTACCGTGACCTCGATGACCGCCCGGTCGCCGGGACGCAGACTGCCGACCGGCACGACCCGGGTACGGTCTTCGTAACGGCGAGGCAGGTGGAACAGGACATCCTGGACGGTCTCGATACCGAAGGCGGCGAGTTTTGGTACGGATTTCGGCCCGACACCACGCAGTGCCGACACCGCCAGCGTATCCAGCGAGTGCTCCCTGGCAGGCAAGGCGCTCAGTCGTCGAGCACCAGCACAGCGTCCATCTCCACGGCCGCGTCTTTCGGCAGCGCGGCCACGCCAACGGCGGCCCGTGCCGGGTACGGCTCCCGGAAATACTCGGCCATCACCTGGTTCACCAGCGGGAAGTGCCCGAGGTCGGTCAGAAAGATATTGAGCTTGATGATCTCGGCCAGGCTGCCGCCGGCGGCTTCACAGACCGCGGAGAGATTGTCGAACACGCGCCGGACCTGCGCCTCCATATCGCCTTCGACCAGCTCCATGGTTTCCGGCACCAGCGGGATCTGCCCGGACAGGTAGACCGTGTTGCCGCTTTTCACGGCCTGTGAATAGGTGCCTATCGCCTGTGGCGCCCGCTGCGTATGGATGACACTGCGTTGCATGTTTGCTCCTTTGTGCTTAGTTCCTGCTGCGACTGATGCGCATCACCGAGGGCAACTTGCGGATACAGCGTATCACCCTCGCCAGGTGCCTGCGGTCGCGCACGGTCACGGTAAAATTCATGGAGGTATCGAGACCGTCGCGCTCTTCTATCGATACGTTTTCAATATTGGAACCGGCTTCGGAAATCTCGGCGGCGATGGTCGCCAGCACGCCTTTCTGGTTGGAGACATCCACGCGGACCTCGGCCGGGAACTCGCCGTCGATATCCGGCTGCCATTCCACGTCGATCCATTTGTCCGGCCGGCTGCGGTACTCGCTGAGGTTGTTGCAGGTCTCGGTGTGGATCACCAGGCCGCGCCCTGCACTGATAAACCCGACGATGGCATCCCCCGGGATGGGCCGGCAACAACGCGCGAAGTGCACCACCATGCCTTCGGTGCCGCGGATCGCCAGCGGCTTGCTGTGTTCTTTTTCCGGGGACCGTTCGCCACCACCCTCCTCCTGCGGTACCAGCCGGCGCGCCACCAGCATGGCCATGCGGTTGCCGATGCCGATATCCGCAAACAGGCCCTCGCGGCTTTTGAAACCGCAGTCTTCCATCAGCTGCTCAAACTGTTCATCACTCACCTCGGCCAGTGAACTGCTGGTATTGTGCAGCGCCTTGTCGAGCATGCGTTTCCCCAGCTCGGTGGCTTCGTCGTTCTGCAGGTTCTTGAGGTAGTGGCGGATATTGGAACGGGCCTTGGCGGTGGTCACAAAATTCAGCCAGGCGGGGTTGGGGTGGGCGCCGGTGGCGGTAATGACCTCGACCGTCTGGCCGTTGAGCAGCGGCGTGCGCAGGGGGGCGAGGCGGCGGTCGATCTTGGCGGCAATACAGGTATTGCCAACGTCCGTGTGCACGGCATAGGCAAAATCCACGGCGGTCGCGCCGCGCGCCAGCTCCAGGATATCCCCTACCGGGGTAAACACGTAGACCTCGTCCGGGAACAGGTCGATTTTTACGTTTTCGAGAAACTCCAGGGAGTTGCCCGCGTTGCGTTGCATCTCCAGCAGTTCGCGCAACCATTCGCGCGCGCGCGCCTGGGCGTTGTTGCTGCTGCCCTTGTCGCTGCTCTTGTACAGCCAGTGCGCCGCGATGCCGGACTCGGCCACCCGTTCCATGTCCTCGGTACGGATCTGCACTTCGATCGGCACGCCGTAGGGACCGAACAGCACGGTATGCAGGGACTGGTAGCCGTTGGTCTTCGGGATGGCAATGTAGTCCTTGAACTTGCCGGGCACCGGTTTATACAGGTTGTGCATCATCCCCAGCACGCGGTAGCAAGTGTCCACGTTATCGACAATGATGCGGAAAGCGTAGACGTCGAACACCTCGGCAAACGAACCCACCCGGTCGCGGATCTTCTTGTACAGGCTGTACAGGTGTTTCTGGCGGCTGAGCAGGCGGCACTGCAGCTGTTCGTGTTCGATGCGCTGCTGAATGATCGATTCAATCTTGTTGAGAATTTCCTTGCGGTTGCCGCGCGCCTTTTTTACCGCGTTTTCCAGCACCCGGTAGCGCATCGGGTACAGCGAGGCAAAGCCCAGGTCTTCCAGCTCCAGGCGCAGCTGGTTCATGCCCAGCCGGTTGGCGATGGGCGCATAGATTTCCAGGGTCTCGCGCGCAATGCGCCGGCGCTTTTCGCTGCGCATCACGCCCAGGGTACGCATGTTGTGCAGACGATCGGCCAGCTTCACCAGGATGACGCGGATATCGCGCACCATGGCCAGCATCATCTTGCGGAAGTTCTCCGCCTGCGCTTCGGCCTGGCTTTCGAACTTGATCTGGGTGAGCTTGCTGACGCCGTCGACCAGTTCGGCCACTTCTTCGCTGAACTCGCTGGTCACCGCTTCCTTGGGCGTACCGGTGTCCTCGATGACATCGTGCAGGATGCCGGCGATGATGCTCTCGGCATCCATGTGCATTTCCGCCAGAATGCGCGCCACCGCGATGGGGTGGTAGATGTAGGGTTCACCCGAGATACGGCGCTGGCCTTCATGCGCTTCCGCGCCGAACAGGTAGGCGCGGTAGATCTCACGCACCTGTTCCGGCGCCAGGTAGGATTCCAGCAGGTCGCAAAGATCACTGATCAGGAACCGTGATTCATCGCGCTCGCTTAGGGGCTGGGGCGTGGCCATGCTTCCAGATAATAGGTGAAATACCGCCCACCGCAACCGAAAAAGCCGCTTCAGTGCACTGAAGCGGCTTGCTGTTCAGGGATACCGGTCGCGCGGGAATCGAATCAGATATCCGGCGTCGCTGTGGGGGGCTGGGGCGGGTTGTCAGCCGCTTCGGCGGCTTCGACCGCGGCGATCAGCACGTCTTCTTCGCTAACTTCTTCTTCGGGCGCTTCGTCGAGAATACTGGCGGTTATGTAGTTTTCCGCGATTTCCCGCAACGCCACCACCGTGGGCTTGTCATTCTCCCACTCCACGAACGGCTCGGCGCCCCTGGCGAGCTGGCGCGCGCGCTTGGTGGCTACCAGTACCAGCTGGAAGCGGTTATCGACCTTGTCGAGACAATCTTCTACGGTGACGCGTGCCATATCATTTCCATCGTTGCAGACCCTTCAGGGCGCGCAAGTGTACTCGAATCAGCCGCCGGGTTCCAGCAAGCCCCTCAATTCGCTGGCATATCGCTGCTGCTGAGCCTCGCTGCGCAGGCGCCGGCAGCGGAACAGGGCGATGAGTTCTTCCAGCGCGGTGGCGAAATCATCATTGAATATGAGGTAATCAAACTCGTCGTAGTGCGACATTTCGCTGACTGCGTCAGCCATGCGGCGGTTGATCACCTCTTCGCTGTCCTGGCCACGCCCGGTCAACCGCTCGCGCAGCGCCTCCCGGCTGGGCGGCAGGATGAAAACCCGGACGGCCTCCGGGAAGGCCCGGTACACCTGGCGTGCACCCTGCCAGTCGATTTCCAGGATCACGTCGGCCCCCGAATCCAGTTTTTCCAGCACCGTGGCGCGACGGGTGCCGTAATAATTGTCGAATACCTGTGCGTGTTCCAGGAACTCGTCAGCCGCCGCCAGGCGCTCGAATTCCTCGCGGGCGACAAAGTGGTAATCGGCGCCGTCCTGTTCGCCGGGGCGCGCAGCGCGGGTGGTGTGGGAGACCGACACGGTCACATCGGCCAGTTTTTCCAGCAATGCCTTGACCAGGCTGGTTTTTCCGGCACCCGACGGCGCGGAAATGATATACAGGGTTCCTATCGACATGATGTTATCTCTTTGAAAAACGCTAAACGCTGGTGATTTATTCTACGTTCTGCACCTGTTCCCGCATCTGCTCGATCAATACCTTGAGCTCGACCGACGCTGCGGTGGTCTCACCGTCGGCGGATTTGGAACCCAGGGTATTGGCCTCACGGTTGAATTCCTGCATCAGGAAATCCAGGCGCCGCCCCACCGGCCCGTCACGGTCCAGTACGCGGCGGGTCTCGACCACGTGTCCCTCGAGCCGGTCCAGCTCTTCATCGACGTCCATTTTCTGCAACAGGAACAGCAGTTCCTGCTCCAGCCGGTCGTTGTCGACGCGGGTATCCAGTTCCGCCAGCCGCGCCTGCAGCTTGTCACGGATCCGCGCCTGTACCTGCGGCAGGCGTTCGCGCACCTTTTTTACCTGTTGTTCGATCCCGTCCAGCCGGGTGCTGAGCAACGCGCGGATCTTTTCACCCTCGCGTTCGCGCGTCGCCACCAGTTCATCCAGCGCCTGATCGAGCAGTTCCAGCGCAAAAGCCTGCAATGGTTCGGTCTCCGGCTCCGGGTCGCGCACCACGCCGGGCCAGCGCAGCAGCTCCATGACGCCCGGGGAAGCGGCTTCCGACGAACGCGTTTCAATTTCCCGGCAGGCCTCCAGCACCGCGCGGAGGCGGTCAAGATCCAGTTCCAGCGTGTCCGCCAGTTGTGCCGAAACACGCCAGCGCAGCACGCACTCCAGCTTGCCGCGGCCGAGGCGGGCACTGACCCGCTCGCGCACCAGCGGCTCCAGGGCGCGCAACTCGTCGGGCAGCCGCACGAACATTTCCAGGTAGCGGTGGTTTACCGATCTCAGCTCCCAGGTCAGCTCGGTACCGGCTTTTTCAGCGCCAATCCGTGCAAACGCCGTCATACTGCGCATCATCTCAAGTCACTCCGTTTCCCTGCCGTTAAGGCACAATGCAACAAACTGTTTTTGTGAAGGATTTCACCCACTGACCGCGATCGCCACAGGTCGACAGTCTAGAGGATCATGGCAAAAAAGCTAGACAGCCTGAAACCCGGCACCTGCCTGGACGGATACAAGCTGGAAAAAACGCTGGGCGGTGGCGGCTTCAGCGTGGTCTACCGCGCGCGCCAGTTGAACAACGACCGCCGCGTCGTGATCAAGGAATACATCCCCAACAAGCTCGCCAAACGCGACCGCAGCGGACAGGTGCGCGCCCGCAACGAAAGAACGGAGGGCCGCTTCAACCGGGGCCGTAAACTGTTCTTCCAGGAAGCCAGCACCCTGGCAACCCTGAAGCACACCAATATCGTCGACGTGTTCAATTTCTTCCAGGCCAACGGTACCGTGTACATGGTCATGGAGTACCAGGAAGGTGAAAATCTCCAGAGCTACCTGAAAGCGCGGCGCGGCGGCCTCAGCGAAAAATTCCTGCGTACCGTGTTTCCGCCGCTGCTGGACGGCCTGGAACTGATTCACGCCAACGATCTGCTGCACCTGGATATCAAGCCCGGCAACATCCATATCCAGCGCGGCGGCCAGCCGCTGCTGCTGGATTTCGGCGCGGTGCACGGTTTTCCGCAAAGCCGCCAGGAACAACCCGGGCAGGTCATCAGCCCCGGGTTCTCCCCCATCGAGCAGTACGACAGCCGTGGCTACGTGGGACCCTGGACCGACCTGTACGCGATCGGCGCCACCATGCGCGCCTGTATCGAGGGGGCGCCACCGGTCAATGCCCTCAAACGCCATGAGCGGGATAACCTCAAACCGGCGCAATTTGCGTTTCGCGGGCGTTACGCCGACAACCTGCTGCGCGCCATCGACTGGGCCATGGAAGTGGACCCGCTGCTGCGCCCGCAAAGCGTCGCGGAATTCCGCGACGCACTGACCGCCGACACGGTGCCCGAACCCGAACAGCCCTGCTCGGCGTTTGACCGGCTGGCCAACGTGCTGTGGGGGAAGACCCTGCCATGAAAGTCGTTACCGCACTCACCAACCGGCTGGGGAATCGCAGCAACAACCAGGACCGTTGCCTGATCCTGGAACGGGCCGGACGCATCCTGCTGGTGGTGGCCGACGGCATGGGCGGACACGCGCGCGGTGACCTCGCCGCCCAGACCGCCATCGACAGTCTCAGCCGCAGTTTCCTCGACCAGCGCGGCCTCATCGAGGACCCGCAGAGCTTCCTGGAAAACGCCCTGCACTCGGCCCACATCGACGTGGTGGATGCCGGTCGTGCCGAGTACCCGCCGGTCCACCCCCGCACCACCTGTGTGGTCTGCCTGGTACAGGGCGACCAGGCCTGGTGGGCACACCTGGGCGACAGTCGCCTGTACCTGCTGCGCGCCGGCGCCCTGCTCACCCGCACGCGCGACCACACCCCGGTCGAGGAGCTGCTGCGCAGCGGCGCTATCGCCGAACAAGACCTGCGCACCCATCCGTTGCGAAACAGCGTCAGTCGCTGCCTGGGTGGCGCCCTGAAACTGCCCAAAATCAGTTTTGACCATGCACAACTCCAGGCCGACGACATGCTGCTGCTCTGTTCGGACGGCCTGTGGTCCGCGCTCCCCGAACAACGCCTGACCGAACTGTCCGCCTCCGGCGACCTGGAGCGCAATGCCAACCTGCTCACCGACGAGGCGGAACTGGCCAGCTACCCGCGCAGCGACAACATCAGCCTGGTCTGCCTGCGCTGGTTGTCCGGTGAAGTGACTCAGGCCGCACGCAGCGCCGCCACACCCGCACCCGCCAGCAAACCGCCACCCGCAGACGAAGACCGGGATGAACTCCAGCAGGCCATCGACGACATCCACCGCGCCATGCTCGAATACGCGGCCGAGATGAAAAAATAAACGGCGTCCAGACCCCTGCTACTGGCGGGATAAGCCTGTCAGCTGTACCTGGGAAGCTGATTGATTTGCCGGGATGACGGTAAAAGGATTGAGCCGAGATTCCCTCGATGAAAGTCGCGAAGCCGAATCTGAAACTGTGCTTCAGGGGTATGGGGGGTGCTGTTTTTCCCG
>JALSRZ010000160.1 GCA_026984515.1 Thiohalobacter sp. | reverse complement strand
CACTGATCTATCTGACCCTGATCGTCGGGGTGCTGACCTTGCTGTTGTACAACTACCATCGTTCCCGGCCGCTGGATGAGGAGCGAATCGAGTACTGCAATGAGCTGGTCAGCAAGATGCCTGAAAGCAACGAAACCGAGATCAACCAGAGCATCAACCGCTTTACCGATTGCCTGAACAAGCGCTAGCCCGCATTTCTCACCGACTTCCTGCTGCGGCGGCGTCATGCCGCGCGCTTAGCGGCGTTCACCCGGTCGGGCTGCTCGACATCGTGTCGACTATGCCTGCGCGGCCCTCGGTCGCGAACGCCGCTTATCACACGACCTGCCACCGCCTCGCTACGGAACCCGGTGAGAAATGCGGGCTAGCCGGACCTGGTCCGGCTTCCGGTGACCGAACGCAAGTCCCTGTTTCGGCAGGCCGGCCAGGGTTTTCCGCTATACGAAGGTCTACCAAAGGGTAATCGCCATTGCGCGTGGCCCCCATCGCGGCTATTTTTGGTGCAGGGATGGCAGGATGCCGCAGCTCCATAACTACAACTACTGATAAAGGTCCAGCCATGCTTCACTACTGCCGGAATTATCTCATTGCGCTGACAGCCGGCTCGGCCTGTTTGCTATTCTCCCCGCTGACTGCACTGGCAACCGGCATACTGCCGCCAGGCGCACCCAATGCTGCGCTGGTCAATGCCGGACGCAGGATTTTTTTTAACGAAACCTTTGACGGCAACGGCCGTACCTGCGGTACCTGCCACCCCGCGACCAACAACTTCACGATCGACCCGAAGTTTATCGCCACGCTGCCGGCCGATGACCCCCTGTTCGTTGCCGAGCGCCCGGAACCCAATCCCCTGTCCGAGCATTTTGAAAACCCCCGGTTGATGCGTGGAGCCGGTCTGATCAAGGAGAACACCAACGGTTTCGCTGCGCCGGAGACCGATTTCACCATGCGCAGCGTACCGCACCTGAATGCCCTGCGTGTGTCGCTGCTTGCCCCGACCGGTGGTAATGACGGCACTACCCTGCCACCCGACCAGCGCACCGGCTGGAGCGGTGACGGTGCGCCGGTTGCCCCCGATGCCCCGTTGGCGCCGCATGGCACGCTGCGTGATTTTTCGCTCGGCGCGATTATTCAGCACCTGACGAAAAGCCTGCACCGGGAGCCCGGCGTCGATTTCCGCCTGCCTACGGACTACGAACTCGACGCACTGGAAGCCTACATGCTGTCGCTGGGCCGGCAGGAAGAGTACGATGATTTTCATACCATCCACATGAAGGACCCGCGCGCCGAGCGTGGTCGTCTCAATTACCTGGGGGTTGGCGTTGCCGGAACACTGAACTGCAATGCCTGCCATTTCAATGGTGGCGCCAATACCGACCCGAATTTTGATTTCCCCGCGACCGTTACGCCGCCGGCCTTTGAACTCAGCAACCGCTCCTTTGCGCCGCGCGTGGAGGAACTGGTCGATCAGCCGGGCGATGTTATCGACAGCAGCGGTAACCCGTTTGACGACGGTTTCGGGCATGGAACCAGCCTGTTTAACGTGCCGACAGTGATCGAGGCCGCCGACAGCGGGCCGTTTTTTCACGCCAACCAGATCGACACCGTCGAAGGCCTGGTGGCGTTCTACTCCTCGCAGCGACACCTGCGCAATGGCCAGGTATTGCCGCCGATTGTCGGGCTGAATGGCGCGCAGGTCGCCAATGTCGGTGCCTTCCTGCGTGTGTTGAATGCCGATGAAAACGTGCGCTCGGCCATCACCCTGATCGGACAGGCCGAACAGATTTATAAACGCCGCGACCGGAAAACCAACCTGCGCATAGCCGTCTCGGAAATCGACGATGCGCTGGAAGTGTTGCAGGGCGGCAATCTGCACTACAGTGACGCGATCCCGGTGCTGAAAAAAGCCCGGCGCCTGGCCCGGTACCCGGTTACCATGTCGCGGGCAAAGCGGTTGCTGGCAAGCGTCCGGCCGATGCTGATCGAGCGGCCGCACTGATTGCCTGTACCGTCCTGTCCCGGTTAGCCGGCCTGTTCGGTGCAGCGACGCGGTGCCAGACTCCGGTGCAGGATTCAGCGTGCGTCATAGCCTGGCCGTTTGCCGGAAAGCGTACCGGTCGCTTCCGGCAGCATGAATCGATAGCAGCGGAGACTTCAGTATGGATATTCTTCAGATGGGTGCAGATCTGCTCAGGAGCAACCTGGGTGGGCACGGCGGTCAGAATACGGAGGCCCTGTCCGGCATATTGCAGAAACTGGTCGGTAACGGCGACCAGCTGGATATCGCCGGGATGGTGTCTGCCATGCAGTCCGGAGGACTGGCTTCGGTGGTCGGTTCCTGGCTGGGTGACGGCAGCAATGATGCGGTTTCCGGTGAGCAGATCCGCGCCGTGCTGGACGGCGACAAGGTCACAGTTGCCGCCGCCGAGCTGGGCACCGACGAAAATACCCTGCTCGCCGGCCTGAGCAGGGCGCTGCCCGAAATGGTCGACCGGTCCAGTCGCGGGGGTTCCCTGCTGGATGCCATCGGTGGCCTGGACGGCGCGATGAACATGGCGAAAAAACTCTTCTAGCGGCATTCCGATGACGGTTGAAAAAGGCCTGTTTCTGGGCAAGGGCAGGCGCGCGGTATACCTGCGCCCGGCCATGGCGAATCGCCACGGCCTGATTGCCGGTGCCACCGGCACGGGTAAAACGGTTTCGCTGCAGGTCCTGGCCGAGGCATTTTCAGACCGGGGCGTGCCGGTTTTCATGGCGGATGTAAAGGGTGACCTGTCGGGAATGGCGCTGGCCGGGACCGAAAAGCCGGCACTGATCAAACGCGCCGCACAGATCGGCCTGGAGCCCTACACACTGCGGGCCTGCCCGGTCACTTTCTGGGACCTGTACGGCAAAAAGGGGCACCGCCTGCGGACCACCGTCGCAGAGATCGGTCCCCTGCTGCTGGCGCGCATGCTGGACCTGAACGACACCCAGGAAGGGGTGCTGTATGCGACCTTCCAGGTCGCGGACGACCAGGGTCTGTTGCTGCTGGACCTCAAGGACCTGCGCGCCATGCTGAATTTCATGGCGGAAAATGCCAGGGAGCTTTCCGCTGAGTATGGCAACATCCCGCGAGCTTCCGTCGGTGCCATCCAGCGCCGCCTGCTGGTGTTGCAGCAACAGGGCGGCAGGCAGTTCCTGGGGGAACCGGCACTGGATATCCGGGATTTTATCGCTACCGCGGAAGACGGTCGCGGCCGGGTCAATATTCTCGCTGCCGACCGGCTGATGCAGCAACCCCGGCTGTATGCGACTTTCCTGTTGTGGTTGATGTCGGAACTGTTCGAGGAGTTGCCGGAGATCGGCGATCCGGATAAACCGCGCATTGTGTTCTTTTTCGACGAAGCGCACCTGTTGTTCAACGATGCGCCCAGGGCGCTGGTCGACAAGGTCGAACAGGTAGTGCGTCTGATTCGTTCCAAAGGGGTCGGGATCTATTTCGTCACCCAGAGTCCGCTGGATATTCCCGACCGTATCCTGGGCCAGCTGGGCAACCGGGTGCAGCATGCCCTGCGGGCTTTCACGCCACGTGACCAGAAAGCCGTCCGCGCAGCGGCCGAAACGTTCCGCGCCAACCCCGACTTCAGTGCCGCGCAGGCGATCCGGGAGCTGGGTGTGGGTGAAGCACTGGTCTCGACATTGACCGCCAAGGGTACCCCCGGCGTGGTGGAGCGTACCCTGATCCGTCCGCCGGCGTCCCGCATGGGCCCGGCCAGGGCGGCGGAACGCCGTGCGGTGATTGCGGCCAGCCCGCTGGGCGATCGATACGACCAGCCGGTCGATCGAAAATCGGCCTGGGAGAGACTGACCGCGCGGGCAGCGAAGGCGGATGCAGACACGGAGAACAGAAAGGCGAAAGCCCCTGGAAAAACCGCCACAAAAGCACGTAGCGGACGCAGGCGCCAGAGTGTCTGGGAGGCCATGATGAAAAGCGTTGCGCGCTCCATAGGCAGTTCGCTGGGGCGGCAGGTGGTGCGCGGTATCCTCGGTTCCCTGCATCGATAACCCTGTTTTATATGCTTGTTTGGCGCCGGAATCGGTAGTGCGCAGCAGGAAGTCGGTGAGAAATGCGGGCTAGGGCCGGTATCCAGCGTACTGAAAGCAGCGGCCTTCTCGCGCTGCAAAAATAAATGAATATTTTGCAGCGCCCCGGTCTCTTACACCACTGAGGCGCCGCGAAATTACGCGCCGGTAGTCGCTGCATCCCCAATACAAGACGATAGCCAGGAGCGAGATTCCCATGAACAGATACAAGCTAACGGTGACCGCGCTGGCGGTGGGCATGTCAATGCCTGTCGGCAACGCGGTTGCACATTCAGGCAATTCAGCCGCCGGCACACCGGTTTGCCTGGAGTCCAATATCATGATGGCCGATTCCCAGAATGCCCCCTTCTCCAATATCCCCGGTCCGGGGCGTTTACTGGAAATGAACACCACCACCGGCGAGCGAGGTATTACGGTCAGCAATCCTTTTACACCCGCGAATATCGGTACAGATATCTGTCCCGAACACGTGTCCTGCGCAGCAGGCAGCCCGTGGAAACCTACCGGTAATACCTCCGGTGGCGAGAACGGCCATGCCTACCTGACCAGCGCTGCCCAGCACGCGCTGATCGAGCACCACCGGGACGGCACGGCCATCAAGACCAGCCCGGTCTGGCCGACTTCACCGTCCCCGCATGGCGGCAACTTCGGCTATGTGCCCCGCATACTCGGCAACGGTTTCATGCCCAACGGCAATATTGCGCAGACGGTGTGTGACGCCAATTTCTTCAATGCCAACAACTCCACTCCCTTCGGACCGGGCGAGAGTGCAATTGACCCGGCGACCGGCAACCCGCGACCGGATAACTCGTCCTGGATGTACTTTCCCCCGGTGTACAGCACCCCGGAGCGGGGTGCCAATGGCCGTGTACTCATCATTGACCAGAACACCATGGAAGCCATCGACGAGTACAGCATGCCCAGGGACGACGATCTGCCCTATGCCAATGATCCCCGCTGGAACTGTCCTGCCGGCGTGCTGGTCAACGACGAAGGCCTTTTCATCAGCATGTTCCACGGTGACGCGGTATTCGTGGTCGACTGGAAGGCAGGCATTGACAAACACAGTCGTGGCGTCGGTTCCAACAAGCCGTTCAGGCACGGCAGGTCGCTCAAGCTGGACAAGGAGAAGAACGAAGCCAGGGTGATCCGGGTAATCGACCTTTCCAACGACGGCACTGGGGATACATCCAGCCCGTTGAACTATTACGACGCGCCGTATTTCAATTCACCGAAGCGTCGTGACAACCTGCGTGCAATCCGCATGTCCGAGGACGGCAGCCTGTTCGGTACCCGTCGCAGCCGTTCGCGTGACTGTGTGCGGGGCGAGGCTCCCGGTGCATCGCCGCAGGGTCCCGGACCGGCCTGTAATCCCGGTGTCTTTCGCCAGCATATCTTTGTGGTGGATCCCGGCGAAAATCACCGCACCGGTACGCTTGCCCTCGATCCCGGTGTGAATATCATTGCCGGCGTGAGCATCAACCGTATCTCTGGTCCCGGTTGTGATTACATCAACCCCAAAGACCCGGTCACCGGCGTGCGGCCCGACCTGGATGCCTGTGATGTCGAGACCCTGTATGTCGGTGTATCGGCCGGTAATGCCGGCTGTGACAAGGACGGGGATGGTCAGCCCGGCCCCGGCCACCCGGCCAACCAGTGTTTTGTGCCGGGCGGCACGGTGTACGAATACCTCATCGACAAGGCCCACCAGGACGGTGGACCGCTGGCGGGTGACGGCAGCGGGCGCTGTAACGGAGACCCGAATGACCCGGCCGGTAACACCGGTTGTGCGATGCCGATTGCGCAGTTTGACTGGGTCAATCGTGGTGGTGCGGTTTCCAACCCGAACATCGGCCCGGGTGATATCGAGACGGTCGATCCGCGCATGGTGATGCACATCCATGAGGCCTATAACCAGTAAGCCGGTGGTTCGAACACAGCCGACTGAGTGGTTTGCACCTGATCCGGCGGACGTTCGCGTCCGCCGGGTTTCCTGTTGCGCAATACAGCGTGTATGCTGATACCGGCTTTCCGGATCAGGTTGCAGATTGTTCGATACACCCAGACAGAGGCTGGTCACATGAGGTATCTTGTTCCCGTTATATTGGTTGTTGCTCTGTTCGGTTGTGAACAGAACGCATCGCAGCAGAATGACAACGCCTCGTTGTCAGAATCGGATCGTGTCGCCGTTGCAAAGACCCCGGATTACCTGAACAAACCCCTGCAGGCGAAAGTAACCCAGCGCGGCCTGTACCGGATGGTACGCAGCGGCGGGATCGTGGATGATCCCAAAACCACTACCGGCAAGGTGGTTGACAGTCCGGTCATTGAACTGGTCAGGTCGACCGCGCGTATCCCCCTGGTCAAGGGTGCCCAGATGTACCTGCAGTACCGTATATGGCCGCTCCCGAATCAGCCGGCCTACGTTGAGCTGAGACGCGTTCTGAAACACCCCGCAATGACCCTGCCGGATGGTTCGGTCACCACCGGCTCGGATTTTATGGTCAAACGCAAGGTCAGCAGTAACCATGTCATTGTCTATACCGGCTACGGTTTTGACGAAGACTACGAGCTGGTCGAGGGTGACTGGGTGTTCCAGATCTGGCGCGGAGACCAGAAGCTGATCGAACAGAAATTTACCACCTACCGGCCAGACCCGGAAGAAACCGCCGCCCTCAGACAGGTGCTGGACCTGGGCAACAAGGTGCTCACGCGGATGGAATCTCCCCATAATCCGAATCCCAGGCTGAACTGGCCGCGGGTCGTGGTCGGGGACAAGGACAGCGATATGCCGGCCGGTGTAGCCGAGATCAAACGATCCGTATCCGCTGGCGGGACGCCCCCCTGACAGGTGTTTCGCCCGGACGTGTGCGCATTGCACATGCTACCGCCGAAAATAAGAAGGCGAGGCGCTGTTTGCCCGGTCCTGATCCAGACTTTTTAGCGTATCAAGGGCACTTGCTGTGTGGCCACACGCTCGATGCGTTTGATGGCGCGCAACAGGTCAAAATCGGTATTGGGAATTTTCAGATCACGAACAATGTGCTCGCGAACACTACCCTCGGGCAGCAGGTTGGCGAAAAAACGATGAGCAACACTGGCGTCACATGAAAAGTCTTCGTTTGTGAGAGGAAGTGGTTGACGGTCCCCTTGGTTGAACGATGACGTCCAGACCCAGGGTCCGTAAAGCTTTCAGGACTTTTCCAATCTCGGCAGTCTCCTTGCCCCGTTCGAATTCGGACAGGAACCGTGTGCTCAGGTTGCCGAGTCCGGAGACCGTTTGGAGTGTCAACCCTTTACCTTTGCGGTGAGCGCGTACCAACTGGCCGAGGTCTTCAGCCGACTGAACCCGTCCGTAGGAGATATCCTTTTTTGCCATCTTTCCAGCCCAATAATAATCACGTACGCACTGCTGTCCCGTTAACTTTGGAGCGAGCCTGCAGGTGAGGACATGGGACCGGTATCACCCGGTCAGGACCGTCTGCCGCAGGGATGCGGCAGTCGAGCGGCCAGGGATGGCAGGTTCTGCGTGTCTTGACCGGGTGATACCGGTCCCATGTCCGGTTTGCCCGACCTGGCTCAAAACGTACCTGCCGCTTATGGTTTAGTCACGTGGTTGGCGGGTTAACGGGACAGCAGTGACGTACGGTAAAAAACAGCAATAAATCTGGAAAAAAATCAATAAAATAATACCGTACGTGATAAATATTGAATTTATCAGAAAATAACCTGAAATAGTTCACGTACGATATAATTACTATGGATTGAAGGCCAACAAACCATGCAATGCTGCCAAGCGGAAACCGAAGGCTTCGCCATGAGCATGAGTATAGTGAAAAGCCTGAGGTTTACCGTGCCCGATTCGATGATTAGCCTGGGAAACCGGTGGATGCGAACACGGTTGGCCGGTTGAGTTTCTGCCCCGGTTCGTTCAGCCGTTTACCGGCTGGTGTTTGCACACGTCCCTGTCCCCGCCATACAGCCCGATTTCCTGGGTATCTCTTGCTGGTGGGGCTGCTTGTAACTGGTTGATTTAAATGGTGCCGAGGAGAGGACTTGAACCTCCACGGGGTTGCCCCCACTAGCACCTGAAGCTAGCGTGTCTACCAATTTCACCACCTCGGCATGATCGTACCGGCAGGCCGCCTGTACGACAGGCCGCGAACTCTACCGGCCCGATTTGGGCTTGTCAATTCCGACGGGCTGTTCCTGCGCAGCGGCTTCGATTTTCCTTTGCTGGCTAAAGTGGTTAGCATGCGCGCATGGTAAAAAGACGTAAAAAACAGCGCAGTAAGAAAGCGCGCTTTGGTAAGGACCCGTTCGCCGAGCGCGAGGCGGGAAAATACGATACCCCCATTCCCAGCCGCGAGTACATCATGTCGGTGCTGGAAGAGTCCGGCCGGCCGATGTCCCGCGAAGAGCTGGGCCAGGCGTTTGGCCTGCACCGGGACGAGGACATCGAAGCCCTGCGCCGCCGCCTGCGCGCCATGGAGCGTGACGGCCAGTTGTTGCGTAACCGCCGCGGTGGCTACGGCCTGGTGGACCGCATGGACATGGTGCGCGGCCGGGTTATCGGCCACCCGGACGGTTTCGGCTTCCTGGTGCCGGAGGAGGGCGGCGAAGACCTGTTCCTGGCGCCCCGGCAGATGCGCCAGGTGATGAACGGTGACCGGGTGGTGGCGCGCGTGGTGGGCATCGACCGGCGCGGGCGCCGCGAGGGCGCCATTGTCGAAGTGCTGGAACGTAATACCCATACCGTGGTGGGACGCATCTATTTTGAAAGCGGCATCAGCTTCGTGGTGCCGGACCACAAACGGCTGACGCAGGAGATCCGCATTCCGCCGGATGCCGTGGGTGGCGCACGCCACGGCCAGTTCGTTAGCGCGGAGATCGTGGAACAGCCCAACAAGCGTTCCGGGCCGGTAGGCAGGATCGTGGAAGTTATCGGTGACCACATGGCACCCGGTATGGAGATCGACGTTGCCATGCGTGCCCACGAAGTGCCGCACGCCTGGCCGGACGCAGTCGAGAATGAAATCCGAGGCCTGGCGGAAAAGGTGTCGCCGGCGGCCAGGCGCAACCGGGTCGATTTACGCAGCCTGCCGCTGGTAACGATTGATGGCGCCGATTCGCGCGACTTCGACGACGCGGTGTACTGCAAACGCACCCCCAATGGCTGGAAGCTGATGGTAGCGATCGCCGACGTGTCGCACTACGTCAAACCGGGTACGGCACTGGACCAGGAAGCGCACCTGCGCGGCAACTCGGTGTACTTCCCGGAGCGCGTGATACCCATGCTGCCGGAGATCCTGTCCAACGGCCTGTGCTCCCTGAACCCGGACGTTGACCGCCTGTGCATGGTCTGTGAAATGACTATCGACCGGCAGGGCAAGGTGACGCGCTCGCGCTTCATGGAAGCGGTGATGCGTTCGCACGCGCGCCTGACCTACGACCAGGTAGCGGCCATGCTGGTGGACCGCGATAAAAAAACCCGTGCCCGGTTCAAGCCGCTGTTGAAAAGCCTGGAAGAGCTGTATGGTTTGTACAAGGCTTTCAGGAAACAACGCGAACGGCGGGGTGCGATTGACTTCGATACAACGGAAACGCGCATTGTGTTCGGTGCCGACCGCAAGATCGAGCGCATTGTGCCGGTGCACCGCAACGACGCCCACAAGATCATCGAAGAGTGCATGATCGCGGCCAATGTCTGCACCGCCCGTTTCCTCAGCCGCCACAAACTGCCGACCCTGTACCGCGTGCACGAAGGCCCGCAGGCCGACAAGCTGTCCGACCTGCGCGAATTCCTCGGCGAACTGGGCCTGTCGCTCGGTGGCGGTGACAAACCCCGCGCCGGCGACTACGGCAAACTGCTGAAACAGGTGCGTACGCGACCCGACGCGCACCTGATCCAGACGGTCATGCTGCGCTCCCTGTCGCAGGCGCGTTACAGCCCGGAGAATATCGGTCACTTCGGCCTGTCACGCGAAGAATACCTGCACTTCACCTCGCCGATCCGGCGTTACCCGGACCTGCTGGTGCACCGCGCCATTCGCCACCAGTTGCGCAACGAAGCGCGCAGGAAGGAAAAGGGCAAAAATGCACGCCTGGCGAAATTCCCCTACAGCGAAACCGATATGTGCGCGCTGGGCGAACACTGTTCGGTCACTGAACGGCGTGCTGATGACGCTACCCGCGATGCGGTGGACTGGCTGAAGTGCGAGTACATGCTGGACAAGGTCGGGGAGGATTTCGCTGGCATCGTCAGCAGCGTGACCTCGTTCGGTATTTTTGTCGAGCTGAAAGATATCTACGTGGAAGGCCTGGTGCACATCACGGCACTGCACAACGACTATTACCACTTTGACCCGGCCGGTCATCGCCTGCGCGGTGAACGCACCGGCAAAACCTACCGGCTCGGTGATGAGGTCGAGGTAAAAGTGGTACGTGTCAGCCTGGACGACCGTAAAATCGATTTCGAACTGGCGAACGCCGGCACGGATGATCAGCAACCGGCCCGGCCGTCGAAAAAGAAGTCCGGTCGGCGTGGCGGGCGTCGCTCGGCTAACAAAAAGCGGCGTAGACGCGACTAGTCGCTGAAAAATGAAGGCGGCATGAAAAAAGCGGAGCGCGTATTCGGTCTGCACGCAGTTACCAGCCTGCTGGAGCGCAACCCCGCCAGGGTTTCCCTGTTACTGGCGTTGGAATCCCGCGACGATGCCCGCATGCAGCAGGTGCTGGCGCTGGCGGATAAGGCCAATGTGCCGGTGCGGCGGGTCGCGCGACGCGAGCTCGACGCACTGGTGCCTGGTGTCAGTCACCAGGGGGTGGTGGCGGAAACCGGGGGTGCTCCGGGGCTGGGGGAAAAAGACCTGCAGTCCTTTGTGGAAGCGCTGGTGCAACCGGCGTTTCTGCTGGTGCTAGACGGCGTGCAGGATCCGCATAACCTGGGTGCCTGCCTGCGCAGTGCCGCAGCGGCCGGAGTGGATGCGGTGATTATTCCCAAAGACCGTTCCGTGCCGTTGAATTCGACGGTACGCAAGGTCGCCTGCGGCGCGGCGGAGACCGTGCCGGTGGTGCGCGTAACCAACCTGGCGCGTACCCTGCGCGCATTGAAAGACAGCGGCGTATGGATTTACGGTGCGGCCGCCGAGGCAGAAGCAACACTCTATGAAACTGACCTGTGCGGTGCGCTGGCGCTGGTGCTGGGTGGTGAGGGCAAGGGTCTGCGGCGGCTGACGCGGGAACACTGCGACGGGCTGCTGGCCATCCCCATGGCGGGCTCGCTGAGCAGCCTGAACGTGTCGGTGGCGACGGGCGTGTGCCTGTTTGAAGCCAGGCGCCAGCGGGACCGTGCCCGCACGGCGGAATGAACATGCGGACAGAACATTTTCCCACTGGTCCTGAAGGAGGATTCGGAATGAAGTCATCGCTGATGAAACGGATTATCGTGTTGCTGGTCTCGGTTTCATTTTTCAGTACGTACGCGCTGCCGGCCTGGTCGGGTATGGTCACCACCGACCAGCTATTGCAGCAGCAATCCGGGGCATTGAACAAAAGCGCGTTGTTGACCATGCTCGACCGGGAAGATGTGCGCCGGCAACTGGTTGAACGTGGTGTGGACCCGGCTTATGCAAAGCAGCGTATTGCCGCACTCAGTGATACGCAGATCGAGGAACTCAAGGGTAATATGGATACGCTGCCCGCCGGTTCCGGCGTCGTCGGAATCATGATTGCGGTGCTGCTGGTGCTGGTCATCCTGGACATTGTCGGCGTCACCAATATTTTCACCTTTATCAATCCCCCGGCGAAGTAAGCCGGTGGGCAGGGCGGTGAAGCGCAGGGTGTGCCTGGCAGGCGCGCTCTGTGCTTCCTTGCTGCTTGCCGCCTGTGCGCCGTATCCCGTGGCGCCGACCGATGCAGCGCTGCCGCGCTCGCGGGAACTGGTCGACACGCCGTTCTTTCCCCAGCAGCAGTACCAGTGTGGTCCGGCGGCATTGGCCACCGTGCTGAATAGTGCGGGTGCCGGAGTCTCGCCGGAGCAGGTTCAGCCGCTGGTGTACCTGCCTGGCAACCAGGGCAGCCTGCAGGCGGAAATGCTGGCGGCGCCGGCTCACTACGGTTACCTGGCGGTGCCGTTGCCGCCCACCCTGGACGCTCTCCTGCAGGAGTTGTCTGACGGGCGCCCGGTGCTGGTATTGCAGAACCTGGGCGTGGCGGTATTACCGCTGTGGCATTACGCGGTGGTGATCGGTTATGACCTCGATCGGCAACTCGTCTACCTGCGCTCCGGGCGGGACAGGCGCAAGGTCTACGAATGGCGGCGTTTCCTGAAGACCTGGTCGCGCGCCGGGAATTGGGCGCTGGTCGTGGTGAGACCCGGTGAGATACCGGTGTCTGCCACTGCATCGATCTATTTGCAGGCGGCCAGCAGCCTGGAACGTCGGCAGCGGACGGAAGCGGCCCTGCAGGCCTACCGGGCGGGAACCCGGCGCTGGCCGCAGCACGCCCTGCTCCGGGCGGCCGGCGGTAACGCCGCCTACCGCCTGGCGCGTTATGCCGAGGCCGAAGCCGCGTACCGTACCGCCCTCTCGCTGCAGCCGGGAAAGCCCTCCATTATGAACAACCTCGCCCTGGCGCTGGCCGGGCAGGGCTGCCGGCAAGCCGCGCTGGAGGTGCTGGCGTGTGCTGCCCGGGCTGCGCCGGCGAACCCGGTCATCGACGATACCCTGATTGAAATCAAGGCCATGCCTTCCGGGACAGGAAAATGTCGTGCATTTGACTGCCCCGTGCCCGGTGTTGGCGGGCGGCCCTGACAGCGGTTGCGCTACGGCCGCCACTTGCGTAGAATTCGCCCGTTTTTGCGCGCTCTTAAGCGCGTGACTCCTTGCTTTTCGCACGGGCGGAAGGCTGCTAATCCACAGGGAGCATTACATGCGTCACTATGAAGTTGTATTCCTGGTCCACCCGGACCAGAGCGAGCAGGTGCCTGCGATGATCGAACGGTACCGTGCCACCATCGAATCCGCGGGCGGCAAAATCCACCGTCTTGAAGACTGGGGCCGCCGTCAGCTCGCCTATCCCATCCAGAAACTCGCCAAGGCCCACTACGTGCTGATGAATATCGAGTGCGGTACCGCCGAGCTGAGTGAGCTGGAAAGTGCATTCCGGTTCAATGATGCCGTGCTGCGCAACATGATCATTTCGCGCAAGGAAGCGGTCACCGATGCATCGCTGCTGGTCAAGCGCAGTGATGACCGGAAAGACAGCGACCGCGAAGCGGCGCCGCGCAAGCCTGCGCCCGAGGCGGAGGCACCCGCGTCCCCCGCAGCGGAAACGCCCGCCAGGGATGTGGGCGCCGAAGAAGAGGGTGCCGGCGCCGAGTAACGGTACCCGGACGATACGCTGGAACCGAATGAACTGGTGTTTGCGGGCCGCTTGCTGAAGCCCGCAGAGATACGCGTTACGCCGGCCGGTATACCGATTGCCCGGTTTGTGCTGGAGCACCAGTCGCGGCGCAGTGAGGCCGGGCAGTTGCGCAAGGTGGAATGCCGGCTGACCGTGGTGGCCAGCGGCAAGGCACTGACCGCCGGCGTAAGCGACTGGTCTCCGGGCACCCGTATACAGGCAAAAGGCTTTCTGTGCCGCGCCGGATACCGGGCTCCGGACCTGCGTATTGAATTGCATGCACTGGAATTACAAACCGTCGTCAGCGACGGCTGAATATTGGAAAGAGGTACTCACATGTCCCGTTTTTTTCGTCGCCGCAAGTTCTGCCGTTTTACCGCAGAGGGCGTAAAGGAAATTGATTACAAGGATCTTCAGACGCTGAAGAACTACATCACGGAAACCGGCAAGATCGTGCCCAGCCGGATTACCGGCACCAAGGCCAGGTACCAGCGCCAGCTGGCCACCGCGATCAAGCGTGCGCGCTTCCTGGCACTGCTGCCGTACTGCGATTCGCATAAAGGGTAAGTACAGCGGGGGCCGTAACCGGCCACGCAGGATCTGGTAAATGCGCGCGCTGGCCGGTCTGATCGTTGCGGGTCCCTTGCAGGCGGTACTGGTCATCGCACTCTGTACCGTGCTGAGTTTTCTGGCACCGCCGTTGACGTCGGTTCTGAGTTACGGCGGTAGCGCGGCGCTGGCGCTGTTCAGCCTGTTCCGTGGTGCGCTGGCCGGCGCACTGGTGATGCTGGGTGCGGCGCTGCTGACCGGTCTGCTGGCCGGCCTGCTGGTGCAGCACGGACTGGCCGTGGCCATGACTTCGCTGCTGTTGTGGGTCCCGATATGGCTGGCGGCAGCGGTGCTGCGCGAAACCCGCTCGCTGGCGATGGCGATGCTGGTGTTAAGCGGGCTGGCGATGGCGGGTGTGCTGCTGGTCTTTATCCTGTTTGGTGACCCCGGTCCGTGGTGGCTGGCGCACCTGCAGGAGATGCTGGACAGCGTTGCCGTGCAACAGGACGTCGATCGCGCGGCGCTGAAGGAATTTGCGCAGCAGGTGGCGCCGTTCATGACCGGCGCGCTGGCCGCCGGACTGAGTTTTGCGGCGCTGGCCTGCCTGGTGCTGGGACGCTGGTGGCAGTCCCTGCTGGTGAAGCCCGGCGCGTTACGCGCAGAGTTTTACGCCATGCGCCTGAACCGGACCCTGTCGTTGCTGGGCCTGGGTATTATCGTGCTGGCCGCGCTGGATTTTGGTGGGCTCAGCAGCCTGGCACTGCAGTGGGCACTGGTGGTGACGGTGCTGTTCCTGTTCGTGGGGCTGGCGGTGGTACACGCTACGCTGGCGAACCTGAAGGCCGCGCGTGGCTGGTTGATCGCCATTTACATATTGATGAGCCTGTTACCGCAGGTCCTGCTGATGGTGGTGGCAACGGGTATGCTGGATCCCTGGCTGGATCTGCGCCGCAGGACAGCGAAAGCTGAAACGAACTGAATCTGAATTGAAGCCGTGTGCATAGGGTAGGGTAAAACGATGGAAGTCATTCTGCTGGAAAAAGTTGAAAACCTGGGCAGCCTGGGTGACCGGGTAAACGTTAAACCGGGTTACGGGCGTAATTTCCTGATTCCGGGTGGCAAGGCCATGCCGGCGACCGAGGAACATATCAAGGCCTTCGAGGAACGCCGCGCCGAGCTGGAAAAAGCCGCTGCCGATGCGCAGGCCCGCGCCGAAGCGCGCCGCGATCAACTGGCGGACATGACCGTTACCATACAGGCCCGCGCCGGTGACGAAGGCAAGCTGTTCGGGTCTATCGGTACCGCCGATATTGCTGCGGCGATTGTCGCCGCCGGTGTCGAGGTCGAGCGCAGCGAAGTGCGCCTGCCCGAAGGCGCTTTCCGGCAGCTGGGTGAATACAACGTGCTGGTGCATCTGCACACGGATGTAAATACCGAAATCACGCTGGTCATCGAAGCCGAATAAACCGGTCCGCAGCGCTTTCCGGCAAGGAAAATGTTGATCAATTCGTCATTGCGAACGTAGTGCGGCAATCTGGTTGCTCAGATAGCAACCTGTAAGAGATTGCCGCGCTACGCGCGCAATGAATGGAACTGTCTTTGGCGGAGCGGAGTTTCCCAACACATTGTTTTTCCTGGACTCGGGATGTCGACCGGTATCCGGCGCACAGGCGCTCATCCCGCGCCGGCAGAGGCCCGCAAATTGCGTGCTTGAGCCGGCCACGTCCCCGCGAGTATGCTCTGTACATCAGCTGCCGGGCTGCAACCAGATGAGCGTTTAGTCGGAGGACAGATGCCGGAAACGGTACAAACGGCCAACACGGTCGAATTCAGCAGCGACCGCCAGAAAGTACCTCCCCATTCCATACAGGCCGAGCAATCCCTGCTGGGTGGCCTGCTGCTGGACAACCGTGCCTGGGACCAGGTCGCCGACCTGGTCAGCGAAACCGATTTCTACCGCCGTGACCACCGCCTGATCTTTGCCGCCAGCCGGCAGCTGATCGAGCGTGGCGACCCCTGCGACGTCATCACCCTGTCCGAGTGGCTGGAAACCCAGGGTCAGCTCAACGACGCCGGTGGTCTGGCCTATCTCGGCACCCTGGCCAAGGACACCCCCAGCGCCGCCAATATCGCCGCCTACGCGAAGATCGTGCGCGAGAACTCGGTGCTGCGCCAGTTGACCGAAGTCGGTACCGAGATTGCCAACAGTGCCTACTTCACCGAGGGTCGGGATTCGTCGGCCCTGCTGGACCACGCCGAACAGCTGGTATTCCGGATTGCCGAGCAGGGCAACGCGCGCGGCGCCGGCTTTGCCAGCATCCGTGACCTGCTGACCAAAGCAGTCGACCGCATCGACGAACTGTTCCACCAGGACAACCCGTTGACGGGCATCGCCACGGGCTTTACCGACGTCGATGAAATGACCGCCGGGCTGCAGGCCTCGGATCTCATTATCGTTGCCGGCCGACCCTCGATGGGCAAGACCACCTTTGCCATGAATATCGCCGAGCACGCCGCCATCCGCGACGGCCGGGCGGTGGCCGTGTTCAGCATGGAGATGCCGGGTGAACAGCTGGCCATGCGCCTGATGTCTTCGCTGGGCCGCATCGACCAGACCAAGGTGCGTACCGGCAAGCTGGACGACGACGACTGGCCGCGCCTGACCTCGGCGGTCAGCATCCTCTCGGAAGCTCCGCTGTTTATCGATGATACCCCGGCGCTGAGCCCGACCGAGCTGCGCGCCCGCGCCCGGCGGCTGAAGCGGGAACACAACCTGGGGCTGATCGTGATCGACTACCTGCAACTGATGCAGGTGCCGGGCCACAAGGAAAACCGCACCGGCGAGATCTCCGAAATCTCCCGTTCGCTGAAGGCGCTGGCCAAGGAACTCAACGTGCCGGTCATCGCCCTGTCGCAGTTGAACCGCAGCCTCGAACAGCGCCCCAACAAGCGCCCGGTGATGTCCGACCTGAGGGAATCCGGGGCCATCGAACAGGATGCAGACGTCATTATGTTCATCTACCGCGATGAGGTTTACGACGAGGACAGCCCGGACAAGGGCACGGCGGAAATCATCATCGGCAAACAGCGTAACGGTCCTATCGGCGTACGCCGCCTGACCTTCCTCGGCAAGCACACGCGCTTCGAGAACTTTACTGCCGCCGATGCCTATACCACCAGCGAGGATTATGCATGACGCGCCCCGTGCGGGCGCGTATCAACCTGCAGGCACTCGCGCACAACCTCTCCCGGGCCCGTAAGGCCGCTCCCGACAGCCGTATCATGGCGGTGATCAAGGCCAACGCCTACGGGCACGGGGTGATCCCCGTGGCGCGCGCGCTGGCGGCTGCGGATGCCTTCGCGGTAGCAAGCCTGGAAGAAGCCATGCAACTGCGCGAGGCCGGCGTCCGCCACGAGATCCTGTTGCTGGAAGGGGTGTTCGACGCCGGTGAGCTGGAACTGGCGGTGACCCACCAGTTGCAGCTGGTGGTGCATTGCGAGCAGCAGGTGCGCTGGCTGGAACAATTCCGCTCCGGTGCTTCGGTCCACCTGTGGCTGAAGGTCGATACCGGCATGCACCGGCTTGGCTTCGCACCCGATGTCGCGCAGGCCATGTGGCAACGCCTGCAACGTCTCAGCTATGTAAAAACCGGCGGCCTGCGCTGGCTGTCGCACCTCGCCTGCGCTGATGAGTTGTCCAGTCCGGTCAATGACCGGCAACTGGAACGTTTTGCCGAGGTAATGCGTTTTTCGGAAAGCCTGCAGGGCCGGGCCGTCGAGGGTTCGCTGGCCAATTCCGCCGCGCTGCTGACGCGCCCGGACATGCACTTTGACTGGGTGCGTCCCGGTATCATGCTGTACGGAGCGTCGCCGCTGTTACCGGCGCATACAGCGGATGCCGCGTTACGCCCGGTGATGACGCTGGAGTCGCGACTGATCGCGGTACACCAGCGGCGCAAGGATGAGGCCATCGGTTATGGACAGACCTGGGTCTGTCCCGAGGACATGCCGGTAGGCATCGTGGCGGCCGGTTACGGCGACGGTTACCCGCGTCATGCACCCAGCGAAACGCCGTTGCTGCTGAACGGCAAACCGGTCGGACTGCTGGGTCGTGTATCGATGGATATGCTGTGCGTCGACCTGCGCAGCCAGCCACAGGCGCAACCCGGTGACCCGGTAGTGCTGTGGGGCGAGGGTCTGCCGGTGGAAACGCTGGCGCAGCAGGCCGGCACCATCAGTTACGAGTTGTTCTGCAAACTGTCACCCAGGGTGCCACGGGTGTATGAATAGACCGGAACGGTAAGAGAAGGATCTCGCGATGGCCAAATCCAGTGTGATGTACCAGTGCAGTGACTGCGGTGCCCAGTCCCGCAAATGGGCAGGGCAGTGCGCCGATTGCGGTGCCTGGAATACCCTGGTTGAATCCCTGTCGGTAGTACCGGCCGGCGCCAAGACGGCCCGTTTCGCCGGTTATGCCGGTACCACACAACCGGAAGTGCAGCGGCTGGGCGAGGTGCAGCCCGGGCAGGAAACCCGTATCCCGGTGGGTATGGAAGAATTTGACCGGGTGCTGGGCGGTGGCCTGGTGGCGGGTTCCGTGGTACTGATCGGCGGTGATCCAGGCATTGGTAAATCGACCTTGCTGTTGCAGGCGCTGGCGGCCTTCTCTGCGCGGCTGAAAGTGCTGTATGTCAGCGGCGAAGAATCCCCCGAACAGGTGGCGCTGCGTTCACGGCGGCTGGGCGTCGATGCCGACCAGGTGTGCCTGCTCGCGGAGACCTCAGTGCAGCGGGTGCTGGAACACGCGCGCCGGGAGACGCCGCAGATCATGGTGATCGATTCCATCCAGACCCTGTACACCGAGGTGTTGCAGTCGGCACCCGGTTCGGTCAGCCAGGTGCGCGAGAGCGCGGCACAACTGGTGCGTTTTGCCAAACAGACCGGGACCGCGCTGTTGCTGGTCGGGCACGTGACCAAGGAAGGCACCCTGGCCGGACCGCGCGTGCTGGAACACATGGTCGATACCGTGCTGTATTTCGAAGGCGACGCCGGTGGACGCTACCGCATCGTGCGCGCCGTCAAGAATCGCTTCGGTGCCGTGAACGAACTGGGCGTGTTTGCGATGACGGACAAGGGCCTGAAGGAAATCCATAATCCTTCCTCGATCTTCCTGTCACGCCACGAACAACCGGTGGCCGGCAGCGTCATCATGGTCACCATGGAGGGGACGCGTCCCCTGCTGCTGGAAGTGCAGGCGCTGGTCGATGACAGCCAGCTGGCCAACCCGCGCCGGGTTTCCCTGGGTCCCGAACAGAACCGGCTGGCCATGCTGCTGGCCGTGCAGCACCGTCACGGTGGCGTGCAGATGAGTGACCAGGATGTATTCGTAAACGTGGTCGGCGGTGTACGCATCAGTGAGACCGCGGCGGATTTGCCGGTGCTGCTGGCGGCGCTGTCGAGTTTCCGTGACCATGCGCTGCCGAACAACCTGGTCGTGTTCGGTGAAGTGGGGCTGGCCGGCGAAATCCGGCCGGTCCCGAACGGTCAGGAACGACTGCGCGAAGCCGCCAAGCTGGGTTTTCAGCGGGCGCTGATTCCTGCCGCCAATGCGCCCAAGGCCGGTATAGAGGGCATGGAGATACACGCGGTTACGCGTTACACCGATGTACTGGAGTGGTTCACCGGCCAGGGGCCTGTCGGGTTTAGGCAATCGTAGCGAGGCGGCAGGCTTTCCGGTTGCGGCGGGTGTTGTTAACCCAGTGCTGACAGCTCCCGCTCCAGCAGTTCCGGTTCGCCGAGATTGAGTTCCACCAGGCGACGCAGGTGGGTGATGCTGTCGACGTCGATGTCCTTGCACTGCAGGCCGAGTTCTTCGTCATCCCGGTGTGCTACCCGGATGACCATGTGGATGTCCGGCCCGCCTTCGAGGTGTATGGCAAGCCGGTAGTCCTGTTGCGCGTCGGCTTCAAAATCCGGTGGTGACCTGACCAGGGCACCGTGCAGGGAGACATCGATCAGGCCGGAATGCCATTGCTGTTCTCCCAGTGACAGGGTAACCGGCACATCGAAGGGGATGCGGCTGAACTGCCGCTGCTCGCTTTGCTCGCCAGGTTCGACCGGGGATTCCTGTACGGCAGCGGCATCGACAAAATACTGTAGCTGCAGTTCGCCGACCAGGATCCGGTCACCGTTTTGCAGGCGGTGTGCATTGTCGTCGATGGCCTGTTGATTGAGTTCCGTGGCCTGTTCGCCCTGCAGGTGCGACAGGTAGTAACCGTCCTCACGCCGGGCGATGACCGCGAGTTCGCCATCCGGCCTGCCGATCCGGGTAAAGGCTTTTTCGAGCCGGATCACGCGACCCAGGTGTGAACCACTCTGGATCTGCATCCAGCCGGCGGGTGCCGAGCCTGAGGGAGCGGGTTCCGCTACCGTGCTGTCAGCGGTTTCCGAATAGACCAGTGTGTGCTTGCCGACCTGGATGCGATCACCCTCGCCGAGGGTGCAGGCGGTGTCGATGGCCTGACCGTTGATTTCGACCACGGCATCGCCGCTGACAGGTTCAATCACAAAGCTGGCACCGTCGCGGCGGATGCAGGCATGCCTGGGCGCGATGGCCAGGCTGTCGATTTCGACCATGCAACCCGACTCCCGCCCGATCAGGCAATCCTCGTCCTGCAGGGTGATCACCCTGAGTTTACGGTCCTTGAACGACAGTGTAAGTTTGGCCATGTCTGTCCCCCCTGGTTAAACAACGGCCGGCGTGGCGCAATCTGATGCCGGTACGTTCCCGGCCCTTGCCCGTGCAGCTTGCGCCCGCACGGTAGCTACGGTTTTTCCCGGAGTTTCAGGGAAATGGAATTTATACAGTAACGCAGTCCGGTGGGTGGTGGGCCATCCTCGAACACGTGGCCGAGGTGCGCGCCGCAGCGGGCGCACTGGACTTCGACGCGTTTCATGCCGTGGTCCAGGTCGTCCTCCGTATGGATGGCCGCTGCTGACAGCGGTTGCCAGTAACTGGGCCAGCCACTGCCGGAATCAAATTTTTCGTCCGAGCGGAACAGGGGGGCATCGCAACAGGTGCAGTGATAGATGCCTTCTGTTTTACAATCGTGATACCGCCCGCTGAACGCACGTTCGGTTCCCTTGCGGCGCGTCACTGCAAACGCTTCCGGGCTGAGCTGTTGCTGCCATTCCGCTTCGCTTTTGCTGACCTTATCATCCATAGTCGCTTCACTCCGGTGAGGGTACAGGACGCCGCTGGGTGGTATGCACACGCAGCGTCTTGACCAGGTTGCCCTTGGTTTTCACGATATCCACCGGGTAGCCGGACAGCAGCAGGCTGGTGCCGGGCCGCGGGATATCTTCCAGGTATTCGAGCACCATCCCGTTCAGTGTCTTGGGTCCGTCGACGGGCAGTTCCATGTGCAGGGAACGGTTCAGTTCGCGTATGCTGGCGCTGCCGTTGACCAGGTAACTGCCGTCTTCTTCCGGCGTGTAGTCGCGACCGGCCGCCGAGGGATCGGTGGTGAATTCGCCGACCACTTCTTCCAGGATATCTTCCAGCGTGGCCAGTCCCTGGATATCACCGTACTCGTCGACCACCAGGCCGATGCGCCGGCGCTCGCGCTGGAAATTCAGCAGCTGGCGGTTGAGCGGTGTGTTTTCCGGGATGAACAGGGGTTCCTTGATCAGGTTCTCCAGGGTCTCCTGGTCCAGTTTGTCGGCCATCAGCAGTGGCAGGATCTTGCGAATATGCACAAAGCCGATCACGTTGTCGATACCGTCCCGGTAGACCGGCAGGCGGGTGTACTGGCTGCTGCTGATCTGGCGCACGATGGCGTCCCAGCTGTCTTCCAGGTCGATGCCGGTGATCTCCTTGCGCGGTACCATGATGTCTTCCACAGTGACTTTTTCCAGATCGATGATATTCAGCAGCATGTCCTGGTGGCGTTTCGGGATCATGGCGCCGGCTTCCAGAACCACCGTGCGCAGTTCTTCCTGGCTGAGCGCGTCGATGGAGCCCTCTTCCTGGCGGATACCGAGCGCTTTCAGCAGCGCATTGGCGATGGTATTCACCACCCACACCAGCGGGTGAAGGATCCACAGCAGCGGGCCGTAGATGAAGGCGGCCGGAAAGGCGACCCGTTCCGGGTGCAGGGCGGCGAGCGTTTTGGGTGTGACTTCGGCAAAAATCAGGATCACCAGCGTCAGCAGGCCCGCGCCGATGGCGATGCCGGTTTCGCCGCCCAGGCGCAGGGCGATCACCGTGGTCAGCGACGAGGCCAGGATGTTGACGAAGTTGTTGCCAAGCAGGATCAGGCCAATCAGGCGGTCCGGCCGTTCCAGCAGTTTCTGTGCACGTCTTGCGCCAGCGTGCCGGGTGCGCGCCAGGTGGCGCAAGCGATAGCGGTTGAGCGTCATCAGGCCGGTTTCGGAACCGGAAAAGAACGCGGACAGGATAATCAGAAAAATAAGCGTGCCAAACAGCACGCTGAGAGGGATGTCGTCCAAAGAGCCTGAACTCCGTTGCCGCTGATACGCTGATTGTAGGCGCTGGCGTCCGCTTTGTCAGGCGTTCCGGCCGAGGATCAGTTCCAGCACCAGTTTACTGCCGAAGTAGGCCAGCAGCAGGAAAACAAACCCGATCAGCGTCCAGCGTATCGCCTTGCGGCCGCGCCAGCCGAATTTCCAGCGTCCCCACAGCAGGATGCCGAAGATGATCCAGGCGGTAATCGAGAGCACGGTTTTGTGGACCAGGTGCTGGGCGAAGATGTCTTCCAGGAACAGGATGCCGGTCAGCAGCGCGGCGCTCAACAGCACAAAACCGGTGCCGATCATCTGGAACAGCAGGCTTTCCATGATCTGCAGGGGCGGCAGGGCGCGGATATAGCCGCCGGGGTGACGGTTGCGCAGGTGTTTCTCCTGGATGGCCAGCAGCACAGCCTGAACCGCGGCCAGCGCAAACAGGCTGTAGGCGAGCACGGAAAACAGGATGTGCAGGTCGAGTTGCCAGGTACCCGCGGTGATGAAGGCATGGTGTCCGGGATTCCAGCTGGCCAGCGCGACCGTGGCTGCTGCGATCGGCAGCACCGGGATGCCCAGGTTTTCGACCGGTTGTTTGATCGCCACTACCAGCAGCAGGGTTACCATCATGAGTGCAACCAGTGATGCAGCGTTGAAAAAGCCCAGGTTCAGGCCGTTGCCGGTGACCAGGTGCGGGTAGAGCACGATCGCGTGTATCGCCACACCGCCGAATCCCAGCAGCAGGATCAGGCTCCGGTTCATGCGCAGGCCGCTGTCACTGCCGGCCAGGCGCATGGTCAGCGCCGCGCTGGTGAGCAGGTAGAGGACGATAGCCACCATGGAAAATGCGAACAGGTTCATAAAAAACATAATGGCACAAGCAGCTGTGGGCGAAAAGCCCGGCTGCACTGCCTGCCCGTGTCAGGCCCGGTGACGTGTTGCGTCAGGTGCCGGGGCGGCAGCCTGTACAGGCGCGGTTTCGGGGCCTGAACTGTGATGCGCCCTGCATTTTTTTTGTGAAATGCGCTGGCACGATCCTCGCATCGAGCAGGGAAACGAACCGAAACGAGTAGAACTTATGGAACTCAGGATACTAGGTTGTAGCGGGGGGATCGGTGCCGATCTGAGTACCACGTCCCTGTTGGTGGACAACGATATACTGATCGACGGTGGCACCGGGATTACCGAACTGAGCCTGGAAGAGATGGCGGCTATCCGGCACATCTTCGTCACCCACTCGCACCTGGATCATATCGCCGGCATTCCCATGCTGCTCGATTCCATTTTCGAGCTGGTGAGCGAACCGGTCGTCCTGCATGCGCGTGAAGAGACGATCAGGGTGCTCAGGGAACACATCTTCAACTGGCAGATCTGGCCCGATTTCTCGCAGCTGCCCAGTGTGGAGCAACCGGTATTGCGTTTTGAAGTCATGGGCCCTGGCGAGCAGATCCAGGTGGGTAACCGGCGCGTCGAGATGATTGCCGTCAACCACGCCGTACCAGCGGCGGGTTACCGGGTACAGAACGGTGTCGGCTGTTTTGCATTCAGCGGGGATACCACCAGCAACGATGGCTTCTGGGAGGCCCTGAACCGCCACGACAAGCTGGACCTGTTGATCGTGGAGAGCGCCTTTGCCGACGAAGATCTAGAGCTGAGTTCCAGGGCGCGGCACTATTGCCCGCAGTTGCTGGCCGATGACCTGAAAAAGCTCAACCATACGCCGCGTCTGTACCTGACACACCTCAAGCCGGGCAGTGAGGAAACCATCGTCAAACAGTGCCGTGGTCGCATCGACCGCCTGCCGGTACACCGCTTGTGCGGGGGTGAGCGCTTCACGCTATAATCCCGCCGTACAGACCGGGTACGGCGGATTCGCGTTGCGTCCATGCCTGCCCCGTCTGCAACCGATCTTTCCGGCGGGACAAGGCCTTATGTTTCAAAACCTCACGGACCGGCTCGGCCGGACCATCAAGAACCTGCGCGGGCAGGGCCGACTCAGCGAAGACAATATCAGGGATACCCTGCGCGAAGTGCGCATGGCGCTGCTGGAAGCCGATGTGGCGCTGCCAGTGGTCAAGGAATTCATTGAAAAGGTTCGTGCGCGCGCGGTGGGCCAGGAAGTGCTGCAGAGCCTCAGTCCCGGGCAGGCGCTGGTCAGGATCGTCAATGACGAGCTGGTCTCGCTCATGGGCGAGGCCAACGATGAACTGAACCTCAACGCGCAGCCGCCGGTGGTGGTGTTGATGGCGGGCCTGCAGGGCTCGGGCAAGACCACGTCCACCGCCAAGCTGGCGCGCTGGCTGAAAGAACGCAAAAAGAAATCGGTGCTGGTCGCCAGCTGTGACGTCTACCGGCCCGCTGCCATCCAGCAGTTACAGACCCTGGCCGCTGAAGTCGATGCCGAATTTTTTCCCAGCAGCGGCGACCAGGACCCGGTGGCGATCGCGACGGCGGCGCTGGATCACGCACGTAACCATCACCTGGATGTACTGATCGTCGATACCGCGGGTCGCCTGCACATCGACAGTGAAATGATGGACGAGATCCGCCGTATCCATGCGGCGGTCAAGCCGGTCGAGACCCTGTTCGTGGTCGACAGCATGACCGGGCAGGATGCCGCCAACACGGCGCGCGCTTTCCATGAGGCGCTGCCGCTCAGCGGCGTGGTGCTGACCAAGACCGACGGTGACGCGCGTGGTGGTGCGGCACTGTCGATTCGCAGTATCACCGGCAAGCCGATCAAGTTCCTCGGTATCGGGGAAAAGACCGATGCGCTGGAACCCTTTCACCCCGACCGCGTGGCATCCCGCATCCTGGGCATGGGCGATGTGCTCAGCCTGGTCGAAGAAGCAGAACGCAAGGTCGACCGGGTCAAGGCGGAAAAGCTGGCCAAAAAGCTGCACAAGGGCAAGCGCTTCGATCTGGATGATTTCCATGACCAGCTGGAACAGATGATGGGCATGGGCGGGCTGGGCGGCCTGATGGACAAGCTGCCCGGGGTCAGCCAGTTACCACAGAAGGTGCGTGAGCAGGTCAATGACCGCGATATGCAGCACATGCTGGCCATCATCCGCTCCATGACGGCGAAGGAAAAGCGGTTTCCCGATATCATCAAGGGTTCGCGACGGCGTCGCATCGCGGCCGGTTCCGGGACCCGGGTCCAGGACGTGAACCGCCTGTTGAAGCAGTTCACCCAGATGCAGAAAATGATGAAGAAAATGTCGAAAGGTGGCATGAAGAACATGATGCGGGGACTCAAGGGGCGCATGCCGCAGGGGTTCCCGTTCTAGCAGGCCGGCGGGGACATATCCACCACCAGGGAGCAGTATGGAAGAAGCCGGTTTCGAAGGGAAATTACGTGCGGTACTCCAGGAGGTTGCCTTTGAACTGAGCGCAACCGACGGCGAACAGTTCCTGCGCCAGTGTGTGGAACACCTGGTGCAGACGTTCGGGACAGCCTATGGCTTTGTCGGCAGGCTGTACCACAACGAAGCGGGTATACCGAGCATTCGCGCGCTGGCGGCGATGGCGCACGGTAACATCATCGATCCCTTCCATTACACGCTGCCGGGTACGCCCTGCGAAAACGTGGTGGGCAAAAGAATCTGTGCCTACGGCAGTAATTGCCAGGAACTGTTTCCTGAAGACCCCATGCTGATCGATATGGGGGTGCAGTCCTATATCGGCGCACCCCTGTTCGATTCGACCGGGCAACCGACGGGTATCGTGGTCGTTCTGCACACAGAGCCGATCGATGAGCTGGACTATAAAAAAGAAGTATTGAAGATCTACGCCCTGCGCGTGGCCAGGGAAATCGAGCGCCAGGAGAGCGAAAGGGAAGTACGCCGCAGTGAGGAACGATATCGTACGCTGGTGGCCAATATACCCGGCGTGGTCTATCGCTGCCGGTTCGATGCCGAGCGCAGCATGGAGTTTATCAGTGAGGCCATCCAGGCGCTGTCCGGTTACCCGCCGGAAGATTTTATCGATAACCGGGTACGCAGTTACGCCAGCCTGATTCATCCGCAGGATGCAAGCGCCGTAGAAGACAGTGTGCGTGCGGCCATACAGGAAAACCGGTCCTTTGTGCTCGAATACCGGCTGGTGGATGCACAGGGCAGGATTCACTGGATCTACGAGAAGGGTCAGGCGCACCGTGACCAGCACGGCGACGTAGTATGGCTGGATGGTGCGCTGTTTGATGTCAGTGACAAGAAACAGGTTGAGAACGAGTTGCGCAGTTACCAGGTACACCTGGAACAGATTGTCGAGCAGCGCACCGCGGATATGCAGAATGCCATCGCAGAGCTGGAAGCCTTTTCCTACTCGGTATCCCACGATCTGCGCGCACCGTTGCGTGGCATAGACGGTTTCAGTGAGGCGCTGCTGCAGGATTGTGCCGGTCAGCTGGACGACCGGGGCAGGGATTACCTGGCGCGGATCCGCGCCGCCAGCCAGCGTATGGGGGCGCTCATCGATGATTTGCTCACGCTGTCGCGCATCGGTCGCAAGGAGCTGAAAAGGGAGCCGGTGGATCTTTCCTCGCTGGCCAGGAAGGTGCTCGAGCGTTTGCAGAAGGATGAGCCGCAGCGTGCCGTGGATATCCGGATCGAAGACGGCCTGCGCCTGGAGGGGGATGCCAGCCTGATGAACATCGTGCTGGAGAACCTGCTGGGTAATGCCTGGAAATATTCCGGCCGCAAGGCCGATGCCTGTATCGAAATGGATTCCACCACCGAGGACGGTGACACGGTTTTCTTCGTGCGCGACAACGGGGACGGTTTCGACATGAAGTATGCCGACAAGCTGTTCGGTGTGTTCGAGCGCCTGCACGGCAGCGACTTCGAAGGGACCGGTATCGGGCTGGCGACGGTGAAACGGATTATTGAACGCCACGGTGGCCGGATCTGGGGGGAAGGCGTACCGCAACAGGGCGCCTGCTTTTTCTTTTCGTTGCCGGGTGGGAAGTGACTGGAGCGGTGGTTTTAGCGGATGCCGGCCAGCCTGCGGGGCGTGGCCGGGCATAATCCGGCAGGCTTATAGATTTCATTGGCTTAGGTTCCGCCGGCAGCGTTTCCGCCGGGGCTCCGCCCGTCCCTGCACCGCTGGCCGGGATACGGGGCCTCGCATTTCCCGGGATTCCGGGGGTGTTTTCCCCTCAAGCGCTTCACTTTTCAGCCAAACCGCGTAAAATGCCCGCTTTTCTGCGGTGCCGGTTGTGGCCCGCCTACAAGATTCAAGCAGAGGTTCTGTCTCGATGGTAACTATTCGACTGGCACGCGGCGGCGCAAAAAAGCGGCCTTTCTATCATGTGGTGGTTACGGATTCCCGTAACCGTCGTGACGGTCGCTACATCGAGCGTCTTGGTTTTTTCAATCCCGGCGCAGTCGGCCAGGAAGTTCGTCTCAGGATCGACGCCGAGCGTGCGCAGCACTGGGTCAGCAAGGGCGCCCGTACGTCCGAACGCGTTGCCAGTCTGCTCAAGGAGCAGGCACAGTAAGCGAAACCGGGGCACAGGCGCACCTTATCCCGGTTGGCCGGGTTTCGGGCGTCTACGGCGTACGCGGATGGGTCCGGGTCTACTCCTACACCCGACCGCGTGAAAATATTGTCCGCTACCCGACCTGGTACCTGCAGTGCGGAGACGGAAGCTGGCAGCGGCGAACGCTGATCGAAGGCCGGCAACACGGCAAGGGTGTGGTGGCGCTGCTGGCGGGTTGCGGCGACCGGGACCAGGCCCAGGCGCTGACCGGTTGCGAAATCGGCATAACGCGTGACGCGCTTCCCGCGGCGCAGCCCGGTGAATACTACTGGCACGATTTACAGGGTTTGAAGGTCGTTACCCTGGCGGGCGAAGCACTGGGGTCGGTGGATCACCTGATTGAAACCGGCGCCAACGACGTGCTGGTCGTGAAGGGTGACCGGGAACGCCTGATTCCGTTTGTCATGGGGCAGGTCATCGTTCAGGTCGACCTGGAACAGGGTGAGATCCGGGTGGACTGGGACAGGGATTTTTAACGGGTTGCCATGCGTATCGACCTGGTAACCCTGTTCCCGGAGATGATCCGGGACTGCTGCAGCTACGGGATACCGCGCATCGCCCGGGACAAGGGCTTGCTGGAACTGGCCTGCTGGAACCCGCGCGAGTATGCCGACAACCGGCATCGCAGCGTGGATGACCGCCCCTACGGCGGTGGTCCCGGGATGGTCATGCAGGTGCAGCCGGTGGCGGACGCGATCCAGGCGGCGTGCAGCCAGGGTGACGGGCCGGTGATTTACCTCAGCCCGCAGGGCCGGCGCCTGGACCAGGCGGCATTAAAACGCTTTGCCGCACTGCCGCACCTGGTACTGCTGGCAGGGCGGTACGAGGGCATCGATGAACGGCTCATTGAACGCCATGTCGACGAGGAATGGTCCATCGGCGACTATGTGCTGAGCGGCGGCGAACCCGCGGCACTGGTCTGGATCGATGCGCTGGCGCGCCTGTTGCCGGGTGCGCTGGGAGACGAGGAATCGGCGTTGTATGATTCCTTCATGGACGGGTTGCTGGACTACCCGCACTACACGCGCCCGGAAGTCGTCGACGGAATGGCCGTGCCGGGCGTGTTGTTGTCCGGCAATCACGCCGACATCGAACGCTGGCGCATGAAGCAGTCGCTGGGAAGAACCTGGCGCCGCCGGCCCGATCTGCTTGAGCAGAAGTCGCTGAGCGAGGAACAACAGGCGTTGCTGGCGGAATATATTCGCGAGCAACAATCGCAACAACCGGATTGAAAGCGTGGTTAGGTGAAGCACATGAGCAACATAATTCAACAGCTGGAAAGTGAACAGATGGCCAAAGAGATCCCGGAGTTTTCGCCCGGCGATACCGTGGTGGTCCAGGTCAAGGTGAAGGAAGGTAACCGCGAACGTTTACAGGCCTTCGAAGGGGTCGTGATCGCCCGGCGCAACCGCGGCCTGAATTCCGCCTTTACCGTGCGCAAGATCTCGCACGGCGAAGGCGTTGAACGCGTGTTCCAGACCTACAGCCCTGCCGTAGCCAGCATCAAGGTCAAGCGCCGTGGCGACGTGCGCCGCGCCAAGCTGTATTACCTGCGCGAACTCTCCGGCAAGGCCGCGCGTATCAAAGAGAAGCTTTGATCCGGTGCGGGAGCCTCCGGCTACCGCGATCGTACCTTGCAACGGGCAACCTGGCCGCAGGTTGCCCGTTTTTATTGGTCTGTGCCTGGTGCTGGCGACGGTTTTTTCTCTCCCGGCGATAGCAAGGGCGCTGGATGGTGCGGGCCTGCAGGAACTGGTGCAGCTGGCGCGTGCGGGTGCACCGCAACTGGCGTTGCGGCGTATGGATGCCGAACAACCGGCCGCGGACCAGGATCTTGTGCAGTGGACCGCCTGGGAGCAGGAGCGGTTGCAGATCCTGGCCAGCCAGGGACTGGATGCCAGCCTGATCGACCGTGTGAAGCGGCTGCCGGCCGGTGTCGATGCGCGTTTTCACCGTCAGGCGCTGTCCCTGAAAGCGGACGCACAGCTGCGCACAGGGCAGGCGCAGGACGCGCGGGCTACCGTCAGGACGCTGCTGTGGTCGCACGCCACCGAGGCCGATAAGCGCAGCCTGGCCCGCTGGCGACGCCTGGTGGTGCGCAGCTACCTGCTGGAAGCAAAGATCGAAGACGCGCGCCTGGCCCTGTTACGCTACCGGCAGGATTTTGGCAACGAAGACCCGCAGTGGCGCTGGCTGAGTGCGCGCGTGATGCTGCAGGGCGGGCATGCGGACTCCGCGGTCAGGCTGTTGCAACAGGACGAGACCCCGCAGGGCCGGTTCCTGCGTTATGCTGCACAGCTGAAAGCGAGCCCGCAGCAGGCGGCCGAGGTGGAGAAGCTGGCGCTCGGACAGGCACAGCAGGCGGCGACCCCGCAGCTGCAAAGCGCCTTCTGGGGACTGGCCGCCAGGGCGGCCGGGCAGGCCGGACAGCCTCGGCGGCAGATCGAGTACCTGGAACACGCACTTGCCCTTCCCTTTGACCAGGAACTGATGCACGGCGTGCTGGTACTCGATGCTGACCAGCTCTGGGATGCCTGGCTGCAACAGGGAAAGCGTATAGGGAACCGCGAACAGAAGCTGCTCGGCAACGACGAGGACTGGTACTTTCCGGCCACTGAAGCCGTGGAGAAAGACCCGCTGCGCGCCCGGGTGCTGTTTGCCGTGTTGTCCGAGTTCGGTTCGGACGTCCGGCACCGTTCGCTGGCGCACGAATACCTGGTCGGGATGCTGGACGATCTGCCCGGTGCCAAACGGCTGGTCCGGCGCCTGTACCTGGAGTCCCGGCACTTTGCCGACGTGGATCGCCTGCCACCGGTGATCCGCTACCGTCTGATTGATGAAGCGCTGGAAGCCGGTGAGCTGAATACCGCGTCGCGCCTGATGGACGGGCTGGCGGAACCGCCTGCCGGCGCCGATCGCTTTGCGTGGAACCTGCGCCGGGCGCGCGTTGCGATATTTACCGGCAAAGTCGATGCCGGGGTAAAGATCCTGGAGCAACAGCTCGCCGCACCGGCAGCGGACCGGGCGCCAGAGAACACCGATCGTCTGCTACAGGTAGTGTTCGACCTGCAGACCCTGCAGGCGCACCGACAGGCCCTGCAGCTGTTCACCGCCTTGCTGGACAAGCCGCTGGAGCCGCAGCAACGGCGTGAACTGCTGTTCTGGATGGCCGATTCGCTGCAGGCGCTCGAACAGTATGAACAGGCAGCCTACCTGTACCTGAAGTCGGCGACCCTGACCGACGTAACCGCCATGGATCCCTGGGCGCAGACCGCGCGTTACCATGCCGCACAGGCGCTGGTCGAAGCCGGCCTGCTGGAAGACGCGCGGCAGATTTACACCAGCCTGCTGCACGCTACCCGGGATGCCAGCCGCAAGGCTGTGTTGCAAAATGAAATACAGCGTCTGTACCTGGTCGCCGGTGTAAAACAGAAAGGAAGCTGATGCCCGGGCAGGATTTTGATGCAGTATTCGTCTCTCCGGTCGGCAGGCTGGGTATCCGGGTCGAAGACGGGGCGCTCTGCCGGCTGGAATTTCTGTCCGGCCACTACCGGCTGCGAACCGCCCGATGTGCGGATACGCGCCGGCTGCAGCGTTCGATACTGGCTTTTTTTGCGGATCCCCGCGCCGTGTCCGGGATCGAGTGCAGGCTGTCCGGTACCGCTTTCCAGTGCCGGGTGTGGCGTGCGCTGCGCAGGATACCTGCAGGGAAAACAATGACCTATGGAGGAATGGCAGAGCGGCTCGGTACCAGTGCCAGGGCGGTTGGCAATGCCTGCCGGCATAATCCCGTGCCCATCGTGGTGCCCTGTCACCGGGTGGTGGCCCGGCATGGACCGGGTGGTTTCGCAGGCGACCGGCAGGGACGCCTGGTGCAGATCAAGCAGCAGCTGCTGTACGCTGAGGGAGTTGAAATACGTGGCTGATGTCCCCACCTTACCGCAGGAGCAGGTTTCGCCCGGGCGGCCTGACAGAGGAAAGGGAACGCTGATTCATTAACGACGGGAAACGAATGAAGCAGAGGCCCTTTACGTAACGATTTTCTGATTATCCAATAACGAGTTCCTGACCATGACTACAGAGACACAGAAAGAAACGCTTGAATTCCAGGCCGAGGTTCGCCAGTTGCTGGGCCTGATGATCCATTCCCTGTATTCCAGCAAGGAGATTTTTCTTCGCGAGCTGATTTCCAATGCCTCCGATGCCTGCGACAAGCTCAGCTTCGAGGCACTGTCCAATGATGCCCTGTACGAAGGGGACAGCGAGCTGAAGATCCGCGTCAGCTTCGACAAGGACAAGCGCACCGTTACGGTCAGCGATAACGGTATCGGCATGTCACGCGAAGAAGTCATGGATAATATCGGCACCATCGCCAAGTCCGGCACACAGCAGTTTTTTGAAGCGCTGACCGGGGACCAGAGCAAGGACATCGAACTCATCGGCCAGTTCGGCGTGGGTTTCTATTCGTGCTTCATCGTTGCTGACGAGGTTACCCTGACCACGCGACGTGCCGGTGCCGCTGCGGACGAAGGGGTGCGCTGGGTTTCCAACGGGGAAGGCAGTTACACGCTGGAGTCGGTTGAAAAAGACAGCCGCGGCACGGAAGTGGTCCTGCACCTGCGCGAAGGGGAAGACGAATTCCTGGACGATTTCCGCCTGCGTTCGATTATCACCAAATACTCCGATCACATCTCCCTGCCGATCGAAATGGCATCGACGGAAGAAGGCAAGGAAGGCGAGTTCGAGGCGGTCAATAATGCTTCGGCCCTGTGGAAACGTCCCAAGCGCGAGATTTCGGACGAGGAATACAGGGAGTTCTACAAGCATGTGTCGCACGACTTCGGCGAGCCGCTGGCCTGGAGTCACAACCAGGTGGAGGGCACCCAGTCCTACACCAGCCTGCTGTACATACCGAAGCATGCACCTTTCGACCTCTGGGACCGTGACCGGCGGCACGGCATCAAGCTGTATGTGCGTCGCGTGTTTATCATGGACGACGCGGAAAACCTGATGCCGCAGTACCTGCGCTTTGTTCGCGGGCTGGTGGATTCCGATGACCTGCCGCTGAACGTTTCGCGCGAAATCCTGCAGAAAAACAAGTTTATCGACAGCATCCGCGGAGCGTCGGTCAAGAAAGTGCTGGGCCTGCTGGAGAACATGGCCAAAAACGAACCGGAGCAATACGCGGAGTTCTGGAAGCAGTACGGCCAGGTTATGAAAGAGGGGCCGGCGGAAGACTTTGCCAACCGCGAACGTATCGCCAAATTGCTGCGCTTTGCGTCGACCAACAGCGATACGGAAGAACAGACGGTTTCGCTGGAAGACTATGTCAGCCGCATGCAGGAAGGCCAGGATAAAATCTACTACGTGACGGCAGACAGTTTTGCCGCGGCCAAAAACAGCCCGCACCTGGAAGTATTCCGCAAGAAAGGCATTGAAGTATTGCTGATGAGCGACCGCGTGGACGAGTGGCTGGTCTCGCACCTGACGGAATTTGACGGCAAGCCGCTGGTGTCGGTAGCCAAGGGTGAACTGGACCTCGGTAAACTGAGCGATGAAGAAGACAAAAAAGCCGCTGAGGAAGTCGAGAGCAAGTACAAGGAGCTGCTTGAACGTATCAGGGAAACGCTGGCAGACGATGTACAGGACGTACGCATCAGTCACCGCCTGACCGATTCACCTTCCTGCCTGGTGCTGGGAGAACACGATATGCCGGTACACATGCAGCAGTTGATGAAACAGGCGGGCCACGATGTCCCGGTCAGCAAGCCGTCGCTGGAGATCAACCCGGAGCATCCGCTGGTGACACACCTGAAACAGGAGCAGGATCCGGAGCGCTTTGCTGACTGGGCCCACCTGCTGTTCGAACAGGCGCTGTTGAGCGAAGGTGGCCAGCTGGAGGACCCGACCGTGTTCGTGAAACGAATGAACAGCATCCTGGTCGAACTGTCCGGCTAGCGGGCCGACGGAGAGTACAGACCCGTGTCCCCCAAGCCTGAACTGAAGGTCACCGTATTCAGTGACTACATCTGTCCTTTTTGTTACGTGGGTGACGCGCGGCTCGATCATTTGCGCGCAGACTACGAACTAAAGGTCAACTGGTGTTTCCTGGAGATACACCCGGAAACCTCGCCCGGGGGAGAACCGGTAGCCTCGCTGAATTACCCCTCCGAGACCTGGCAGCGCATGATGGCTACGCTCGGCGAGATGGCGGCGGAAGAGCAACTGCCCCTGCTCGAGCACGATTTCACCACCAACTCGCGTTCCGCCCTGCTACTGGCGGAGGCGGCGAAATATATCGACCGCGATCTGTTTTACCGCCTGCACAAGCGTCTGTTTGGGGCATATTTTGCGGAAGGTAAAAATATCGGTGACCGGGACTGCCTGCGTGCACTGGCACTGGAAGCCGGAATGGATGCGCAACAGGTCGAAGCGGCCTGGCAGGATGCCGCAGTTGCTACCCGCCTGCAGCACTACCGGAAGGCGGCCGAGGACCTGAACGTCAGGGCGACGCCCACCTGGTTTATCGGTGAACAGCGCCTGGACGGCGCGGTTCCCGTCGCGCAGCTTGCCCGGGCGGCCAGGGCTGTTGGCTGAATCCGTACGCATCGACAAGTGGCTGTGGGCGGCGCGTTTCTACAAGACGCGCAGCCTCGCCGCGCAGGCCGTGGACGGCGGCAAGGTGCAGTTGAACGGCGCGCGGGTCAAGCGGGCGCGGGCGCTGGCCGTGGGTGACCGGCTGTCGATTCACAAGGGTGGTTACGAGTATGGTATCGAGGTGCTGGCGCTGTCGCAGCGCCGGGGACCGGCGAAGGTCGCACAGACCCTGTACGAGGAATCCGCGCAGAGCATCGCGAAGCGCGCCGCGCTCAGTGAGCAGCACAAACTGGCCGCGGCCAGTACGCCACACCCGCAACGCAAACCGGACAAGAAAGCCCGCCGCCAGTTGCGCGAGATGAAATGGTAAAGCCGGTTACCCCCCTGTTGACGGTCGATATCGTGATCGAAATGACCGATCGATCCGGGCGTCCGATCGTATTGATCGAACGCCGGTACCCGCCGCACGGCTGGGCGTTACCCGGCGGTTTTGTGGACGTGGGCGAGCGGCTCGAGCGGGCCGCTGTGCGCGAAGCGCGGGAAGAGACCGGCCTGGACGTCCGCCTGGTCAGCCTGCTGGGCTGCTATTCCGATCCGCAGCGCGATGCCCGCGGCCACACGGTCAGTGCGGTGTACGTGGCGACAGCATCGGGTGACGCATCGGCGCAGGATGATGCCAGGGGACTGGCGCTGTTCGATCCCGGTCACTGTCCGCCGCTGGTATTCGATCATGCGCAGATACTCGAGGATTACCGGCATTGGCGCGCGACCGGGCAGCCGGCGCCGTTACGGCCCTGATTAATTCAGGATTTAGCCCGCATTTCTCACCGGGTTCTGTAGCGAGGCGGTGGCAGGTCGTGTGATCAGCGGCGTTCGCGACCGAGGGCCGCGCAGGCATAGTCGACACGATGTCGAGCAGCCCGACCGAGTGAACG
>JALSRZ010000159.1 GCA_026984515.1 Thiohalobacter sp. | reverse complement strand
CTCGACCCTGGGCCGCACCGCGGCGCGTGGTCTGGAATGTTCCTGGGCGGCGCACAAAATGCGCTACGTGTTCGACAACATGATGGCCAACCTCAAGGCCGGTGATACTGCCACGTCCAACATGGACAAGTGGGAGCCCGAGACCTGGCCGAAGGATGTCAAGGGCGTGGGTCACGTCGAGGCGCCACGTGGTGCGCTGGGGCACTGGGTGCATATCAAGGACACGAAGATCGAAAACTACCAGGCCGTGGTGCCGACTACCTGGAATGCATCACCGCGCGATCCGGCCGGTAACATCGGGGCGTATGAGGCGGCGCTGCTGGGTACGCCCATGGCCAATGCCGAACAGCCGCTGGAGATCCTGCGCACTATTCACAGTTTCGACCCCTGTCTGGCGTGCTCCACCCACGTCATGTCGCCGGACGGTGAGGAGCTGGCAACGGTCAAGGTGCGGTAGTCAGGCAAGGCACAATGGAAGGTCTGATCAATTCGTCATCCAAGACAGTGGATCCCGGCCTGCGCCGGGATGACGAAAGACGAATAAACCGGGATGACGAAAGACGAATAAACCGGGATGACGAAAGACGAATAAACCGGGATGACGGAATACGAATAAGTCAGTGTTTCCCTAAAGGGAGGACAGCGATATGAACAGCAATGTGGCAAATGGGGCGCACGATGCGGCCAACCAGAAAGCCGTGTATGTGTTCGAAGCGCCGGTGCGTCTGTGGCACTGGCTGCATACCTTCAGTTTCCTGATCCTGGCGGCGACCGGCTACCTGATCGCCAACCCGCTGCCGTCACTGGCGGGTGAGGCCAGCGATCACTTTCTCATGGGCAATATCCGCCTGATTCACTTTATATCAGCCTATGTATTTGCCATCGGTTTTGCCGTGCGCGTCTACTGGGCACTGGTGGGCAATCGCTATGCCCGTGAAATCTTCTACCTGCCGTTCTGGCGGGCAGACTGGTGGAAAGGCCTGTTCTACGAGCTGCGTTTCTACCTGTTCCTGACGCGTAAACAGCACAAGACGCTGGGCCACAATGCACTGGCGCAGACGGCGATGTTTTTCCTCAACACCCTGATGACGCTGTTCATGATCGGCACCGGCTTTGCGCTGTACGGCGAGGGTCTGGGCGGTGGCAGCTGGGCAGACCAGGTTTTTGGCTGGATTATGCCGCTGCTGGGTGGTTCCGAGGCAACCCACAACTGGCACAACATGGGTATGTGGATCATGCTCGTATTTGTCATCATTCACATCTACATGGCAGTGCGCGCCGACATCATCGGTCGGGAAAGCAGTGTCAGCACCATTATCGGTGGTTGGCGTACGTTCAAGGATGACCAGCCCTGATGGTCGCGAACACGGACACCGACACACTGATCCTGGGTATCGGCAATATACTCTGGGCCGATGAAGGGTTCGGTGTGCGCTGTGTCGAAGCGCTCAATGCCCGTTATGACTTCGACGACCACGTCCGACTCATGGACGGTGGTACCCAGGGCCTGTTCCTGCTGCCGTGGGTCAGCAGTGTGTCCCGCCTGCTGATTTTCGATGCCATCGATTTCGGTCTTGAACCCGGCGAACTGCGGGTGATGCGTGACGACGACGTACCGCAGTATATGGGCGCCAAAAAGGTCAGTATGCACCAGACCGGTTTCCAGGAAGTGCTGGTGTCGGCGCGCTTGCTGAATGACCGGCCGCAACAACTGGCGCTCATCGGCGTGCAACCCGAACAGCTCGATGATTACGGCGGCAGTCTGCGCGAAGGCACCCGGCGGCGCATACCGGAGGCGGTCGAGCAGGCCTGCACGTTGCTGCGTGAATGGGGAGTGGCGTTCCGCGAGCGGGAAAAGCCGCTGGCATCGGTCGAGCTGATCGGCCCGGGAGAACTGGATATGGCCAGTTACGAGCTGGGGAGGCCGCCGCAATGACGCATCCGCTTATTCAGCGCCTGTATGACGATTACGGGTACCCCGAGGTGACGCTGGAAACGCATGATGCGTTCATCAGGCAGCCGGGTATAACCGTACTGTTTTTTGCCGGTGACCCCAAACGTTTTCGCGAAACTACCGATGTGGCGGTGGTGCTGCCGGAGCTGATCAAGGCCTTCCAGGGGGCGCTGATACCCGCTGTGGTAGCTGCAGATGCAGAAAAAATCCTGCAGCAGCACTATGGATTCACAGCCTGGCCGGCGCTGGTATTCCTGCGTGACGGCGGCTACCTCGGAGCCATGACCGGTATTCAGAACTGGGCCGAATACCTGCATGATATCGGTGAGCTGGTGACCGCTGATGTCAGGCCGGTGCCTGGATTCAGGGTGCCAGTGGTGAGCGCCTGAACGACGGGAAATAAGCGATGAAGACAAACGACAGTATCGCAGTAACGTTCACCGGACCTGGCAGCCAGCCGCCGGAAGCGGACGGCTCGCAACCGGAATTCATCCCTCTGCCCTCTGTAATGAGCAGCTACCGCGCACCCGATATGCCGGAGCCGGAACAGGTGCAGCACCTGCACGGAGCCAGGGCCGTCAGCGACTGGCTGAGCCGGGCGCTGGCGGATTACCACGTCGGCGCCGAACCGTTGCTTGCCGACATCTCGGCGCTGGACGCCGACAACCGCGAACTGGTCAACCAGATACTGGGTGAGGGCGAGGTCAGCCTGAGATACCGGGATGCGATGCTGCAGGTACGCATGCAGGAGGCGGTACTGGCCGGGATATGGCGCACCTTCTACCTCGACGATAGCGGTCGTATCACGCGTGATCTCATTGAAGTCTGTGATGTGCCAGTGCTGGCACGGCAAGTGCCCGACGCGACGCGGGTGGCCGGTCTGGCGCGGGATACGGGACCGGAGGATGTCATGAACGCGCTACCGATTCTGAGCGAGTTGCAGGATCAGGTCGCAGGCTGGCAGCCCGGTGCCACGGCACATGTCATCAACCTTACACTGTTACCTCTATCGGAAGGTGATATTCATTTCCTTGACGAAACACTGGGTACAGGACCGGTCGAGACGCTGTCGCGCGGTTATGGCGACTGCAAGATTACCAGTACGGCGTACCCGGGCATCTGGTGGGTGCGTTATACCAATTCCATGGGCACGCTGATCCTGAACACCCTGGAGGTAACGGATATTCCGGCCGTTGCCTGCGCCGCCCCGGAAGACCTGGACGATTCCCGCAGGCGCTTCAGCGAACTGCTGGAACCCTACTGGACGGAGCTGGCATGAACCCGTTGCAGGCGGCGAAGCGGATCAATGACCACACCCGTCTGGAGTGTCGTATCTGCTGGTATGTCTATGATCCGGCACAGGGCGACGAGGTGGAACAGGTTCCGCCCGGGACACCGTTTACGGACCTGCCGGCACACTGGCGATGTCCGCAGTGCGATGCCGAAGCGGACAAATTTCTGCCACTGGCGGACAGGTAGGGGTATGTATTCCGCGATCGACAGGCTGGTCACCAGCTATCGCAACAGGGTAGAGCCGCGTATGCGCGATCTGCCAGTGTATAACACAGCACTCAAAGTAGAAGCTGTGGATTTCGAGCCGTACCAGGGCCGGATGTGCGGCGTGCTGGTGACGCCCTGGTGCATGAACCTGGTGCTGTTACCGGGCAAGGACGACGACTGGGCCTGGCTGGCGCCGGGAAAGAAAATCAGGGTGGCATTTCCGGCGGGCGAGTACCTGTGCATGTTAAGCGTAGTGGAAGGTATTGCGCCCCACCTGAGTCTGCCGCTGTTCACTACCGTGCAGGATTTTACCGATCAGGAAACGGCGTGCCGGGTTGCCCGGGAAGTGCTGGGGCAACTGCACCAGGACACAACGGACCCGGCACAGGCCGACCCGGTCGCTAGTGAACTGGACAACAGCGGGTTACGGCGACCGCTGTCGCGACGCGGGCTGTTGCGCGGCTGGTTCGCGTCGAAGCAGGGTGCGGCATAATGCATGAGCTCTCGGTCTGTATCGCCCTGATGCAACAGGTCGAACGCATCGCGCAGGAACACGATGCCGGGCGTGTCGACCGGATCGTATTGCAGCTTGGACCCTTGTCGGGTGTGGAAGCGCCGCTGCTGGAACACGCCTGGCCGCTGGCCTGCACCGGTACGCTGGCGGAAGCGGCCGAACTGCTCATCGAAGCGGCGCCCGTAAAAGTCGAGTGCACGCAATGTGGGGCAGTGTCGGAGGTCGTGCCCAACCGTCTGCTGTGCGCCAGCTGCGGCGATTTCCGTACCCGGCTGCTCAGTGGTGATGAAATGCTGCTGGCCAGTCTGGAACTGTCCCGAATGAAAACACAGGCGGTACAACAGCAATGTGTCTAGCGATACCCATGAAGATTACTGCAATCAACGGCTATGAGGCCCATTGCGAAGCCAAGGGCGTAGAGCGTGATGTCAGCCTGTTCATGATGCAGAACGAGGCGGTGGCGGTCGGCGATTTCGTGATGGTTCACGTCGGCTATGCCATACAGAAAATGACGCAGCAGGAGGCACGTTCCGCATGGGAGCTGTTTGACCAGGCGCTGGGCACGGCGGACATACCGCTTACGACAGGAGACGATCATGTGTGATACCTGTGGCTGCAACATCACGCCCGGCAATGAACACCTGGTGCGCGGCGATGGCCGGCTGGCGAAGACCGATGAGGGTCGTGAAGCGGTCACGGTGCTGCAGAGCCTGTTGAGTGAGAACGACCACCAGGCCGCACACAATCGCACGCATTTCGACAGCCACGGGGTGTTCGCCGTCAACCTGATGTCGTCACCCGGCGCGGGCAAGACAGCATTACTGGAAGCCACCATCGAGTCGCTGGGTGACGCGTATCGCATCGCGGTCATCGAAGGCGACCTGGAAACCGAGAATGACGCCGAACGCATCCGTGCGTGCGGTGTCGAGGCGATCCAGATCGCCACCGGCAGCGCCTGTCACCTGGATGCGCACATGGTACACACAGCCCTGCACCAGCTGGATCTTGACCCCGTGGATATCCTGTTTATCGAGAATGTCGGCAACCTGGTGTGTCCTGCCAGCTTCGATCTGGGACAGCACCGCAACATCACCCTGCTGTCAGTGCCGGAGGGCGACGACAAGCCGGCCAAGTACCCGGTGATGTTTCGCGCCGCCGACCTGGTGTTGCTGACCAAGACTGATCTGTTGCCGTACCTGAGCGATTTCAGACCCGAACGCGCAGAGCGCTGCCTGCGCGAGCTGGCCAGTGAATCACCACTGCTGTCGTTGTCATCCGCTTCCGGTGAGGCCATGGAGGACTGGCTGACCTGGTTGCGCACGGAAGTGGCGGCACAACGCGAGCGTATCAGGCAGGGAGCCACCCTGCGGCCAGCCATCCAGCCGGACGGTATGCGCCTGCACAGCGCTGCACCGGCCACTCATGCGCACGCGCATGGTGTGGTAAACGCCACCGGCGGGGAAGGCTGAACATGTCGCTCAGCGCCCGGCAGTGGCTGGAGCGTATACGCGCGCTCGATCTGCCGGACAGGGTGCGCATCATGAATGTCTGCGGTGGCCATGAGCGCTCAATCACCCAGGCCGGTTTGCGCGGCGCCCTGCCGTCGTCTGTCGAACTGATACCCGGGCCGGGCTGCCCGGTGTGCGTGTGCCCGGAAGAGGATGTCTACCAGGCCATGCAACTGGCCCTCAGGGAGGACATTATCCTGGTGGCCTTTGGTGACATGCTGCGGGTGCCGGTCAACCTGCCGAAACGTGAGATACGTTCGCTGGAGCAGGCCCGTGCCGCGGGTGCCGATGTGCGCCCGATTGCTTCGCCCACCGAAGCCACGCGGATCGCCCACGACAACCCCGACCGGGCCGTCGTATTTTTTGCTGCCGGGTTTGAAACCACCACCGCGCCCGTGGCTGCGATGCTGGCCGAGGGCGTGCCGGATAACCTGAGCGTGCTGTTGTCCGGTCGCCTGACCTGGCCGGCGGTGGCCATGCTGCTCGATTCCGAGGAAGCCGGGTTCCAGGCCTTGATCGCACCGGGTCACGTCTCGACCGTGATGGGTCCGGAGGAGTGGGAATTTGTAGTGCGAGAGCACAATATCCCCGCCGCGGTTGCCGGTTTTACACCCGAATCACTGCTGGCGGCCATGTATTCGACGCTGCGCCAGTTGCGGGATGGCCGCCGTTTTCTCGACAACTGCTACCCGGAAGTGGTCAGGCCCGGTGGCAACCGGTCAGCACAACGCTGCATGGACGAAACGCTCGACGTCGTCGCTGCCAACTGGCGTGGGGTTGGAACGATTCCCGCTTCGGGTTACGCGCTCAAGCCACACCTCGCCGCACACGACGCGCGCGAGCTGTTCCCGTCCTGCGAGGACCCGGATCGCAAACGCATCGGGCAAATGCCGGCAGGCTGCGACTGTTCGCGCGTGGTGCTGGGCAAGATCTATCCCAACCAGTGCAAGCTGTACGGGCTGGCCTGTACGCCACGCAGTCCCGTCGGCCCCTGCATGGTATCGGACGAGGGTGCCTGCCGTATCTGGTGGGCGGGAGGCGTCCGGGATCGTGCCGACGTGGAGGTGGCATGAGCTTCAGCCTGCTGTCACTGGGTTTTCTGCTCGGCATGCGACACGCCATGGAAACCGATCACCTGGCCGCCGTGGCGTCACTGGCGACCCGCAGTCACTCCATGGGAGAAACCATCCGCCAGGGCGCAGTGTGGGGCATGGGGCATACGCTTACGCTGTTTGCCTTCGGTTCGCTGGTACTGCTGCTGGACAGCATCATGCCGGAGACTCTGGCGCAGGTACTGGAATTCGCGGTGGGGCTGATGCTGGTAGGGCTGGGCGTCGATGTGCTCAGGCGCCTGCTGCGCGAGCGCATTCATTTTCATGTGCACCGACACGCTGACGGTACGCTGCATTTTCACGCTCATTCACACGCGCGTGAACCGGTCCACCCGGCCGTACACCACCACCATCACCGCAGTAAGGGCAGCTTCCCGTTACGCGCACTGCTGGTCGGTATGATGCACGGGATGGCCGGCTCGGCGGCACTGATCCTGCTGACCCTGCAGACCGTGCATTCGCCGCTGACAGGTATGGCCTACATCGCCCTGTTCGGCGTCGGCTCGATTGCCGGCATGGCGGCGCTGTCAGCGATCATTGCCGTGCCATTGCGCTATTCGGCCACCGGCATGACATGGCTGCACAACGGCTTACGGGCGGTGATCGGTGTGGTCACCCTGGTAGTGGGCAGCTTGATGGTGTACGACATTGGTATCACCGGTGGACTGCTGGTGTGAGTGATGGAGATCACGCCGGGCATACTCCAGACCCCCATCGGTACGCCCGAAGAGGTGCGTCTATGGCAGGTCGGTGGTCGGGTGCAGGGGGTCGGTTTTCGGCCTTTTGTGTACCGCATCGCCCACGCGCACGGTTTGCTGGGCTGGGTGCAGAATCGTGTCGGCCAGGTGGAGATCTGTACCCAGGGTGATCCGGGCTCACAGGAAGCCTTCGGCGCGGCACTGATTGGCGAGGCGCCGCCGCTGGCCCGGCCGGAGCTGATTGCCGTAGAACAGGTAGCGGCGGAACTCTTCGATGCCTTCACCATCCGTCACAGTGACAGCGAGGGCGAGGCGCACATTCATGTGCCGCCTGATTACTTTACCTGTAATGACTGTCTCGCCGAGCTGAATGATCCGACGGACCGCCGTTTCCGCTACCCGTTCATCAACTGCACCCAGTGCGGGCCACGCTACACATTAATAAAAGCGCTGCCCTATGACCGCAGTAATACCAGCATGGCATCGTTCGAGTTATGTCCGCAGTGCCGGCAAGAGTACAGCGATCCGGCCGACCGGCGTTTTCACGCTGAACCGGTGGCCTGCCCGGTGTGCGGTCCGTGTGTCGAATTCGTTCGGCCGGGCATTTGCCGGATGGTGGACGGCATCGCCATACCCGCCTGTGTGGAGGCCCTGCGCGCCGGAGAGATTGTGGCCGTCAAGGGTGTCGGAGGCTATCACCTGTTGTGTGATGCCCGCAATGACCTGGCGGTGACACGGCTGCGCGAACGCAAGCCACGCCCCGACAAACCGTTCGCCGTGATGTTCCCGGCACCGCTGCAGGCACCCTTGAAGTCCCTGCTTGACGAAGTGGTGGCCGGTCACGCTGAACAACAGTTGCTGCTGTCACCGCTGCGACCGATTGTGCTGGCAGAACGCCGCGGTGACAGCACCCTTTCCCCCCGGGTCGCACCAGGCCTGCGGGAAGTCGGCGTTATGCT
>JALSRZ010000158.1 GCA_026984515.1 Thiohalobacter sp. | reverse complement strand
ACACTGCCAGCTCCGACCATGAAGCATCCTGCAATGGTTTTTATGCCCTTTTCATGGGCCAGGCTCCGGGGCAGGACAGCAAGTCGTCTTGCCGCGATGGCATAGGCCGTCTTGATGCCGCCAACAGCGGCAATGGTGACAAAAACAATAATCCCGGTATCCGACGGGCTAAGTGACCCAGTGTCGATGAATACCGGAAACAGACTGAGATAGAAAACGATGGCCTTGTATCGCCAAGGGTCAGGAACAGCCCTGCCAGGAGGCTGGTCAAGAGGGTGCCCAATTCACGTTGTTCGACCGTAACGGTTGTCCAGTCACGGGATCTCAATAGGCCGATCCCCATCCCTATCAGGTATGCGCCGCCCAGGTATTTAATGCCTGAAAACAGGTCACCCGAGGTTTCGGAAACAACGGACAAGCCAAGAAGTGCCAGTAATACAAAGATCAAGTCGCCGATGACGATACCGGTGGCAACGGCGATGCCGTTCGCCAGGCCCAGGGTTGCGGAACGGGTGATGACCAGGGCCACACTGGTGCTCGGTATCGCAGCCAGAGTGACCATAATGGCAAACAGGGCAATGGAATCGATGATGTTCATGGAATGGTGCCGGCGGGCATTGTGTGGTTTATCGAATCTCCATCGCCCGTGATTTCGATGCCCGGCATCCACATCATGTCCGTGGTGCCGAAGTCGAGCCCGAGCTGTGACAGCAGGGTGGTGATCTGGCCCCGGTGATGGGTCTGGTGATGGAAGAAATGCAGTAGCGCATCCGTCAGTCGGAAGCGGTGGGTCTGTTGCGTCACCACTGCCTTGAAGGCGATGATGCGATTGAGGTCGGTTTCCTCCAGGGAATCGATCCAGGCGCAGATAGCTTCATCAGTGTCTGTTCGCGCTTGCCATAATGCGTCGAACTCCCCATATAGTTCCTGATCCAGCGACTCGACCGGGAATTCCGTACCGGTGAAGCGGCCCATCCACAGGCGGTCGCCGAGCAGCAGATGGTTGAGTGTTCCATGAATGGAATGAAAAAACGCCCCCATGTCCTGTTTGCGCTGTTCGTCGGGAACGGTTTCGCACACCGTGTAGAGTTTGTGGTTCATCCACCGGTTGTAACGGCTCTGGATGACGAACAGCGGTTTCTGCCTGGCGTTCATGTTGCCTGTCCCTCCGGATGGGTTTCCCGTTCCACCTGTTCATGAAAGGCCCTGGCCAGGGTCGAAAAGATCGGGCCCGGGCAGTGCCGCAGGGGGCGGCCGTCCACCTCGCGCACCGGGATCAGCTCCGCGCCGGTGCCGGTGAGGAAGCACTCGTCGGCGGTATAGAGGTCATAGGGGGTCAACGGCGCTTCCCGGGCGGGGATGTCCAGTTCCGAGGCCAGCGCCAGGACGATGCTGCGGGTAATGCCCGCCAGGGCGCCGTCAACCGGCCGCGGCGTGGCGAGAAGACCGTCACGCACGATGAAGAGGTTCTCGGCGCTGCCTTCCGCCACCCGGCCCTGGCCATTGAGCAGCACCGCCTCGTCGGCGCCGGCCTGGGTCGCCTCCATGCGGGCGAGGATGGGGTTGAGATAATTCAGGCTCTTGATGCGCGGGTCGAGGCCGTCGGCCGGCAGGCGCCGGGTGGCAGCGATGATGAGGCGGATGCCCTCTCGGCGCAGCTCCGGGTGGACCATCTCCAGCCGGGTGGCGATGAGAATGGCATTGGGCCGGGTGCAGCCCTTGGGGTCCAGCCCCATGGGACCGGTGCCGCGGGTGACCATGAGGCGCAGGTAGCCGTTCTCCTCGGGGAAGGCGCCGATGATCTCATCCACCGCCTCCGCCAGACGCTCCTGGGTGTAAGGCAGTGTCAGCCGGATGGCCGCGCAGGAGTCCATCAGTCGTTGCAGATGGGCCGCCAGGCGGAAGGGACGGCGATGGTAGAAGCGGATCCCCTCGAAGACCCCGTCCCCGTAGAGCAGCCCGTGGTCCGTAACCGGGATCATGGCCTCTTGTTCGGGTAGCAGTCGCCCGTTGATCCAGTACAGGGTCGAGTCAGGCATGGCCGGTCCTCGAAATGTTCGTGAAGGCATCGACCTGAAAGTAGAAAGAGGGGGCGTTCATGTCCGTGTTCGCCATTTTTGTGTTGATTTTGATACCTGATGCAGAGTAAAACTCACCGTGCAATAAGTACAGATTCAGATAAAATAAAACAGCAGCGGTACAGATTGGAGATATATAAAGCTGTACCGGTATTTTGCATGACCAACTGTACTTATCGAGAGGTGATTTCCAGGCCATGGCGACGGACAAACTGTATGAGCGCGTGGCAAAACAGCTTGCCGGGCAGATCGACCAGGGGCTCTACCGACCGGGTGACCGCCTGCCTGGGGTGCGACGGCTTGCCCGCCAGTTCGGGGTGAGCATCTCCACCATCGTCCAGGCGCAACGTCTGCTGGAGGACGACGGGCGTATCGAGGCGCGTCCCCGATCCGGCTGGTACGTGCGTGCGCAGGCCTGGCCCCGACCGGAGCCGCCCGCCATCTCCCGGCCCACGGTCAGGCCGGTGCCGGTCACGGGCCAGGCGCTGGTGCTGCGCCTGGTCCAGGCCGCCAATGAGCCGGACTTCGTACAACTGGGTGCGGCGGTGCCGGCTCCGGACTTTCTGCCCACCCGCGCCATCCAACGCGCCCTCGCTGCTGCAGCCCGCGCCGGTGGGGCGAGTCTGGCCACCTACCAGTTCCCGCCGGGCAGCCCCGAGCTGCGCCGCCAGATCGCCCGCCGCATGGCGGATGCCGGGTGCCAGGTGGCTCCCGATGAGATCGTCATCACCAGCGGCTGCCAGGAAGCGCTGATCCTGGCCCTGCGGGCGGTGGCCGGTCCCGGCGACGTGGTCGCCATCGAATCGCCCAGCTTCTACGGCCTGCTGCAGGCCATCGACTCCCTGGGGCTGAAGGCCCTGGAGATCCCCACCGACCCGGCCACCGGCATCAGCCTGGAGGCCCTGGAACTGGCGCTGGAAAAGTGGCCGGTCAGGGCTTGCGCGCTGACCGCCAATTTCAGCAATCCCCTGGGCGGTATCATGCCGGTCGAGAAGAAACAGGCCCTGGTGGCCCTGCTGGCCCGCCACGAGATCCCCCTCATCGAGGACGACATCTACGGCGATCTGGGCTTCGAGGGCGAGCGCCCCCAGGCCCTGCGCGCCTTCGACGAATCGGACGGGGTGATCTACTGCGCCTCTTTTTCCAAGACCCTCTCGCCCGGCCTGCGAGTGGGCTGGATGGTGCCCGGCCGTTGGCGGGAGCAGGTGGAGTACCTGAAATATGTCTCCAGCCTCGCGGCACCCACCCTGTCGCAACGGGCCGTGGCCGATTTTCTGCACCACGGCGGCTATGACCGCCACCTGCGGCAGGTGCGGGGCGCCTATGCCCGACAGGTCGCCCTCATGACCCGCGCCATCGGCAAGTACTTCCCGGCGGGCACGCGCGTCACCCAGCCCCGGGGCGGGTTCGTGCTCTGGGTGGAGCTGCCGGAGGAGGTCGATGCCCTGAGCTTGTGTCAACGGGCGCTGGAACAACGCATCAGCATTGCGCCGGGACCGGTCTTCTCCGCTTCGGGGAAATACCGGAACTTCATCCGTCTCAATTGCGCCCAGCCCTGGAACGATGCACTCGACAAGGCGGTGATGACCGTGGGGCGTATGGCCGAGGCGAGAGGTATTTAATGCGTGGAAACCTCTGCTCCGATTGTTAATTATTTCTATTGTGAATGTCAGCTTTCAGAACACAAATTGGATGCCATCCGTAGCAAACGGCAATATTTTAGTGATATCTAAATGTATATGTTTTTTTGTACGAGAAATGTGAGCTATTCATGAAAAACATCTCAAAGTTGCAACTGGTCATCTGGCGCTTCCAAGAAGTGCTGTATGAGTGTTTTGATTATATAGTTTAAAATGCAAGCGCCTCTACATTGTCATTTCCAAACCAATGACGAACGGTTTGCATCGCACTTTCCGAAAGCTCCTGTGTAAATAGTATTGCTAAGCGTTTCTTTGGTCTTGAACAAGCCACATAAAATAGGTTTCGATTGCGTTCAAATGCATCAAGCTTATTAGCCGGGATGCGCGCTTCATCCTGGGCGAATTCCAGCATTGAATTAAAGTTATACTGGTTCCACCCTCTTCCGATGACTACTAACACATTCTCGAATTCTGCGCCCTTCACGCCGTGCTTGGTTTCAAATGGTGAATGTCCTTGAAGATATCGGGTAAGTGAGACAATCTCTCTATATGCAACCGCATGGAAATCCTGGAGTTCACGCAGGACTCTCGGCATTTCCTCGTTGCCGCCTTCATCGAAAGATTCTGATTTCAGTTCAAGGTGCTCAACAGCATCAGGCACCTTAGGCAGATGTGTCGTACGGAGATGTGTGATAACGTCACCGACTGTTCCTTTCTCTCGAAGCTCAATCAGTTGCTGCATTGATTCGGCCCATCTCGCCTTATCAGATAGCCTCGTAATAAGCGGAACATTGCTGCCAATCGCGGCGAACATTTCTCCGTACCTTTTCGAAAGGAATGCTTCTATGGCTGGTTCAAGCTGATCAACGAAGAAGGCAATGTGAGGGTGCTCTTTTTTTGTGAACGACTCATTATATCGGAACACTTGTGGTAAACTACTATAACCCTGCTCTGATGCTAGAACACGGTGTGTCAACATTAGAATCTTAGTCATCTGTGGCGAAAGGTCCCATCCTTTCTCACCAAGGCGTTTCATAACTGATTCTAGTGCAGTATGAGCTGCCTCAGCAGGAAGATCGCCACCCCAGTGATTACCCGTCTGACGCTGCCCAGCCCAATCATTTGTATGAAAGATCCGAACCTCTCCGGGCTCGTCCGGATCAACTACGAATTGTGAAAGTTCTGGACGCATGCGATTGAGACAGTCCACAATCGCCAGAACAGATCGGAAATTTGCCTCTTTTCCTATAACCTTAATGGCCGGATGCTCGATCTTTCCGCATCCGTAACCATAAATCTTCTGCCAGTGGTCTCCGAAGAAACCGAACAAAGGTGATGCTTGGCTTCCTAAAAAATAGTTTTTGATGGACTCAACCCATGCAGCATTTGTGTCTTGATATTCATCGATCAGAATGATTGGATATTTTTCCTTTACGATTCGTCGGAATTTTTCATATTCCATGAGTTTTATCGTTAGGCTGAGTACGTCGTCGTGGTGAATCGAAATCGCGTCGTTTGTAATGCTGCGATGTCCCAAGGTGTATTCGACTCTGCGCTCGCCCAGGTCGCCAACCTCTTCAAGCCGTTCAGTCCATGGTTCTAATTTGGTGAGCAAGCTTCTTAGATGCTTCTGCAGGCCGCCAATGAGAGACCAGCAAAATGCATGAATGGTATCGCAATGGATGAGCGGGCTGCGATCGGTTCTGGATTCGATCTCATTTTTAGCCACGTTAGTAAACGTGATGCACGCAATCTTCTGGTTTCGTTTGGCTAGTCGATTCTGGTCACGCTTAACGAGGAAATGTAGGGTTTTAATCAACGAATAGGTCTTGCCGGCACCAGCGCCAGCCTCCAGCAAGAAACTCTCGCCACACTCAATGGCGCTACGCACTTCAGCAAGTGCGCGTTCGCTTGCCTGTTCTGCCGGATTCAGTTCGGCGACGTCACTCATCAGCAGCAACCTCAGGTTCGGCTCCATCTTCACCCACAACACCCTCAAGAGCTTCGGGTCCATTGTTGTTAGGAGGAACTTGTTCAGCTGCAAGCCACTGCAACCCATCAATAATGTAGCCCGGAGTTGTCCAATCGGTGTCATCAATGGCGTATTTAAGTGCAAATTCTGATTTTTTTACACTCTCACATTTCGTGTAAGCGTCATTTTCTTTTTCGGAGGGTGTGTTTCCAGTGACGCCGAACTTCTCTGCGTTAGCGAGCATGAATGCATCTTCAAAGGTTCTGCCGCAGGGACCGCCATCTGTTTCTGGTCGTTGATATGCAATTCGTTTTTGTCCTTTTATTTTCTCCTCGTCCGCTTTGGCGATTAGTTCTGTTGGGATGCAATCCGCACCACCGAACCAATTTCTGATGCAGGCGTTACTTGTTGCTGTTGCAGCATGCACGGTACACTTTTTGCCGCCATTTCCTTCAACAGGGTCGAGATCTGTAATAATCAGGCTTTGCAGTTCAAGGAAATCTAGCAAATCAAAGAATATATGTGCATATGCACCTCCCACTTCCATGACTGTTATGTATTGACTGGTGAGGCAGTGTTCGTTTCCTTGAATTTCGTCCATCTTACGGATCATCACTGGTAAAAGTAGCCGTTCACTTGTTCCTTCGATCAGAATGGCTTTGTCCGCAAAAAACAAATCACATCTGGTCAATGTGAGATATTGATGTAAGAATTTCTTGTGTTCTTCGCTTGTGTCAGCTAATCCCTCGCGCAAATCTTTTATCCTGGTCTGCCAGGTGTCATTGTTGGAATTGTCTAGTGTGGGTAGAAAGTACCGAATCGTCTCAAAGCCAGATTCATTTGCGATATGTGATGAATGTGTGGAAACTACGAATTGGACTGGCCAGCAGGGCTCGCCGTCATGTTCTGCATTAAGCTGATCAACGACTTTCCCTATTTGCCGAATGAAAACCTCCTGCATTTGTGGATGCAGGTGTGCTTCAGGCTCCTCGATAAAAATCAGATGCACTGCTGGCGCGCGCGGTTCGGCACGGAAAGCACGATAAAAACTGAAAATCTGAAGAAGGATGAATATTAGATTTCGCATGCCCAAGCCGTTATAAGACTCGGGTAGCATAATTCCACTATAGCCCACGTACCTTACTTTGGTGTGGTTTGATAGAAGACGCTCAACATCAAGTGTGGTTTCAGTTGTCAATTCCTGCCCGCCGAGCCCAGGGTATCCAAACGTCTTCAAGGTAGGCAGTAGGTTTTTTAAATGCTCGCTAAAATCACTCTCGAGCTGTTCCTGGATGGCGTGGACAGCATTCTGCAATGCCGTTGCGATCTTCTTTTCCTCTTCTCCGGCTGTACCTAATGCAGCCGTGTTGAACAGTGCTTCTAGAGTCTTTGCTAATACATCGCTTTCTCTTGTGGTAACGTCATCCAGCCCCCGCTGTGCGTTTATAAATCCAGCCTTCAACAGGGTTCTCACATCAGCCTGGGAGGTGGCCTTACGGTTGCTGGGGTCGTTAGGATCTTCAGCCCATACGTTGATGGTGTATAAACTCTGAATTCGATCTCGGATATCACGGAAAAATTGCGTACGGGTCTCGGGAGTCAAGTCTTGTGTGGGTTGACCCTCAAAGAATTGTTCTATTGCCCCGTCTTTGAGTTCATAGCGCATTACCACAAGGGCTTCGTTACAATCCATGTCAAGGTCAATCACAAAATCACCGAGGGCGCCAAATTGTGGCTGCGCTGGGTCGTATTGAAAGAACATTCGCAGCTCAATGTAGGGCAGAAGATCGCGGATCTCCTGATCTTGTTTCGCCGCATTCTTTGCCGATAATGCTCTGCAAAAATCGTCGTAACACCCAGTCGAAAAGTCTTGTATGTGGAATACGGGACTTTTATCTAGCGTAAATCGCCTGATTAGTTCAGATAGAGATGTTTTGCCGCTATTGTTTCGACCAACAATAAGCGTGGTTCCCTTTTCAAGAACAAGCTCGACATCTTTGAGAAGGCGGAAGTTTTTGATTTTTACGCGATGTAAGTGCATAACGGGTCCCTTCATATTTCCTGCACCAATTTGGATAATCAAACAGTTAGAGCAGCGCACTTCCTGGTCCTAGGTGCAGATATACGCTTCCTCCATGCTTATTAAATGGGTATAACCCAGAGTAGATTAGATTAATGATACCGCAGGTGCTGGGGGTAGGGAGGTTCCTATTCGGCGCTTGTTCGCATTATGACGCTCTCTTGGTTGTCAGTCGAGGGGGTAAAATACCGTCCTGATCCTGGTGAGGACACTAAAAAGAACCCCGCCAAACACCGCTGGTGCTGGGCGGGGTGAAGATCAAGACACTAGCTTTTTGGCCAGGGCCACCTCGATGGAATCCCCATCCTGGTTGAGGATATCCAGGCCGGTTTCCGGCATGTCGCCGGAGGTGGACTGGCTTACTGCGATCTTCTTGGCCATGAGCGACAGGCACGCCATCTGTGCCGTCCCGCCATAGCCGAGAAAATACACGTCCACCGGGTGCTTCTGGCCGATCCGCCAGGAGCGGCGGGAGGCCTGCTGCAACGTGTAGACGTTGTAGCCGGTCTGCATGAA
>JALSRZ010000157.1 GCA_026984515.1 Thiohalobacter sp. | reverse complement strand
TGCTCCGACAGCGAACTTCAACAGCAGATTCTGTCGCCCGCGGGCAAGTGTAACCCCTTTCCGGAATCCGTCACTACCCCCGCGCACCGCCGCCCGGCGAGCAGAAAGCGTGAACCGGTTCAGATTTTCACCCACTGGTACGCAGGTAAAACCCGTAAATCGGCGGATTTCCGCTCTGCGCCCTCAATAAAGCGCGGCGGCTGACGTTATCTCTGAAGGGACAAACTATTGCCAGCTATGGAAATTCGTAAACGCAAGCAAGCCGGAACAACGGCCCGACCGGCACAGCCGATCCACCGCAGTCATGCCGAGAAAGTTCGCCGCCGCGCCGAAGCGCTTACGGAACCCGTTGATGTACGGGATGAAAACAGGGATCACGTACGCGATCGCCAGCGCCAGCAAACCGAACGGCAGATGGCCAAACTGCGCAGTGATGCGGTCCAGGCCCGGCGGCTGGCAGAACACATTGAAAACCTGTCGCAGGGAACCGCGGCATACAAACGCAAGCGGAAACACGCCATGACAGACTCGACCATCGTTGACCCCGGCCACGCACAGCGTCTGCAACGCAGGGCACAGGACAGGTCCGCAAGCGGCGGGAAACAGATGAACTTCAATCCGCTGCATCCCTCCATGGAGCTGCCACCGGAGCAGCTGATCCGTCTGCTGGGCATGGAAAGCAAAAAAATCCGTAAATCCAGGACCAGGAAACCGCGCCCGCCTGCCAGTCTGAAGCAGACCGGGACACCACAAACAGAAGCTGCCGATGAACCGAAAACCCGCTTGCCGGAAACCGAAAAGGCGGCGGAACAGACGCTCAGCCCGGTCAACCGCAGCATCCAGTATGAACGCTGCGAAGCACCACAGGCCTTCGATAACGGGCGTTCCGGCTTACTGGTACCCGCCCTGGTAGCCGGCGCCGTTGCCGGCATGGTTATATCCGGCTACCTGTTCTGGTTGCAGCCTGCTGCTACGGAAGCACAGAAAGCACCCGTATCGGTAAGCACAGACCGGCCGGCGCAGGCGCAAACCGGAAGCAAGCCGGTGACGCATACCACCGCACCAGCCACATCCGCGGCAAAAGAGAAGAAAATGAATGCACAGGAACGTGCCGACTGGCAGGCAGCCATTCAAGCCCGGGAGCAACAGCTGCACAGCGCCGCAAAACAACGCCTGGATGAAGACATCGCGCAACAACAGAAACGACTGCCCGCAGTGCCGAAGCCGGACAGGGTGCCGGTGGCAGAAGCTGTACAGGCACCACCGCTTGTCAGCGCGCCCGGACCGGCAGCGGTCGCGACCCAGGCACACGGAGATGCCCCGGCAGCCGGTCACACGGATGTGGAAGCACCCGCGGTCCCGCAGGTCCGGACCGCCACCCCCGCAGCGAACCCGGCAAACGATCCTGCCGTCACATCGACTCCGGCGGCGGCCGAAATGGACACTGTAACAACTCCTGCAACAACAGTGCCTCTGGAGCTTCCTGAAACAGGTCCTGAATCAACCGTCACCGCGCCCGCTTCACCGGCTGCTACAGCGTTCGAGGCGGTTCAGCCCGAGACGCCTGAGGTGTCTTCCCTGGAACCGGCGGATATCACACCGACACCCGTCCAGGCCATGCCTGCTGAAAGCGGAGAAGAATCTCCGCCCGGCACAGCGGCACTCGCGGTACCCGCGCATGCCGATACCGGACCCGCCATCGAGCCGCTACCGGGAACCGGCAATCCCGCAGCGGAAGGCAACGACGCCACGACGACGGAACCCGCAGTAGCAGAACCGGTCGCCGCAGACGCAGATAATCCCTTATTCTGAGGAATCTTCCGGCCGCGCAACCGGCGTTGAAAGCGCGCCGGTCTGCGCCGGCTCATAGAGAAACAGTTCGGTATGCAGCGGCCAGCCACTCTGGTCATATACCGTCACCGACCACTCACCGGTCTGTTCCGGCTCGATTACATTTTTAGAATACACCCGCCAGCGCGCCCCCTTGACCTCGAACGGCTTCATCGAAACCACCCGTCCACGGTACGACCAGCGGTGTTGTACCTCGCGGCCTTCCAGGTGGCGCAGGTCGGTAAAAAAATAGATTTCGCGGGACGGTGGTGACAGCACGACCACCTTGTCGACCGGTTCGCGATTCCTGATCCCGCTGGTGAACTGCGCACGCGCAACCGCCCAGTCCGGGTCCGGGACCGGCAGCTCTGCAACGGCGGCCTGCACCCACAGCAGGAGAAGTACCGGCCACCCCTGGTGCAATCGCCTGGTCATCGGGCAGGTTCCGGATCAGGGTGATGTGGCTGCGCCAGGTAAGACGTACTGGACATTTCCGTAAGGCGGCTGGCGGTGCGCCGGAACAATGCCTCCAGCTGACCCTGCGGATACAGCTGTTGCGGCACTGCTGCTGCTGTCACGATGAGTTTCACCCCATGATCATACAGCGCATCGACCAGGTGAATAAAGCGCCGCGCCGCTTCGTCCAGGCCATCACGGAATTCCGGCACACCCTCCAGCAACAGGGTGTGATACTCGCAGGCCAGCTGCAGGTAATCCCCTGCCGATCGCGGTTGCACACAGAGTTCGTCAAAATCGAACCATACAAGGTCACCGGCCAGTGCGCGCGCCTGCAATTCCCGGCCCTGCAGCCGTACAGGCTGCCGAGCGAACGAATCCCCGGGCGCCAGCTCATCCAGGTGACGTTGCAGCCAGCTTCGCGCGGTATCGCCGTCCGCCACCAGGTAGCTACCCCCGTGCTGCAACAGTTCGAGACGAAAATCCCTGCAACCCTGTAGCGGCTGTACGCGCGTATACCGTTGCAACAGGTCGATTGCCGGCAGGAACCGTTCCCGCTGCAGGCCGTCCCGGTACAGTTGTTCGGGCGCGCTATTGGAGGTTGCCACCAGGGTGACACGGTGCTCGAACAAACTCTTCAGCAGACCGGCCAGCAACATGGCATCGGCTACGTCTGTGACGTGAAATTCGTCCAGGCACAACACCCGGCTGCGCCCGGCTATCTGCCCGGCAACCAGCTGCAGCGGATCGGCGGTTTGCGGTAGCGCTTCCAGCGCCTGGTGAATCTCCAGCATGAAGCGATGGAAGTGGACGCGCCGTTTGCCGGCCAGCGGCAGACTGTCGTAGAAGCCATCCATCAGACAGGTCTTGCCGCGTCCCGGCCCGCCCCACAGGTACAGTCCCTGCACCGGCGGCGGGCGCCGACCCAGCAAACGTTCGCGGAAAGAAAGCGCCGGCGGCGGTTCGAGCAACGCGTCGAACAGGGCTTGCAGCGCGGCGACGGCCTGCCGCTGTGCCTCATCCGCGTGAAAACCCGCCCGGCCCAGGTCGGCCTGGTAGCGTTGCTGTGGCGTCATTCCCTCACAGTGGCTGTATTTCCAGGCCCAGCTCCCGACATTGCGCTTCGGCGTGTGGATTACTGATTACCACTACACTGGCCTGCCCGGGTTTGAGATAGATTTCACCTACCCGCTGCAGGTCCTGCAGGGTGACTTCCAGCACACGCTGGCGGAAACGCCGTCGCTGTTCCGGCGTACGGCCGTACAGCGCGCTGTAGAACGCATCCCTGGCCTCCCCGGCCGGTGAACCCGGCTTGTCGATACTGCTGATGACACCCAGAATGGCTTCTTCTACGTTACGCCATTCGTGCTTTTCCTCCAGCAGCCAGCGTATAGAGTGGTCAAAATCTTCCAGGGTACCTTCCAGTCGCGGGTCGCGGTAGGAGAAAAATCGAAAACTGGCGTTGTCTGTATCATGCGTGGCGCCGCCACCGTAGGCACCGCCCTGTTCGCGGACCGCACGGTGCAGGTAGCCGTTACGCAGAAATCCCGCCAGTACTGACAGGGGCGCCGAATCGGGGTGTTCGGGCGACACGGTGGGGTAAGCCATGGCACAGAAGTTCACCTGGGTATTGGTCAGCCAGGCTTCCTTTACCTGCCGCTGGACCGGTGGCACAGTGAAAGCGGAGAAACCGTCGGTATCTTCTTCTCCCGCCTGTGACCAGGCCTGCGCCATATCCTGCAGTGTCCGGGCACGGTGTTCGGCTTCGGCGATCAACAGGAATCGGCGCGGCGCCGATTGTATCTGCGTATGCAGGTTCGCGTAACGCTCAGCCAGTTCAGCCAGCCCTTCGCCGGCATTGAAACGATCATCCAGAGCCTTCAGGTAGCGGATACCTGCCAGACCACGCAGTCGGTGCGAGAGCGCGGCGCCGGCACTGTGCCCGGAGGACGCCGCCAGCATGGCCAGACCGTGCCCGTTACCGGTGACACTCTGTTCGCGCTGTGCGCGTTGCTGCGCGATGAGTTCACGGATACGTTCCAGTTCGTCGAAACGCGGCGCCTCGATGGTATCCACCAGCAGGCTGCTCAGGGCGGCGTGGTTACGGGTCAATGCCTTGCCGGACAGCACGAAGAACCCCCGCAACGCCTGTACGTCCTCGATGCCGCCGCGCAGGCTGCTGCTCGCGTGCACGCCGCCCGACACGCTGGTCTGCAATGCCTGGGTGGCCAGGTAGTCACGACCGCCACATCCCAGCTGCGCCAGGGCGTTGCTGTAGTAGGGCAGCGTGTCCAGCAAGGCTTCATCGAGCGCCGGCAGTTCCACGACCAGTTGCTGGTAGACCAGGCCATTCGTGCCCTGGGGATAAAAGCTGACCGTATGTCCGGCCACGCGGTCCTCTTCCCCTGCTGCGATATGCAATTCGGCCGGCACGTCGTCAAGACCGACCTTGGGCAGGACGTCCGGATCGTCTTCCTGCTCCTGGCGTGCCGCCAGTTCCCTGGCCAGCCTGACGATGTCCTGTTGCTCCTGCCCGGACAAACCGGCCCTGATCCTGGCCAGGCGCTGTGCCTCGGCCCGCTCCCGGCGTTCCGACAGGCCGGTGTCCGGCACCATGGTCAGGCGTACCCGGTGCTGGTTTTCCAGCAGCAGATTACGCACCAGTCCCGGAATATAACCGGGGTCCCGGATCAGCGCGCGCAGCTCCTCGAGCACCGGATCGAGGTTCAGCAGTGCCACCGGGTCACCACGGTGAATGGCATTGGACAGACCTTCCAGGATCAATTGCAGCCCGTAGGGGTAACCGTCACCGGATATCTCGCGCTGGCTGAGTTCCAGCTGGTGCAGGGCCGCCTCGACCCGCTCTTCAGGAACCCCTTCGTCGGCCACCTTCTGCAGCACCTCCAGCACCAGCGCCTCCAGCGCATCGGCGTGTTCCGGCCGGCTGCCTTCGAGACCGCAGACAAAGCTCATCTCGCGGTTGGACGCCTCCAGCCCGCACAGGGGCGAGGGCGCGCTACCCAGCTCCGTGGTTTCCAGTGCCTGGCGCAGCGGTGAAGCACTGTCATCCAGCAACACGCCTTCCAGCAACTGTGCTTCCAGCTGTTCCTTCAGGTGGATACTCGGTCCCAGCAACCAGCCCAGCACGATATGGGTCTTCTCGGCCGCCTCATCCGGCTCATCGAAGGCATAATATTCCTGCACACGCACCGGCGCGAGGTAACGTTGCTCGTCCTCGACAGCAATGTGAACGTCCAGCCGGTCAAAACGCGCCAGGGCCCGCTCATGGATGCGCGCCTGGTGCTCGGCAGCCGGAATATCGCCGTAGGTCATGATGATCGCGTTGGAAGGATGGTAGTGAGTCTGGTAAAAATCCCGTAACTGCCGGTAGCTCAGGTCAGGAATCGCTTCGGGATCACCGCCGCTGTTATAATGGTAGGTCGTAGTCGGGAACAGGTATTTGCCCAGCGTATGCCACACGGTGCTTACCGGCGAACTCATGGCGCCTTTCATTTCGTTGAACACCACGCCCTTGTACACCAGCTCTGTCTGCGGATTGTCCGGCTCTGCAAACTCGACGCGGTGGCCTTCCTGGGCAAAGTCCAGTTCGTGCAGGCGCGAAAAGAATACCGCGTCCAGGTACACGTCCAGCAGGTTGTTGAAATCCTTTTTACTCTGGCTCGCGAACGGGTACGCCGTCCAGTCGCTGCTGGTGAACGCGTTCATGAAGGTGTTCAGTGAACGCCGGATCATCATGAAAAAGGGGTCACGCACCGGGTAGTGCTCACTGCCGCACAGCACCGTGTGCTCCAGGATGTGGGCTACACCGCGGGAGTCGGTCGGGACGGTACGCAACCCGACCAGGAACACGTTTTCAGGATTGTCGGCGCGGAGATGGTAGTGCGGCGTGTCGGTAACCCGGTGCCGGTACTCCTCCACAACCAGTTTGAGGGAATCGATGGACTCGCTGCGAACCCACTCAAAGGCTTCGTGGCTTGCTGCGGGCGTCGTGCCCCGCGTGGTATCTCCGGCTACTGCACTGCTCATAATAGGCTGGTTTCCCGTTGCGGAATTTTTCAGGCCCGATTGTAGCGCGCCGTGAACACCTTAGGCTACGATTGCCGGTACACCAGTTAACTCTTACTATGAACCGGAAAACCTTAATGAAAATAGTCTCTTTTAATACCAACGGCATACGCGCCCGGCCACACCAGCTGAAACAGCTGGTGGAGCGGCACCGGCCGGACATCATCGGCATCCAGGAAACCAAGGTGCAGGACATCGATTTTCCCGTGACCATGATCGAGGAACTCGGCTACCAGGCCGTTTACCACGGCCAGAAAGCCCACTACGGGGTAGCACTGCTGTCCAGACAGATGCCACTGGAAGTACAGAAGGGGTTTCCGCACGATGACGCCGATGCCCAGCGACGCCTGATTACGGCGGTGTATCCCTTGTCCGACGGCCGCTCGCTGACTGTCCTGAACGGCTATTTCCCGCAGGGTGAAAGCCGGGACCACCCGTCCAAGTTTCCCGCCAAACTGAAATTCTACCGCGACCTGCGGGAACACCTGCAGCAACACTACGACCCGGCACAGCTGCTGGTGGTCATGGGTGACATGAACGTGGCGCCGCTGGACCTGGATATCGGCATCGGTGCCGACAATGCCAGACGCTGGCTGAAAAACGGCAAGTGCAGCTTTCTGCCGGAAGAGCGCGAGTGGCTGCAGCAGCTGCAGGACTGGGGACTGGTAGACACCTGGCGCGCCTGCCACCCGCATACCGACGATACATTCAGCTGGTTCGACTACCGCAGCCGGGGATTCGAGCGGGATCCCAGGCGAGGCCTGCGTATTGACCTGGTACTGGCCACGCCGCCGCTGGCCGAATTGTGCGTGGATGCCGGAATATCCTATTCCATTCGCAGCATGGAGAAACCGTCCGACCACTGCCCGGTCTGGGCGGAGTTCGATATTTCCTGAGATTTGCCGCCGGCACTTTATTCCTGCCAAGCGCTGACGGTACAATCGCCGCATGATTCGCGCTGTCATCAACCCCCAAAGTACGTGGAAGGCACTGTTGAGCCTGCTGCTGGCCGTCCTGTCCTCGCTTGCACAGGCTACCATGGCATCCGGCAACGAGCCATCGCTGGACGACCCGACCGTATTCGCCGACCCACAGCCACTGGTAATCAAACGGCTCGACGAGCTGGTCAAGCAGCTCGGAGACCAGGCTGAGCAGATTCGCAAGGACCCGGGCATCGCCTACCGGATCAGCGACGAACTGATGGCCCCGCATATCGACTTCCCGCGCATCGCCCGCCTGATCATTGGCAAATACTGGCGTGACGCCAGCGAGTCGCAGCGCAAGCAGCTGATCAAGGAAATCGAAGACCTGCTGACACGTTCTTACGTCACAGCAATGATCACCTACGTGGACCAGATCGTGGCACAGCAGAAAGGCACGAAATATTACCCTTCCCGGTACAGGCCCGGCGACCGCAAAACCTCGGTACGCGCCACGATCCCGCTGGAAGGCGGGCAAACCGCCGATGTCCAGTACCAGCTGTATTACAAGGGCGAGTGGAAGATCTACGATATCCGCATTGAAGGCGTCAGCCTTGCCATGACCTACCGTACCAGCATGGGCGAGAGAATCCGCAAGGTGGGTATAGACGGTCTCATCGCGGAGCTTGCCGAACGCAACCGCAAGGGCGAAGTCGAACTTCCCGAAACCATCGCTCCCGACGAACCGGTCGCGAATACCGATATCAACGTCATTAAACCTGCCGTTGCCAGGTAGTCCACCCCGGCCAGGCCCATTACTGGCCTGATTTATGCATTATTTCTGTCACAAACCCTGCAAAACGGGAAGGACAGGAGATCATGTATATTATCGACCAATGCCGCGGCCCGTACGGGGCGCTGTCGAAAAGCCGCAAAATGCTGCTGGAACAGCTGCTGAGACAACCCGATCAGTGTTTGTGGGAGCGTATGCGCGGTCTGATTATCCGCGATATTCCCATCGTGACGCTGGAAATGGCGGTCAACTCCGTGCGCAGGAATCTTGACGCCGAACGGTTACCGGACCCCTTTACGCTGTATCGCGCCCTGCGTTTTGCCGTTGACTACGCTACCGGCGATACAGATTCAGCACGCGGCGGCATCTGCAGGAAGTAGCCCTTTTCCTCGATCAGCTGCATCACTTCGCGTACATCCGCCTGTGCCAGGGTGCGCTGTTCGTCCAGCTCCAGCTCGATCACTTTTTCGAGCCCGCCGAGTATCTGCTTCAAACCGTCCGGCAGGCGGCTGAAGCCATCCTCCTTTTTCACAAACAGGTAGTAGTCAAACTGCCGCAGGCTCTTGTACACCACGCATTGCATCAGGACACCGGCCGCGCCGTGAATTCGACCACGGTTTCCGGAACATAAGGTTCATCGAACACCAGTTCCAGCGAAAAACCGCCGTCTATCCGTACTGCCTTCACCTGCTGCAGATCCGGCAACCGCGTGGCCAGGTACGCGCAGGACGCCGCCGCCAGCGCATCATTCCCCTGCTGCAGCGCTTCGACCAGCTGAACCGCCACAAACTGTGCGCGCTGCAGGCGATCGGGCTGTTCCAGCCATCGATCACCGGCCTGGATACCGGTATCCATCTGCACATCCATGCGTTCCAGACCGGCAAGCTGGTGGTCAGGCAACCCCTGGCTGCGATCAAACTCCAGCTGCGGCTGCTGGTCGACCAGTATGGTCAGCGCCGGGTAGTCCCGGCTGTCAGATACGTCATTCATGGGCCAATTATCGGCCATATCCCTGTTCGCGGGAAACCCCGCCAGACAACAAACCACCCAGGCAGACAGCCACCTGGTCGATACCGGTAGCCGCAGGCGAACGCACTGTCGCTGCACCCGCCCGGGCAACCAGCGCTGTCAATTCACCGCTTTCCAGCAGCCCTGGCGCCACCTCTATGGCCGCGCCGTGCGCAGCCAGCCAGGTCCGCAGTGACTGTTCCTCGGGCCAGTCCGGGCGCGGGATATACAGCAGCGGGGTGCCATTCAGCACACATTCGGTCACCGTACCGTAACCGCACTTGCCCAGTACCGCATCACAGGAACGCACCAGGTCGGGAAAATCGAAACCGGTCGCTTCGAACGAACTGACGCCAGGATGTCGCACCCGCCAGGAGGCACTGACCAGCCAGTGGACAGCCGGGTCCTGCGGCCACGCTTCCATATCGAAGCGGGTCGCGACACCGCCCGGCGCCACCAGCACCAGCCGGCAATCGGGGGACACGTCCAGCTGCCGGATCAGTTCATCGCGACGTGCGCGCCCCTGCACGGCAATAGGCCCGACCGATACCCGGTTGTCGAGAAACGGCATCGGCATCGACGGCTCCGGGCACAGGAAGGCGCGCGCACTGCGGTACGCCGATTCCATGTCCGCCAGTATCCGCGGCGCTTCCGGACGTTCCCCGAAATAATGGCGATAGATATCCGCCCAGTTGAGAGAACACAGCGCCATGGCCGGAATACCTGCCTTCCCGGCGGCGGCCAGTGTCAGGTAGGGCACGTCGGCCAGCACCAGGTCGGGCGCCAGGTCAGCCAGCCGACCGGCCTCCTCGGCCACCGCTTGCTGCCAGTGCGCATGCAGTTTCGCATACGCGGCGGCGCTGGCCTCCAGGTCGATCGCCAGCGCAGAGTGCATGACCAGTCCGAAATCGGGTGCATGTCCGATCTGCCGGAAATCTGCCTGGATGCGCTCTTTCAGCAACGATGCCGGCAGGTCACTCAGCAGGGTCACGCGTAATGCCGGCAACTGCGCACGCAAGGCATTGAGCACCGGCGCTACCTGCGCGGCATGACCGAACCCGTGCGAGGTAATCGCAACCAGAAGATGCATGTGATCCGGGACCAGTCAGACTTCAGCCCTGGAGCAGACCGGCAGCCTGCTGGTCAGCGTGGTAGGACGAGCGCACCATTGGCCCGCTGGCCACCTGGCTGAAACCCAGTGCCTCACCGATTTCACGCAGGGATTCGAATTCGTCCGGGTGTACAAAGCGGTCCACCGGCAGGTGATGCTTACCGGGCTGCAGGTACTGCCCGAGAGTCAGCATATCCACGTCGTGCGCACGCAAATCCTGCATGACCTGTTCGACCTCCTGCAGGGTTTCACCCAGGCCCAGCATCAGGCCCGACTTGGTCGGCAGTGCCGGGTACAACTGCCCGAACTTCTGCAGCAGATCCAGCGACCACTGGTAGTCCGACCCGGGGCGAACCTTGCGGTACAGGCGGGGTACGGTTTCCAGGTTGTGGTTGAATACATCCGGCGGTGCCCGTTGCAGAAGCTCCAGGGCACGATCCATGCGACCGCGGAAATCCGGCACCAGTATTTCAATCTGCGTGTGCGGATTCAGGTCGCGGACCGCTGCTATGCAGGCGGCAAAATGTCCCGCACCGCCATCGCGCAGGTCATCCCGGTCTACCGAGGTCACCACCACGTAACGCAGGCCCATCGCCTGGATGGTGTGCGCCAGGTTATGCGGCTCGTCATTGTCCAGCGGGTCAGGCCGGCCATGCGCCACATCGCAGAACGGACAGCGCCGCGTGCAGATATCGCCCATGATCATAAAGGTCGCGGTACCGTGCGCGAAACACTCTCCCAGGTTGGGGCAGGATGCTTCCTCACACACCGTATGCAGGCTGTTTTCACGCAACACTTTCTTCAGCCGCTGGATTTCCGGACCGGCCGTGGATCGGGCACGGATCCAGGCCGGCTTGCGCAGCGGTTTGCCGGCAGGCTCGATTTTCACCGGTATACGTGCCGTTTTCGCTGCCCCACGCTGGTATTTTTCGTTGCTCTCGGACATTTCGGTGTACAACCCCTGATTACCCTGATGAACTCCCGGCTCTACTGATTCCTGCCATGTATCCCCCGGCGGTTCCGGCTACGTTCCAGGGGAAAAGCGTTGCTCTGACCGGTACCGGACCAACGGCAAAGAAATCAGGCGGAACGACCAGGCCCTGTAGTGTATCGCAACTGCGCAGCAAGATACGGCAGCCAGCTCTCGCCGACTTCCGCCACCGACAGCGAAATCCCCAGATCAACCAGCCGGGTAACCGGCATATCCTGATAACCGCAGGGGTTTATGCGCGAAAACGGCTCCAGGTCCAGGTCCACGTTCAGGGCCAGGCCGTGATAACTGCAACCACGCCGGACACGCAGCCCCAGGGCCGCAATCTTGGCGCCATCCACGTACACCCCCGGGGCATCGTGCCGCGCCCGTGCGGTGATGCCCTGCGCAGCCAGCCACTCGACCACCGACTGCTCCAGCGCCTCCACCAGCCCACGGATACCGATCCCCAGCCGCGCCAGGTCCAGCAGCGTGTAGGCCAGCAGCTGTCCGGGGCCGTGATAGGTCACCTGCCCACCCCGGTCAACTGCGACCACGGGAATATCCCCCGGCGCCAGCAGGTGCTCCGGCTTGCCGTTCATGCCCTGGGTAAACACCGCCGGGTGCTCCAGCAGCCAGAGTTCGTCCCCGGTATCGCCAGTGCGTTGCCGGGTGAATGCCTGCATCGCTTCCCACACCGGCCGATACTCGGCAATACCAAGACACCGAACCCGCAGCGCACGGGAACGCGGGGTAGTGTTGCCTGCCACCCCGGTCACAACACCATCAGGAATTCTTCACAGGCGGTCAGCGCCCGGTAGACGTCGTCCAGCTGTGCCTGGCTGGTGACGCGCAGGTCAAAGGTGACGGAGATATAGTTGCCTTTGCCGCTGACCGCACTGCGCATGCCGTCCGTATCGAAATCCGGCAGCCTGCTGCGCACAATGGCCAGCGCCTTCGCCTCGAACCCGGAATCGCTGCGCCCCATCACCTTGACGGGAAAATCACAGGGAAACTCCAGCAGCGTGTCACGCTCTTTCATACACCCATAATAGGGTAATTCCTCCCGGATTACCCCTCACGACGGGCCGGGAAATACCGCCGCTCAGGGCAACGGTGTTTCCGCCTGCGGCGCCTGCACCCGGATCGCCGCACTCTGGGTACAGCCGGCCTGGGTCATCACATAGGGCACCGGGTACTCAGACAGGTACTCCTCCGGAAGCGCCATCAGCTGCTCCTTGAATGCATCCGGTGCAAACAGCATGGGAATGATGTTGTTGTAATAGGCCGCCTTGCCGGTCAGGGACAGGGTGTCGCCCTCGCGTTGCAGGTAACCGATTTTCATCAGCGCAGCAATCAGGTCGCCGAATACGTAATCCAGGTCCACACCGTACTTGCGCTGGATGGCGCCGACTTCAACCTGTGTAAAGCGCAGCCTGCTGGCCACTTCCCGGATCAGCTCCAGTTCCGGCGTCAGGATATCGATCGTTGCAATCGGCAACCGGCCGTCATCGAGCAACTGGTAGTAAGGTTTGATCGCACCGACATTCTGGTACGGTGTGGCCGGCGCATACCCCTGGGAGGCCAGGCCCAGTGCGATCAGTGGCAGATTATCCCAGCGCCGCACCTGGTGGCGGTAGGAAGCCTTGCCAGGCTGCACGAACACATTCTGCAACACCGGTTCGTAACCCAGCCCGCCCAGGATATCGGTAGCTTCCGCGAACATGTGGATCTTGTGCTCGTACTGCTCATCGAGCGGCGGGCCAAACAGGGATTTTCCGGAGCGGCTGCGCTGGGAATCGAGCGCGTAGATCGACAGGCTCGGGATCCCCAGGGCGTTGAAGCGCTCCAGGGTACTGCGCAGGGCATCGCCGGGTTCACCCTCGAATCCGTACATGGTATCCACGTTGATGTTGGGTATTTCTTCCAGCGCTCCCTGCAGTTCCTGCTCTGCCTCGGCGACGCTGTAGTGCCGGTTCATGGTCGACAGCAGCGCTTCATCCAGCGTCTGGATGCCGTAACTGAGCCGGTTGACGCCCAGCTGCCGGAGCAGGCGCGCCTTGCTGCGCGGCAGTGTACCGGGCGCCGCTTCCATGCTGATCTCGACGTCTTCGGTACAGTGGAAGTGGCTGCGAATGGCTTCCAGCAGCCGCACCAGCAGCGCATCGTCCAGGTAGGTCGGCGTTCCGCCACCGATATAGACGGATTCACACCACTGCCCCTGCACGACCGGCGCATAGAGCGCCATTTCCCTGACCAGGTAATCGACATAGGTTTCGGACTGCTCGATGCCGCGCCCCGGCAATACCGTGTAGTAACAGAAACTGCACAGGGTCTTGCAGAAAGGGATGTGCAGGTAAAGACTGTACTTTCCGGGCTCTACCGAGGGCCTGGCAAACAGCTCGGCGGCGGTCTCCGGGGGTTCATGCTTGTTGAGCAGGGGGGGCGGGAAAGCCCAGTCGAAGCAGGGAAAGAAGTCGTTCTGGACCTGCAGTACCCTGCCCAGGTGGTCGACCAGCGTATCGGGTTCCAGTGGCTTCAGCTTCCCGGCCGGTGTGCCTGCCAGCCCGGGCACCTGCAGCAAACGGGAGCGTTTGTTAAAACTTCCACTGTATTGTTTCATGGCGTCTCCTTGTAGCGTGTGTTAATGGTACGCATCCTGTACCGACCATCCATCCATGAAACTACTTTTTGCCGGTTATTGTTTTTCTCTTTCTGCAATCCCCCATTACACCGGTAAACCCGGTTATTCAATGTCCGGAAGCTCCGGAAATATTTCCCTTATGCGTCGACGCAAGTCGGGCACCAGTTCCTGTTCGAACCACGGATTGCGTTTCAGCCACAGCTGGTTGCGTGGCGAAGGATGCGGTGTCGGAATGTACGCGGGTGCAAATTCCCGCCACCTTTGAACAGTTCCCGTTACTGACTTCCCTGCCTCCGGAATGTGATACTGCTGGGCATACTGCCCGATAAGCAACGTCAATTCAATACAGGGCAAACAGGCCAGCAGTTGCTCCCGCCACTGCTGCACGCATTCCTGGCGTGGCGGCAAATCCCCGGAACGTCCTTTGCCCGGGTAACAGAAACCCATGGGAATAATCGCAACCCGGCTGTCATCATAAAAAAATTCCCGGCCCACCTGCAGCCAGCTGCGCAAGCGGTCACCGCTGGGATCGTTCCAGGGAATTCCAGTAGCATGAACCCGGGTGCCCGGCGCCTGACCGACGATGAGCAGGCGGGCTGAGGCCTTTGCCTTCAATACCGGTCGGGGCTCGAACGGAAGTTCCGACGCGCAGATCCGGCAGGCACGCACCTCTTTCAGCAGGCGCTCCAGCCGGCGTGCCTGGTCACCTGCTTCTGCCTTCCGCTCAGCCACTGCCCGGGGAACGAGTTACCGGCGCCCGCCGGTTGCTTCCGTCCCGTCCCCTGCACAGTCCTCCAGCCAGGCCAACGCGGCCTGCTCGTCATTGAATATGCGCGTAGGATAGGGGGGCTTGTGAAACTTCATGAACAATTCCGCCATGGCGCGGGTAAAAAAGGATCGTACGATGATCGCCAGGCAAGTGGTCAGTTCGATCGCCTGCTGTGTCGAGGCAAACTGCTGGGCTTCATACTCCGCTGAAGCCACGGACTCGGCATAGACCAGGACCGGCCGCTTTTCCGTCGTCAGCTGGCGATGCTGCCGGTTCACCTCCTGCATCACCTGCAGCGTCAGGTTGAAGTTCTGCGGGTAGCGGATTCGGACGATGCCGTTACCGTCCAGCCAAACCTCCGTTTCAGCATCTGTCATTCAGTATCTCCCCCACCGGATTTTCGCCGAAATCCCGCAGCGGCGCTGTTTTTCACTACACCCCCAATGTATCAGCCCTCCCGCCCCCTTTCCAGTGATTATTCGGATCACCTATACTGTATATTTGTACAGTACAGGTGATCCGAATGCACGCATCCGACCAGGTCGGCTATGCCGAGCTGCACTGCATCAGCAACTTCAGTTTCCTGCGCGGGGCTTCCCACCCGGAAGAACTGGTGACCCGCGCGCATCAACTTGGCTACAGTGCCCTGGCACTCACCGACGAGTGTTCCCTGGCCGGTATCGTGCGCGCCTACACGACCGCCGGAGAGATCGGCCTGCCCCTGATCACGGGCAGTAAATTCCGGCTGGATGACGGGCTTCAGCTGGTGCTGCTGGCAACCAGCCGCAAGGCCTATGGCAACCTGTCCGCGCTGATCAGCCGGGCCCGGCGACGAGCCCCCAAGGGTGCGTACTGCCTGCACCGTCATTCGTTACCGGGACAGGTGGATGGCTGCCTGCTGATCTGGATACACGCAGACCGGCAGCCTGTTGCCATGCGCAGGCGCACTGCGTATTGGCTGCAGTCCTGTTTTCCACAACGCGCCTGGATCGGTTTCACCTGCAGGCTGGACGGCCGGGACCAGCTGCGCCTGCAAACCCTGCAGGCCCTGGAACAACAGTCCGGGCTGCCACTGGTTGCCTGCGGGGCAGTTCACATGCATACACGCGAACGCCGCTCGCTGCACGATACGCTCACGGCCATCCGCCTCGGTGTACCCCTTCAGGATGCCGGCTTTTCCCTGCACGCCAATGGCGAACGCTTTTTGCGTGACCGCAACAGCCTGGGCAGGCTGTATCCCCGTTCCCTGCTCGATACCAGCCTGCATATCGCCGGCCTGTGCCATTTCTCGCTGGACGAACTGCGCTATGAATATCCACAACCGCAGGCGCCGGACCATCTTTCCCCGCGCGACTGGTTACGCCGGCTCACCACTACCGGCATGCAGCGACGCTGGCCACGCGGAGCCCCCGACAGGGTCCGCACCCTGGTGGAACACGAACTGACACTGATTGCCGAACTGCACTATGAACCCTATTTTCTTACGGTCTACGATATTGTCCGTTTCGCCCGTTCGCGCAACATCCTCTGCCAGGGCCGCGGCTCGGCGGCCAATTCCGCCGTTTGCTATTGCCTGGGTATTACGGAAGTAGACCCCGCGCGCATTGAAACCCTGTTTGAACGTTTCATTTCCAGGCAGCGCAGCGAGCCCCCTGATATCGACGTGGACTTCGAACACCAGCGGCGTGAAGAGGTCATCCAGTACATCTACAGCAAATACGGCCGCAAACACGCGGCCCTGGCCGCCACGGTCATCCGCTACCGGCCCAGGAGCGCCCTGCGCGATGTCGGCAAGGCACTGGGATTCAGCCCGGACCAGATCGACCGCCTGGGAGCCGTACTGAAACTGACCGGTTCGGCATCGTTTTTCCGCGGCCCCTCCGAAGAATCGCCGGATGGCCACAGGGGGAAAAACCCGGCGTCACGAGACTCGACTGTTTTATTCAGTCGTTTGCGTGAGGCCGGTTTCGACCCCGACAACCCGGCCCTGCGGCAGTTGCGTCAACTGGCACAGCAACTGACCGGCTTCCCGCGCCACCTGTCACAGCATGTCGGGGGCTTTGTCATTACCCGGGATGTACTCGAACGCATGGTGCCGGTTGAAAATGCCGCCATGCCCGGTCGCACGGTCATTCAATGGAACAAGGACGACCTCGATGCCCTGAGACTGCTGAAAATAGACTGCCTGTCACTGGGCATGCTGAGCGCCATCCACCGCTGCTTCGACCTGGTCAGGCGACACCACGGCATCCGGCTGGACATGGACAGCATACCGGCCGAAGACCCCGCGGTGTACGCGATGATCTCCCGTGCCGATACCATCGGGGTCTTCCAGATCGAATCGCGCGCCCAAATGTCCATGCTGCCGCGCCTGCGGCCAGCCTGTTTCTACGACCTGGTAATCGAGGTCGCTATTGTGCGGCCCGGCCCGATCCAGGGCGATATGGTGCACCCCTACCTGCGCCGGCGGCAGGGCCTGGAAGCCGTGGCGTATCCCTCGCCAGCCGTCCGCGAGGTACTGGAACGCACCCTGGGCATCCCCCTTTTCCAGGAGCAGGTCATCAGGCTGGCCATGGTGGCCGCCGGATTCTCGCCCGGCGAAGCCGATCAACTGCGCCGCTCCATGGCCAGCTGGCGCAAACACGGCCGGATCATGGCTTTCGAACAGCGGCTGATCGACGGTATGCGTGCACGCGGTTACTCGCGGGCCTTTGCGCAGCAGGTCTTTCAACAGGTACTGGGCTTTGGTGAATACGGCTTTCCGGAATCACACGCGGCCAGCTTTGCCCTGCTGGTCTATGTCTCGGCCTGGCTAAAACACCACTACCCGGAAGCTTTCACCTGTGCACTGCTCAACAGTCAGCCCATGGGATTTTACAGCCCGCGCCAGCTGGTCGACGACCTGCGCCGGCATGGCGGCAACGTGCTGGCGATCGATGTGGCCTGCAGCGAGTGGGAGTGCACCCTGGAAAAAAAAGGATTGCGTCTCGGCCTGCAACAGATCAAGGGCCTGTCCCGCGGTGCGGCAAAACGCCTGGTTGAAGCCCGCAAGCAGCGTCCTTTTCGCGACATCCCCGACCTCGCCCGGCGCGCCCGGCCCGATCGTGGCGACCTGGAAGCACTGGCCGCCGCCAATGCCCTGGCCTCACTGGGCGGACACCGCCACCAGACACGCTGGGCCTGCGCCGGCATTGAACCGGCAAGCCCCTTGCTGGAAGGCAACCACCCCGGAGAAGCCATCCCCATGCTCAGGGCGCCCGGCGAAGGCGAGCAACTGCTTGCCGACTACGCCAGCACCGGTCTCAGCCTGGGACGCCATCCACTGACGTTGTTGCGTCACCGGCTGTCACGCCTCGGCCTGCTGCAGGCCTGTCAGCTGCACCTGCGCACGCACGGCAGTCTCGTCCGCACCGGCGGCATCGTCACCGGCCGGCAAAGTCCCGGCAATGCATCCGGCGTGATTTTTGTCACGATCGAGGACGAAACCGGCATCACCCAGATCATTGTCTGGCCGCAACTGGCACAACGCCAACGCCGGCTTTTGTTAAACGCCAGGCTGCTGGTTGTAGAAGGCAGGCTGCAGCGTGAAGGCGAGGTACTGCACCTGATTGCCGGGCGACTGGAGGACCACAGTCATTTACTGGGGCGACTGGTGACGCGATCGCGGGATTTTCACTGAGGACGGGAACCGGGGCAACGTTGAACCACGCACCGTTTACGTTTCCCCCACTCAACTAACCAGCTGGTTCAGGTTAAAGATCGGCAACAGGATCGCCAGCACGATAATCAGTACCACGGCGCCCATCACCAGGATGAGGATCGGTTCGAACAGGCCCATGACCGCGGAAATCAGGGTTTCGATTTCCCGCTCCTGGTTGGTCGCCGCCCGTTCCAGCATTTCTTCCAGCTTGCCACTGGCTTCACCACTGGCAATCAGGTGCACCATCATGGGCGGGAAATATCCGCTCTTCTCCAGCGCCGCATGAATACTCGCGCCTTCGCGCACCTTGCGCGTCGCTTCTTCCACGGACTCCCGCATCGGCAGGTTGGACATGACTTCCGAGGCGATACGCAAACCGTCGAGCACCGGCACACCACTGGCGGTAACGATACTGAAGGTGCGCGCAAAACGCCCCGCGTTGACACCGCGTTCCAGCCGGCCGATCAGGGGCAGGCGCAGCAGGATTTCGTGAAAGCGCCGTTTCGGCCCCTCTTTTTTCAGCACCCAGGCTATTCCGCCACCGGCCAGCACCAGCAACACCAGCATCAGCAGGCCGTAGCTGCGCAGAAAGTCACTCATCGCGATCAGGGTTCGGGTCAGCGCGGGCAGCTCCTGCCCGATATTGTCGAACACCTGGACCACCTGCGGCACCACAAAAGTCATCAGGCCAATGACCACACCCACCGCAACCAGCGTGAGCAAGGCGGGATAAAACAGTGCCAGCTGGATCTTTGACTGCATCTGCTGCCGGTTTTCGGTGTAGTCGGCCAGGCGCTCCAGCACCACTTCGAGGTGGCCGGACTGCTCGCCCGCCGATACAGTAGTGCGGTAGATTTCCGGGAACACGTGCGGGAAATCGCCCAGCCCGGTCGCCAGTGTGTGCCCTTCCATGACGCGCGAACGTACCGCCAGCAACATACTTTGCAGGCGGGCTTTCTCGGTTTGCTGCGCGGCGGCCTGCAGGGTCTCTTCGAGCGGCAGTCCGGCACGCACCAGCGTGGCCAGCTGGCGGGTAATCAGCGCCAGGTCGGTGGCACTGACGCTGCGGCGGATTTTTACTTTTTTCTCACCCGGCTGGCTGGCACGCTCGCGGGACTCACTGACATCCAGCGGCATCCAGCCCTGGTCGCGCAACTGCTGGCGAACCTGGCGTGCGGTGTCACCTTCCAGTACCCCTTTCTTTTCCTTGCCGCTGTCATCCAGCGCGACGTATTCAAAAGCGCCCATGATAACCGGTGCGGTCAGCCTTCCCGGCTGACCCGCAACACTTCTTCGACCGTCGTTTCACCCGCCAGCACACGCCGCCAGCCATCCTGGCGCATACCGGGAGAATGCTGTCGCGCGTAGGCTTCGAGTGCGTGCTCACTGTCGCCGTCGTGTATCCTGGCTCGCATTTCGTCATTCACGACCACCAGCTCATAGATACCGGTTCGCCCCCGGTAACCGAGCTGATTACACTCGGCACAACCGGCTGCGTGATACAGGGTAGGCGGGTTGGATGCGTCAACACCCAGCACTTCACAGTCGGCAGTCGATGCCGTGTAGGGTTTTTTGCAGTTGTCGCACAGCACACGCACCAGGCGCTGCGCCAGCACACCGATCAGGCTGGATGACAGCAGGAAGGGTTCCACACCCATATCCCGCAGGCGCGTGACGGCGCCCACCGCGCTGTTGGTGTGCAGGGTTGAAAACACCAGGTGACCGGTAAGACTGGCCTGCACGGCAATCTCCGCGGTTTCCAGGTCGCGTATCTCACCTACCATGACCACGTCCGGGTCCTGGCGCAGGATTGCACGCAGGCCGCGCGCAAAACTCATCTCCACTTTGGTGTTGACCTGGGTCTGGCCGATACCATCCAGGTAATACTCGATGGGATCTTCCACCGTCATGATGTTGCGGCGCTTGTTGTTGAGGCGTTCCAGCGCCGCGTACAGGGTCGTGGTCTTGCCCGACCCGGTAGGACCGGTGACCAGCACGATACCGTGCGGCTTCTGGATCAGTTCATCGATACGATCGCGGGTCTCGGCCGCCATGCCCAGGTGTTCCAGGTCCAGCCGTCCCGCCTGCTTGTCCAGCAGGCGCAATACCACGCGTTCACCGTGACCGGAAGGCAGGGTCGATACGCGCACATCGACCGCACGCCCGGCCACGCGCAGGGAAATCCGCCCGTCCTGCGGCAGGCGCTTTTCCGCGATATCGAGCTTGGCCATTACCTTGATGCGCGACACCAGTATCGGCGCCAGCACGCGTTGCGGCTGTAACACCTCGCGCAGTACGCCGTCGACGCGAAAACGCACCACCAGCCTGTTTTCAAACGGTTCGATGTGAACATCCGAGGCGTTTTCCTTGACCGCCTCGGTCAGCAGGGCATTGATGAGGCGGATGATGGGAGCGTCGTCTTCACTTTCCAGCAGGTCTTCGGTCTCGGGCAGGGCCTGGGCAATCTGGAACAGGTCCATGTCATCACCGAGACCTTCCATCATCTGCATGGCTTCATTGGAACCCTGCTCATAGGTGGTCGCCAGCAGGGCGTCAAACTCTTCTTCGTCCACCTCGCGCAACCGCAGCGGTCGATCCAGGAAGCGGCGCAACTCGACCAGCGCCTGTGGATCGGCATCGCGGGTCAGCACGACTTCGGCCCGGCCTCCGGCCGATTCCGACACCAGCATGCGGTGCCGCCTGGCAAACATAAACGGTGGACGCCGATCGGCCAGCCCGGCCGGTTCGACTTCGGGCGTCTCGGCAATACTGTCGGTTTCACTATGGCTCATCGGCTTCAGATTCGGCCGCATGCTCTCCCGAGGGCGGCGCGCCAGAAGGTCCGTGGAACGGGGGCGGCAATTCCAGTAAATCGTCCGTGGAATGCATAAGCGGCGCACCCTTGCCGGACATCAGGGGAACCCCCTCATTGTCTTTTTCGAGTTGCATGGCACGAATATAGTTGTACTTGGCACCGGTATACCGGTCGGCCGTTTCATTGTCTCGCAGTATGGTCGGGTGCAGGAAAACCATCAGGTTCACCTTGTCCCGGTTGACGCTCTTGGAACGGAACAGGACGCCCAGGTAGGGAATGTCACCCAGCAGCGGCACTTTCTGTTCACTCTCACGCACCCGGTCCTCGATCAGCCCGCCCAGCACCACGATATGGTTGTCATCCACCAGCACGTTGGTCTTGATGTTGCGCTTGTTGGTAATCAGGTCCACCGCCTGCGCGTCATTGGAAATGGTGGACACCTCCTGGGTAATTTCCATGATGATGGAGTTCCCCTCGTTGATTTGCGGCTTCACCTTGAGCGTAATACCCACGTCTTCACGCTGAACCGTCTGGAACGGGTTGACCGATCCGGCTGCGGCACCGGTGTTGGTAAAGGAGCCGGTAACAAAGGGCACATTCTGGCCGACGATGATCTCGGCCTCTTCGTTATCCAGGGTGACCAGGGACGGCGTGGACAGAATATTCACATCCGAGTCACCCGCCAGCGCATTGACCACCGCGGCAAAGTTCACGCCATTGCCACCGATTTTGCCGACACCGAACGACAGGCCCGGGGTGAGCGCCGGTAGCTGTTTATCGATTACGCCCTGTGCAATCTCGGTAAGCGTGTTACCGGTATTGGTGAAATTGGTTCCACCGATGGGCGCCGTGCTTCCGTTCAGATCGAACACCGCCCATTTAACACCCAGTTCGCGGGCACGGTTTTCACCGATTTCCGCGATGATGGCATCCACCAGCACCTGTGCACGGCGAATATCGAGTTGCCGAATCACCGCTTCCAGCGAGCGCATCAGCGCCGGCGGTGCCGTGATGACCAGGGCATTGGTCGACTCGTCCGCCTGGATATCCAGTTGCTTGTCGATATTCTTGTTGGCAGCCGCTGCTGCGCCTTTTTTGGCCTCCTCACCCTGGGTTTTGCCGACGCCTTTGATCACATCTACCAGATCGGCCGCCTTGGCGTATTTAAGGTAGATCACCTTGGTGTTCCCACCGCGTTCCAGCGGTGTGTCCAGGTGCGAAATAATGGCGCGCAACCGCAACCGGTTGGAGCGGTCCCCGCCGAGCAGCACACTGTTGGTACGCTCATCGGCCACCAGCGCCTGCGACTGGGCAATGCCGCCCTTGGCCTGGGCCGGTTGTGCGCGGCTGATAGCATTCAGGATACGCACCACCTCCGCGGCCGACGCGTACTCCAGACGAATGACCTCGATCTCGCTGTCACTGACCTTGTCGATACGGCGGATAATGCTGACCAGCCGCGAGACATTTTCAGCGCGGTCCGACATGATCAGCACGTTGGTAGCCGGGTAGGCGGCAAGATGACCCTGCTGCGGCACCAGTGGCCGCAGGATCGGCACCAGCTGGGCTGCCGCCACATTGTCGACCTGCACGACGCGCGTCACCATTTCGTCACCGTGCCCCGGGTTTTGATCACTCACACTGGGGATGGAGTCCTGCTTGGCGCTGACATCCGGCAGAATCTTGATCACCGGACCGCTGGGCACCGCGGCAAAACCATGCACTTTCAGGATGGACAGGAATACCTGATACACCTCGTCACTGTCCATGGCGCGCGAGGAAATTACCGTCACCTTGCCCTTGACGCGCGGATCCACGATAAAGTTTTTCCCCGTCACCTCGGCAACGGTACCGATCAGGGCATTGATATCCGCGTCTTTCAGATTCAGGGTGATGGTTTGCGCAAACAGCGGACCTGCCCAGACCAGGCAGAGCACCCAGAGGCCTTGCAGCCAGTGCTTTTGTGTACTACTCCGGGATCCCACTTCAATCTACTCCTGCGCTACCGGCCGGACAACGGTAACGTCAGACTCATTGACGTTTCCCGACCGCCTCTCAACAGTGTGATATCAACGCTGTCGCCCTCACCCAGTGCCTGCATGGCCTTGATACCCTTGGCAGGAGAGTCGATCCGTACGCCGTTGATACTCGTTACTACATCCCCGGATTTCAGTCCGAGTTCCTTCATGGCAGCGGGGTCCTTGCCCGGCTGCAGGCGGAAACCGATAAATTTCCCGCCCTTGCGTTCCGGGGTCGCCCGCACGTAATTCATCATCGAGGCCGGGTTCCGTTTAATCTCGCTTCGATAGCGGCTGAACGCAGCGGCACTACCTGAAGACGTATTGCGTACAGAACCACGGGAAACCGCCCCGCCGGAGCCCAGTTTCATGATTTTCTTGGGCAGGCGCAGTGTCTCAAAACGACCGTTGCGCTCGAGAATTATCCGGTCCGGATAAATCTCTGCAAGCTTCGCACCACCCGGCAGGGGATCCCCCGGCGCATAGCTGTTTTCCTTGCCTCTGGGGTCGCCGATAATCGCCCTGGCGCTGCTCGCGCTGCTGTCCCCGCTTTCTGCAAACACACCCCGCAGCGTCAGTTTCAGACGCGTTTCCGGTGCATTCACCGCCGATGGCTTCACCGGCTTGTCTTTCCCGGCCTCACCGAACAGGTGCCAGCTGGCAATCTGCCGCTCATCGATGCGGGGCGCGCGCTGCACGACCGGCGCCGGAACGGCGGCAACCGGTTGCTGCTGTGCTACGTCACTGTTGTCGCCGGGCAGCAACACCCAGCTCAGCCCCGCCAGCAACCAGGCCAGCCAGACAATCAGGACACCATTGACCACCTGCACCAGCCGGCCTGTCGGTAGCGGGCGAAGCCGGTTCAAAAGCGCAGATTGTGGCAAGGCAAGGCTGACCATGGAATGAAAAATTCGCTATATCGCTGAATAAGTAACCGCGGCCGGCTGGTAAATAACTTAAATGCCTGACACTAATCCGTTATTTTATCAAGTTTTCTTATTGTAGCCCAATTTGACAGCGGTATCCCCCACGGGTTCAGCACTATAAACCCCCGTACACCCGTCCGCAGCACATCAGGTGCCGGATCTCCGCCTCCGGGAACCCTTTCCCGGGGCGCCACCACGCCCCCCGCCGCGTTTCCTGGCCGCGAACTTTCTTTTCGGCCGGGCCACCGGCGGGGCCGGCTTTACCATCAGGTCTTCCTCGATCGGCGCCACCGGGATGGATTCACCAATATATTCCTCGATTTCAGGCAGCGAATACACAAAGCGCTCACAGGCGAAACTGATGGCGTCACCGTCCGAACCCAGCCGCGCCGTGCGGCCGATACGGTGCACATAGTCCTCGGCATCCTGCGGCAGGTCATAGTTGAATACATGACTGACGTCGGGAATGTGCAGGCCGCGTGCGGCGACATCGGTAGCCACCAGGATATCCAGCTCACCCGCCTGGAATTTTGCCAGCAGCGACTGGCGCTTTTTCTGCGGCACATCCCCGGACAGGATGGCGGAGCGGAACCCGTTCCCCTCCAGGTAACTCCATACCTTTTCCCCGTCCCGCTTGGTATTGACGAAAACGATGCTGCGGTGGGCATCCATGCGCCCCATCAGCCCCAGCAACAGGGGAATCTTGTCTTCGTTGGCGGTGTGATACAGCACCTGGCGGACGTGCTGTGCCGTTACCTGTTCCGATTCGACCTCCACCGATTCCGGGTGGTTCATGTGCTCGTAGGCCAGTTCGCTGACCCGGAACGACAGGGTTGCCGAAAACAACAGGCCCAGCCGCTGTTCCGGCGGCGGGCAACGCCGCAGCAGAAAGCGCACATCCTTGATAAAGCCCAGGTCAAACATCCGGTCCGCTTCATCCAGCACCACGACCTGTGCCTTGCGCAGGTCGAATACATGTTGCTTGAAATAATCGATAATGCGCCCGGGTGTACCAATCAGCACATCCACGCCATCACTCAGCCGCTTGCGTTGCAGGTCGTAATCGGTCCCGCCATAGGCCAGTCCCAGGACAAGCCCGGTATGGCGCCCCAGTGTCAGCGCGTCCTTGTGGATCTGAATGGCCAGTTCGCGCGTGGGGGCCAGTATCAGCGCCCTGACCTGGTTCGGTTTACGCGGTTCCTCGACGGGGTTACGCAGCAGGTGATTAAAGGTCGCAATCAGGAATGCGGCGGTTTTACCGGTACCCGTTTGTGCCTGACCGGCGACGTCCTTGCCCGCGAGGGTAAGCGGCAAGGTTTTCTCCTGGATCGGGGTGCAGGCAATAAAGCCTGACTCCTCAATGCCTTGCATCAGACTTTCCGGCAAATCAAAACTGCTGAAGCTGCAATTACTCAAGTGTTCCTGTGTCATGGGTGCGAAGCATAACGAATTTAATCAACATATTCTCCGCTTTAGGCTTGCAATCTTCTGTCATTTGGGCTGAAATTGGCGTCGCTGCATTGCAGGCACGCCGGTTTTGTCAATTTCGACTACAGGTGCGGGCGTACAGGCAGCGCAGTCCGAGAAGGCCCGCGTTTCAATTTCAACACTCCCATTTCGATTCAACACAAATTTACAGTAGATGGCCAGGAGCCCATAGCGTGAGCGATAGTATCGTTTTTCTAACCGACGAATCCTTTCAAAATGAAGTCATCGAATCCGCCGAACCGGTACTGGTGGATTACTGGGCCGAATGGTGCGGCCCGTGCAAAATGATCGCCCCCATCCTGACCGAGATTGCCAGCGAGTACCAGGGCAGGATCAAGGTGGCCAAGCTGAACATCGACGAGAACCCGCAGACGCCGCCGAAGTACGGTATTCGTGGCATTCCCACGCTGATGCTGTTCAAGAACGGCAATGTTGAAGCCACCAAGGTTGGCGCATTATCCAAGTCCCAGCTGACAGCATTTATCGACACCAACCTGTGATTGCCGCCGCCTGCATTACCGGATTCACCTGCAGAGGAACCAGGACGTAAAACCGACATATTGACCAGGTACGCGCTGTTGCAACAGCAGCGCATCCGCAAGCACCACTGCCGACCATTCCAGTGGCAAGCCAATACAACATCAAAGACCAAAAACTACTATGAACCTGACTGAACTGAAACAAAAACCTGCCACCGAACTGATCACCATTGCGCAAGGCATGGGCATCGAAGGCACCCGCGCACGCAAACAGGATGTGATTTTCTCCATCCTCAAATCCCACGCCAAAAGCGGCGAGGATATTTTCGGGGATGGCGTACTGGAAATACTGCAGGATGGTTTCGGCTTCCTGCGCTCCGCTGACAGCTCCTACCTGGCCGGACCCGACGACATCTATGTCTCGCCCAGCCAGATTCGACGCTTCGGCCTGCGCACCGGCGACACGGTATCCGGGAAAATACGGCCGCCCAAGGAGGGCGAGCGCTATTTCGCCCTGCTGAAAGTCAGTGAAATCAATTTCGACAAACCGGAAAACGCCAAGGGCAAGGTGCTGTTTGAAAACCTGACACCGCTGCACCCGGACGAGCGGCTCAAACTGGAACTGGGCAACGGCAGTACCGAAGACATCACCGCACGCGTGATCGATCTGGCCTCCCCCATAGGCAAGGGGCAACGCGGCCTGATCGTGTCACCACCCAAGGCCGGCAAGACCATGCTGCTGCAGAATGTTGCGCAGTCGATCACCGCCAACCACCCGGAATGCTATCTGATCGTCCTGCTCATCGACGAACGTCCTGAAGAAGTGACCGAGATGGCCCGCTCGGTACGGGGCGAAGTAGTCTCCTCGACCTTCGACGAACCCGCCAGCCGCCACGTGCAGGTGGCGGAAATGGTGATCGAAAAAGCCAAACGCCTGGTGGAGCACAAGCACGACGTCGTGATCCTGCTGGATTCCATCACCCGCCTGGCGCGCGCCTACAACACCGTGATACCGTCTTCGGGCAAGGTACTCACCGGTGGTGTCGATGCCAACGCACTGCATCGTCCCAAACGGTTTTTCGGTGCCGCGCGCAATATCGAGGAAGGTGGTTCGCTCACCATCATCGCCACCGCACTGGTGGAAACCGGTTCGCGCATGGATGACGTGATCTACGAAGAATTCAAGGGTACCGGTAACATGGAGATCCACCTGGACCGCAAGGTTGCCGAAAAGCGCGTGTACCCGGCCATCAGCATCAACCGCTCCGGCACACGGCGCGAGGAACTGCTTACCAAGCCGGATGAACTGCAGAAAATCTGGGTGCTGCGCAAGCTGCTGCACCCGATGGAAGACCTGGCGGCGATGGAATTCCTGCTCGACCGACTCAAGGCCGTCAAAACCAACGACGAGTTCTTCGACTCAATGAAGCGCTGACCCCGTCCGCAGGAGCGGTCCCGTGACCGCGAAAACCATCAGCCGGATTGCAGGTGCCGGTTCTTCAGGTTCACATAGTGTTCGGCCGAATAGGCCAGGAACTGCTTTTCTTTCACCGTCAGCTCGCGCACCTGCCTGGCCGGTGACCCAACGTACAGGTACCCGCCTTCCAGGTCCTTGCCAGGCGCTACCAGCGCGCCGGCACCGACAATGGCGCCGCTGTGCACCAGCGCGCCGTCCAGGACGATCGCACCCATGCCAATCAGGCAGGCGTCCTCGATAGTGCAGGCATGCAGCACAGCCCTGTGTCCCACGGTCACTTCACTACCGATACGCAACGGCATGCCACCTTCGGCAAACTCGCTGTCGTGCGTAACGTGCAGCACGCAACCGTCCTGGATATTGGTGCGCGCCCCGATTTCGATATGGTTCACGTCACCACGCACCACGCTCATCGGCCAGACGGAACTGTCCGCACCGATTTTCACGGCACCGGAAACCAGCGCCAGTTCGTCCACGTACGCCGTCGGGTGCAGATCGGGCTGAATACCCTCGAAACTGCGCACCGACATCCGTGCTAGACCAGGGCAGCCGTGCCGGTCATGATGTTCGATGTCAGCCGCATCAGTTTCCGTACCGGCGGCGGCAGGTCGGCGCCACCGGCCAGCCTGGCGGCCGCACCGTGCCGCGCCTCATCCTGCTTCATCTGCTCCAGGATAGCGCGGCTCTTCACGTCTTTTTCCGAAATCTGTTCCAGGTGCTTGTCGAGGTGATCGACCACCTGTTTTTCGGTTTCGACCACAAAACCGAGACTCCACCGGTCACCGACCAGACCGGCACCGGCACCGATGGCAAACGAGCCCAGGTACCAGACCGGGTTGAGCAGGCTGAGGCGTCCGCCGAGTTCCCTGACTCGTTGCTCACACCATTCAAGGTGATCGTTTTCCTCGTCGGCCGCACGTTCCATGCGCTCGCGAACACCGTCCAGCCGCGCCGTCAACGCCTGCCCCTGGTACAGCGCCTGCGCGGCGACCTCGCCACTGTGGTTTACCCGCATCAACCGGACCGACCGGTCTTTTTCGGCCGCGCTGAGATCCGTCTCCTCGACACAGTCGCGGGCCGGGTTGGGGCGTTCGGTCACCAGCGGTTTGCCCACCAGGGTGCGCAGGGCCTGGTCGACATTCATGACCAGGCGGTCCAGTGGACTGTACTGACGTATTTCCATAGGCCGAGTTTCCCCCCAAATCACCGTTTCGGCAAGTTTCGACCGGAAAATATTTCCATGATTTCGTGTTCGACCTGGCGGCTGATTTTCCGCTTTTCGGCATCCTTCAGCGCCTTTTCCCCGCCGCCGAACATGTAGTCGTCCAGTGCCAGGTCCTTGAGCCGCATCTTGGTGTGGAAGATATTCTCCTGGTACACGTTGACGTCCACCATCTGGTAGCGCTCGCGCGTATCGCGCGACAGGAAATTCTGGATGGAATTGATCTTGTGGTCGATAAAATGCTTTCTGCCGCGCACATCGCGTGTAAAGCCCCGCACCCGGTAATCCATGATTACGATATCGGACTCGAAACTGTGGATGAGGTAATTCAGTGCCTTCAGGGGGGATACCCGTCCACAGGTCGACACATCGATATCGGCACGAAAGGTACTGATGCCGTTATCGGGGTGACTCTCGGGATAGGTATGCACCGTCACGTGGCTTTTGTCCAGGTGTCCCACCACGGTTTCCGGCAAGGGGCCGGGACTGGCTGTGTTGGGCATCCCGGACGGACCGACCTCTTCCTCGGCAATCAGCATGGTGACGCTGGCGCCCAGCGGTTCATAGTCCTGGCGGGCGATATTGAGGATGGTGGCATCGATAATGTTGCAGACGTCGGTCAGGATCTGGGTAAGGCGCTCGGCATTGTAGGCTCCGTTGATGTACTCGATGTACTCACGCTTGTGCGCAGGCGTATTGGCGTAACAGATGTCATAGATATTGAAGCTCAGCGTCTTGGTCAGGTTGTTGAACCCTTCCAGGCTGATTTTTTTCATGGCGGAGCTTACCGGCACATCGACCCCCCGCTCTACCGGTCTGCAATCGGAGGATGGTAAATCATCTGCACGGTCACCTGGTCAGGACCGACACAGTAAAAGCTGCGCGCACCATCACGGTGAGCGCGCGGCGCGGACTTCATTTCCACGTCGTTCGCCAGCAGCCAGGCGTGCCAGGCATCCACGTCTTCGGGCGTCTTCAGGATGAAACCGATATGGTCCAGGACCTGGTCGACTCCGAATGACGTATCCGTTGTGTGCAGCGCAAGGTTGTCGTTACCGGACGACAGGTAGAGATTGTCCGGATCCGGTCGCCACTCGACCTGCATGCCCAGCAGGTCCACATAAAAGTGCTCCGCAGCCCGCATATCCCGCACCTGCAAGGCAACGTGCCGCAATCCGGCGGTTGACAACGGACGCTGCATGATTAGGTCCTGATTTCGAAATCGTGCGTGATAGCCGCCGTCTTGCCCAGCATGATGGATGCGGAGCAATACTTCCGCGCCGACAGCTCCACAGCGCGCGCTACCCGCTTTTCGCTCAAGTCCCTGCCGGTAACGATAAAATGCACGTGTATGCGGGTAAATACCTTCGGTTCCTGCTCCGCACGGCCGGCCTCGATCTCGGCCACACAGTCGCTGATATCCTGGCGGGATTTCTTCAGGATGCTGACCACGTCAAACGCCGTACAGCCTCCCATACCCAGCAGCAGCATCTCCATCGGCCGGACGCCAAGATTACGTCCTCCGTGGTCCCGCGGACCGTCCATCACGACTGCGTGACCGCTTCCGGATTCGCCCATAAAGGTGGCGTCCTGGACCCATTTGATTCGCGCTTTCATCCACTTCCCCGCTCAACCGGCAACAATGAGACCCCTGTCACAAATCAGGCTGGCCCATTGCTTGCATAAGCTAATGAATCACGCCAATCAAACGCTATATGTGGGACAAGGGCCCGCGAAGGTACATTCTGATGATGCCAAATACAATACCCGTTACACCACCCCCGGTCGGCGATTCGACCGTTGATGATTTCCTGGAACATTGCCACCGGCGGCGTTACCCGGCCAAGAGCGTCATCATCTACGCCGGCGACCAGTCCGATGTGCTGTATTACATCGTGGAAGGGTCGGTCACGGTATTGATCGAGGACGAGGACGGCCACGAAATCGTGCTGGCCTACCTCAATCCGGGTGACTTCTTTGGTGAAATGGGACTGTTCGGCGAAGACAGCAACCGCAGTGCCTGGATCCGCACCCGCACCCAGTGCGAACTGGCGGAGATCAGCTACAGCCGCTACCGGCAGCTGGCCGAAGAAGACGCCGGCATCCTGTTTGCGCTGGCCGGGCAAATGGCGACCCGCCTGCGCCACACCAGCCGCAAGGTCAGCGACCTGGCCTTCCTCGACGTCACCGGCCGCGTGGCCCGCACCCTGCTGGATCTGTGCAAACAGCCGGATGCCATGACCCACCCGGACGGCATGCAGATCAAGATCACCCGCCAGGAAATCGGGCGTATCGTGGGTTGCTCGCGCGAGATGGTCGGGCGCGTACTGAAGTCGCTCGAAGAGCAGGGCCTGATTACGGCGCGCGGCAAGACCATGGTAGTGTTCGGGGCTCGCTAGAGCCCGCATTTCTCACCGAAGACCGGAGCGCTCCTGCCGCTTCAGTCCCGGAACAGCTCGGCCAGCCTGTCGCCCGGCTGGTCGGCTTTCATAAACGCCTCCCCCACCAGGAAGGCATGCACACCGTTGCGGCGCATCCGTTGCACATCGTCCCGCGTATGAATGCCGCTTTCCGTGACCAGCAGGCGGTCTTCGGGGAAATCCTGCATCAGTTCGAAGGTGGTATCGAGTGCTGTCTCGAAGCTTCTCAGGTCACGGTTGTTGACCCCGACCAGCGGCGCCGGGAGCGCCAGCGCCCGTTCCATTTCACGTGCGTCGTGCACTTCTACCAGCGCATCCATCTGCAGGTGGGTGGCCAGCTGTAACAGCTCCAGCAACAGGGTGTCATCCAGCGCCGCAACGATCAGCAGAATGCAGTCCGCACCCAGTGCGCGTGCCTCGTAGACCTGGTAAGGATCGATCATAAAATCCTTGCGCAGCACCGGCAGGTCGCAAGCGGCGCGTGCCTGCTGCAGGTATGCGTCGGCACCCTGGAAATAGTCCACGTCGGTCAGCACCGACAGGCAGGCAGCACCGCCGCGCTCATAACTCGCAGCGATGGCTGCCGGGTCGAAATCGGCACGGATCACACCCCGGCTCGGCGACGCCTTTTTGATCTCCGCAATGACTGCGGCAGCACCGCTTCCGATTTTCTCCCGTAAGGCATGGATGAAACCACGCACTTCGCCGGCGGCTTCAATACGCTGGTCAAGCTCCTGGCGGGAAACCTTCACGCAACGTTCGGCTACTTCCTCCGCCTTGCGTTGCAGGATCTTTTTCAGGATATCCGGCGTGTCTGACATCTGGGCAACCTCTGATTGATTCGTTTTTGCCTGAAATTACCGTGCCCCGCACACCGTAGCGCAGGAAATACCTGTGCAACACTGCAGGCGGTGGTGGAGTACTCGCAATGCAGTGAATTCCACTTTAGCCAGCGCCACCCCGGAAATCGTTACTGACTTCGATCAGGCGGGAAAATTTTTCCCTGGCGGCGCCCGAAGCGATCGCTTCTCCGGCCAGCCGGATACCGGCCTCCAGGCTGTCTGCCACACCGGACGCGTAGATGGCCGCACCAGCGTTCAGCTGTACGATATCGCGCGCCGCACCGGCTTCATTGTCGAACACCCGGCGAATCATCGCCAGGCTCCCCTGCGCATCATGGACGGCGAGGCTTTCAATGCTGCCCGCTTCCATGCCGAAATCCTGTGGTGCAATGCGGTAGCAGGAAACGTTGCCATCGCAGAGTTCCGCCACCTGCGTCGAGCTGCCGATACTGATTTCATCCAGCCCGTCGTCGGCGTGCACCACCAGCACATGACGGCTGCCCAGCCGGCCCAGCACCTGCGCCAGCGGTTCCAGCCATTCGGCGCTGAATACACCCAGCACCTGGTTAGGTGCGGAGGCGGGATTGGTCAGCGGACCCAGCAGGTTGAACAGGGTGCGCACGCCCATTTCCCGGCGCGGCCCGATGGCGTGTTTCATGGCGCTGTGATGCCTGGGCGCAAACAGGAAACCGACCCCGATCCGCTCCACGCAGGCAGCCACCTGCTCTGCGTCCAGATCCAGGTTGACCCCGGCGGCTTCCAGTACATCGGCGCTGCCACAGCTGGACGAAACCGAGCGATTGCCGTGCTTGGCGACCCGCGCACCGGCGGCTGCACTGACCAGTGCACTGGCCGTGGAGATATTGAAGGTCGAGGCCCCGTCGCCACCCGTGCCGCAGGTATCCACCAGGTGCTCACCGCCCACCGGTACCCTGGTTGCCAGTTCACGCATGACCTGTGCGGCGCCAGCTATTTCATCGACGCTCTCTCCCTTCATGCGCAGGCCAATGAGAAAACCACCGATCTGCGCCGGGGTGGCCTGCCCGGTCATGATCAGCCGCATGACCGCAGCCATGTCTTCGGCGCCCAGGTCCCGGTGCCCGGTCACGCTGCGAATAGCGCCCTGCATATCCATTCAGCCCTGCCCTCCCGCTGTACCGACCGGTGTTTCCAGGAAATTTTTCAGCAGCTCGTGACCCTGCCCGGTAAGTATGGATTCCGGGTGGAACTGCACCCCCTCAACGGGGAGTGTGCGGTGACGCACACCCATGATCTCATCCATCTCTCCGCCTGCAGAGGCCGTCCAGGCCGTGATCTCCAGGCACTCGGGCAGGCTGTCTTTCTCAATGACCAGGGAATGATAACGGGTGGCTTCAAGCGGATTTTCCAGCCCCCTGAATACCCCGCTATCACGGTGATGAATCATCGAGGTCTTGCCGTGCATGATATTTCCCGCGTGGACAATGCGGCCGCCGAATGCCTGGCCGATACTCTGGTGCCCCAGGCAGACACCGAGGATCGGTATCCTGCCTGCGAAAGCCCTGATCGCCTCTACCGAGACACCGGCTTCATTGGGTGTACAGGGTCCCGGCGATACCACGATACGTTCCGGCGCCAGCTTCTCGATATCGGCCACACTGAGCTGGTCATTACGGTACACCTGTACCTCCGCGCCCAGTTCACCCAGGTACTGCACCAGGTTATAGGTGAAGGAATCATAGTTATCGATCATTAATAACATGGCATAGACCCCCTAGCGGTGTTTCCCGTCCAGGCCGGCCTGTGCCAGTGCCACGGCGCGAAAAATGGCCCGCCCCTTGTTCATGGTCTCGGCCCATTCGTTTGCCGGCACGGAGTCGGCCACAATACCGGCACCCGCCTGTATATTCAGCGTCCCGTCCCTGATCACTGCGGTTCGAATCGCAATCGCGGTATCCATATTACCGGACCAGGACAGGTAACCCACGGCACCGGCGTACACACCGCGTTTGACCGGTTCCAGTTCATCGATGATTTCCATGGCCCGGATCTTCGGCGCACCGCTGACAGTCCCGGCGGGAAACGTGGCCCGCAGTACGTCGATGGCCGACAGGCCGTCCCGGATACGCCCCGTGACATTGGACACGATGTGCATGACGTGTGAATAGCGCTCGATAATCATCCGCTCGGTCAGCTCCACGCTGCCGATCCGGCTGACCCGTCCGGCATCGTTACGCCCCAGGTCGATCAGCATCAGGTGTTCGGCCAGTTCCTTCGGATCGGCCAGCAATTCGGCCTCCAGCGCCTGATCCTCGGCCTCGTCCCGGCCGCGCGGCCGTGTGCCGGCGATGGGGCGCACGGTGACCACCCCGTCTTCCAGGCGCACCAGGATTTCCGGCGACGAGCCCACTACGTGAAAATCATCGAGATCCAGGTAGAACATATACGGTGACGGATTCAGCCCGCGCAAGGCGCGATACAGGTCCAGCGGCGGTGCATGAAAGGGTACTGACAGGCGTTGCGACAACACGACCTGCATGGCATCACCCTCGACGATATACTCCTTGATCCGGGCTACCGCGGCCTCAAACCCCTCACGCGTGAAGCCGGACACAAAATCGTCTTCGCTCACCTGGCGTGATTTTTCCAGCGCGCCCGGGATTGTCACCGGCCGGCGCATGGCTTCCATCAGCTGGTCGAGGCGCTCCTGTCCTGCATCCCACGCGTCGGCGCTGTCGAGGTGCACGATCAGCTGCAGCTTGCCGGTAAGGTTGTCGAATACCACTACCTCGTCGGACACCATCAACAGGATATCGGGCGTCTGCAGGGTATCTTCGTTCACCCCGTCCCTGAGCCTGGGTTCGATGTAACGCACGGTGTCGTAGCCGAAATAACCGACCAGCCCACCGGCAAAACGCGGCATCCCGTCAAGCTGTGGCTCCCGGTAGCGCTGCCGGAATTCCTCTATCCACTGCAGCGGGTCGGTGTGCTGCACTTCCTCGACCGGCTCACCATCCGTGAGCACCTGGATTTTCTCACCATACACACGCACCACGGTACGGCACGGCAGCCCGATGATCGAATAGCGGCCCCATTTCTCGCCCCCCTGCACAGACTCGAACAGGTAGGAATACGGACCGTTGGCCAGCTTCAGGTAGGTACTTAAGGGAGTGTCGAGGTCGGCCAGCACTTCGCGGGTTACCGGAATGCGGTTATACCCTTCGCCGACCAGTTTTTTAACGTGTTCAGGAGTCATGGTCTTCACCGTTGAGACATTTACTATGCACGAGCCACACAGACAGACAGCGGATCAGGACCACCATCGTTCCCTGTGTGCGTGTAAATCAGTCTCTGCGGTGAAGTTCATGCAGCCTGTTCCAGTTCGGTTTTCAGGTGAGCGAGGGTTTCTATGATGACATCCGGCTCTGCGACGCGGATGTCCTCGCCATGATTGTAGCCGTAGGGCAGGCAGGCTATCTGGAAACCCGCCGCACGTGCAGCCCTGACGTCACTAATAGAGTCACCCACCATCAGCGACCTGGCAGGCTCAACCTTAAAGAATTCTGCCGCGTGCAGCAATGGCGCGGGGTGCGGTTTTTTGTGTTCCAGCGTATCCCCGCAAATCACGATGCTGAAATAATCGTATATTCCCAGGTCCCTGAGCAGCGGAATCGTGAACCGTTCCGCCTTGTTGGTAACACAGCCAAGCGCATAACCGGCCGACCGAAGGTAATCGAGCCCTTCCGGCACACCCGGGTACAGCAGGGAACGTTTCGACGTGTTCTTGGCATACAGTTCCAGGAAAACCGGGTAGGCCCGCTGGAATTCCGCTTCGTCCGGCTCTCCGTCCAGCTGACCGATCAGCGCACGACGCACCAGCCGCTCGACACCGTTGCCGACCCAGTCGCGCACCCGGCTTTCCCCCCGGGGCGCTCGCCCCAGCCGGCGCATCATCTCGTCCACGCAAAACGCCAGGTCCGGCACGCTGTCGACCAGCGTGCCGTCCACGTCGATGAGAATCATATCCGGTTTGCGGATAGCCAATGGACGGTACCCGGTTTACTCAGCCGGCTTTGGCCAGCTCATCGCGCATCGCCTTGACGACACTGTCATAGGTATTGGCGTCGCTGTCGCTGGCAGCACCGAAAATCGCGGAGCCGGCCACGAACGTATCCGCGCCCGCCTCGGCGATTGCACGGATGTTGTCAACCTTCACGCCACCGTCGATCTCCAGGCGGATATCCCGCCCGGATGCATCGATGATCCTGCGCGCTTCACGCAATTTATCGAGCGTAGCCGGGATAAAACTCTGGCCGCCGAAACCGGGGTTGACCGACATCAGCAATACCATGTCCACCTTGTCGAGCACATAGGTCAGGTAGTCCAGCGGCGTGGCCGGGTTGAATACCAGGCCCGACTTGCACCCCTCGCCCTTTATCAACTGCAGGGTGCGGTCGATGTGCTCGCTGGCTTCCGGGTGAAAGGTAATGTAACTGGCACCCGCTTTGGCGAAATCGGGAATCAGTGCATCCACCGGCTTGATCATCAGGTGTACATCGATCTCGGCGGTCACGCCGTGTTTACGCAGCGCATCACATACCAGCGGGCCGATCGTCAGGTTGGGGACGTAGTGGTTGTCCATGACATCGAAATGCACGATGTCTGCTCCGGATTTGAGCACGTTATCCACTTCTTCGCCCAGGCGGGCAAAGTCCGCGGACAGAATAGACGGGGCAATCTTGTAATCTGGCATAATCCGGGCCTCTTTAAATTGGAAACTGCGGGTAAAATCAAGATCGCGCACTTTACCCGAACAGCGAACGGTTTGCAGCCCGGCGGCGACTACGCCGGGTGGCGCGTCGGGAAAGCACCCGGACCATAGCCGGTGGGGCATTAGTAATTAGTTGTTATGGAAGGCTTTATTAAACCACGCCAATTCCCGGGAGCGCCACATGACCCGTTCCGCTCGCCCTTCGGGCCGCCTGCAGCGTTCAACGTGCAGGCGCTTTCGTCCAGCCTTCACCGTGATGCCGTGTAAGGAATCACCCTGCCCCCTTTGTTTTGCCCACCCGAAACCCGGCAGGGATACGTAGCCGCTGCGGGTGCCACTGGGTACAATGCCGCCCTCACCACGAACCAGAGTAACCCGACATGACCACAGCCAGCCTGGCCATCGTTGTACACATTTTGTCCGCCGTGCTGTGGGTGGGCGGGATGTTCTTTGCCCACCAGGTCCTGCGCCCGGTAGCCGTTCAGCAGTTCGAACCACCGCAGCGCCTGAAACTCTGGACGCAGGTATTCAGGCGTTTCTTCCCCTGGGTATGGGTGTGCATCCTGCTGCTGCCACTGAGCGGCTACTGGATGGTATTCAGCCTGTTTGGCGGCATGGCTAACGTCGGCCTGCACATTCACCTGATGCAGGGGCTCGGGTGGCTGATGATCCTGCTGTTCCTGCACCTCTATTTCGCACCGTTCCGGCGCCTGAAGGAAGCCGTGGTCACCGAACAGTGGCCGGAAGCCGGCAAGCGACTCAACCAGATCCGGCTCATCGTAGGCATCAACCTCAGCCTCGGCCTGCTCGTCATTGCCATTGCCGCAGGCGGGCGCTACCTGTAACGCCGCCGCAGCAGGAAGTCGGTGAGAAATGCGGGCTAGCCCGAATTTCTCACAGCCTTGGCCGCAGCGCGGATTTTAGGTCAAGGTCTGAGGCGGGAGCCTGATCAGAGCCTTGAGCTGGGTGGGCTTGA